>NZ_JAYRPA010000045.1:0-19195 GCF_041911375.1 Brevundimonas sp. | reverse complement strand
CGATGGCCAGCGTCTTCGTGGGCCTTCTGGCCTCGGCCTGGCTGTTCCGGGTCGAGGTCGTCGACGCCTTTCCGCGCGCGGCGGCCGCCTATGCGATGGTCGGGGCGCCGGTGAACCCGGTCGGCCTGGACTTCGAGGCCATGAGCGCGCGCGAGGCGCCGGACCGGCCCGGCATGGTTCTGGTGGCGGGCGCCCTGCGCAATGTGCGCGACGAGGAGATCGTCGCCCCGCCGGTGCGGGTGGCCCTGCTGGACGAACACGGCGCGGAAGTCGGTTTCCGGATCGTCCGCATCGACGCCGCGCCGGTCCTGCCCGGAAAGGTGCAGGGCTTCGCCGTTCTGATCCCGGATCCCGGCGGCCACGCCGCGGACATCGGCGTGAACTTCGCCGGCGGCGCGACAGCGTCCGAACCCGCGCACGGCCCGAAGCCCTCGCACGAGCAGGACCGTCCCGCCCCGGCCGATCATGGCGCAGCGCACGCCCCGACGCCCCGTGCGGCGCTGCAGACCGCCCACACGGCCTCGGATCACGCGCCAGCGACGGCCGAGGCGCGGGGCCTTCGCCCCGCCTCGGCGCCCGGCGTGGGCGGTCGCGGCGGCGCGCCGGTGGATGCGCGACCGATCCCGGTGGTGGACAGCGCACACGGGGAGGCGGTATCGGCCTCCCATCATGGCTGACACCTCCCCGACGCCGACCGTCCTGCTGCCCGAGGCGGAGATCGCCCGCATCGTCGCCGACCTGGCCCGGCGCATCGCGCCGGCGATCGACGACGACACCGTGGCGGCCGTGCTGCTGACCGGCGGCCTGTGGTTCGCCGCGGACCTGACGCGCGCCCTGGCCCGGGTCGGCCGGAACGTCCGCTTCGACGCCCTGTGGCTGGCCTCCTACGGCGACGACAAGACCAGCCGGGGCGCGATCGACGTCCGTGCGCCGTTCCAGCGGCCGATCGCCGGGCGGCGGGTGCTGATCCTGGACGACGTGTTCGACACCGGCCTGTCGCTGGCCGAGGCGGTCCGGATCGCGCGCGAGGGCGGGGCGTCCGAGGTGCTGACCTGCGTCTTCGCCCGCAAGCCCTGGCCCAGGCCCCGGGCGCCGGAGCCCGACTTCGTCGGCTGGGAGGCGCCGAACCGGTTCCTGGTCGGCTACGGCCTGGACCACGCCGGGGGGCTGCGCGGCCTGCCGGACATCTGCGCGCTGGACTGACCGTCCCCGGAGTCTCGCGTGACGTGAAAACGCGGGCGAGAAGGAAGGATGGGCCGGCCCTGATTCCCTAATCCGCCATCCAGGGCTGAGCATAGCGTAGAACCCGGAACCCAGGCCCGCCGTCACGCCGCCCGACTCGTCTCACGCCGGACGCAAGCCTCCGGGTTTCCGGGTTCGTCTTCCGGACGGCCCGGAAAGACGGAACGGGGCAATTTCGATGTCAAAGACCGGCGCCGTCTAAATCGGCTGTCTGGAGTCTAATCCAAGGGCCCGATCAGGCGCGTCGTTCCCGGGCGACGTCCCGACAGTCGCCGCCGCCCATGTCCCCGCTGTATCGAGACTATCGGTCCCGACAGTCCCGCTCAGAGCCAGTCGGCGAAGGGCTCGCGGTCGAGCATCTCCTCATAGGTCGGGCGCGGGCGGATGACGGCCCATTTGTCGCCGTCGACCAGGACCTCGGCGACCAGCGGACGGCTGTTGTATTCGCTGGCCATCACCGCGCCATAGGCGCCGGCGCCGGTGAAGGCGACCAGATCCTCGGCCTCCAGCACGGGCAGGGCGCGGTCGCGGGCGAAGGTGTCGCCGGTCTCGCACACCGGGCCGACCACGTCGTAGGGCCGGGCGGCGCCGGGACGTGGCCGCACGGGGACGATGTCGTGGAAGGCGTCGTAGAGGGCCGGACGCATTAGGTCGTTCATGGCCGCGTCCAGCACCAGGAACCGCCGGCCGTCGGAGCGCTCGGTCACCTGGATCACCTGGCTGACCAATACGCCGGCGTTGGCCGCCAGAAGACGGCCCGGCTCGAAGGCGGCCTCGACCTCCAGCCCGGCCAGAACGCGGGCGGCCATGGCGACATAGTCGGCGGGCGAGGGCGGCGCGGCGCCGCCGGCGTAGGGCACGCCCAGCCCGCCGCCCAGGTCCAGCCGGGTGACGGCGCAGCCCTGGCCGCGCAGCGTCAGCGTCATCTCGGCCAGGACGCGGAAGGCGGCCTCCAGCGGGGCCAGGTCGGTGATCTGGCTGCCGATATGGCAGGCCAGGCCCACGGGCGTCACATGGGGCGAGGCCGAGGCGCGGGCGTAGAGGGCCAGCGCCTCTTCGACCGGCACGCCGAACTTGTCGCCCTTGCCCCCGGTGGTGATCTTGGCGTGGCCGCCGGCGCCGATGTTCGGATTGACCCGCACGGCGACGGCCGGGCTGGCGTCCATGGCGGCGGCGATCTGGATCAGCCGGTCCAGTTCGGCGCCGGATTCGATGTTGATCTGGCGCACGCCGACGCCGATGGCGAAGGCCAGCTCCACGTCGGTCTTGCCCACGCCGGAGAAGATGATCCGCTCGGCCGGGATCCCGGCGGCCAGGGCGCGGCGGATCTCGCCCTCCGACACCGTGTCGGCCCCCGAGCCCAGCTTGGCCATGGTCGCCAGGACCGACAGGTTGGAGTTGGCCTTGACCGCAAAGGCGATCAGGGCCTCGCCCAGGGCGTCGCGGTGGGCGTCGGCGGCGGCGCGCAGCAGTCCGTAGTGCCGCTTAAGCGTGGCGGTGGAATAGACGTAGACGGGCGTGCCGACCTCGTCGGCGATGGTCTCCAGCGAGACGCCCTCGGCGCTGAGGACGCCGTCCTTCAGATCGAAATGGTGCAACTAGCGAGGCTCATTCTGGGCGGCGCCGGCGCCGATCGGATTGGTGGGGCCGCCGTCGATCGGCACGCTGCTGGACGGGCGGTTGACGGTGGCCGGCTCGGGCAGGGCGGGGGCGTTGCGGTCGCGCGGCGCACGCTCGGTCTCGCGACGCGGCGCCTCGAGGTCCGCCATTCGGCCGCAGCCGGCGGTCATGAGGGCGAGGGCGCCCAGGACGAGCAGGGACTTCTTGGCGGACGTGATCACAAGCGCTTACTCCAGTCGGCGATGCGCGCGCGGACCTGTTCCGGCGCGGTTCCCCCAAAGCTTTGACGGCTGGCGCAGGAGGCCTCGGGCGAGAGCACCTTGTAAACCGCTTCGGTGATCCCCGGCTCAAGTTCTCGCATTTCCTCCAGCGGCAGTTGCGCCAGGTCCACGCCCAGGGCCTCGGCCCGCTTGACCGCGGCGCCGGTGACGTGGTGCGCCTTGCGGAACGGCAGGTTCAGCTCGCGCACCAGCCAGTCGGCCAGGTCGGTGGCCGTCGAGAAGCCCGCGCCCGCTGCCGCCGCCATCCGCGCGGTGTTCGGCCGCAGGGCCGCGACCATGGCCGTCATCGCGTTCAGCGCCAGGTCCAGGGCGTCGAACGCCTCAAAGACCGGCGGCTTGTCCTCCTGCATGTCCTTCGAATAGGCCAGCGGCAGGCCCTTCATCACCGTGGACAGGGCGAGCAGCGACCCGATGATGCGGCCGGTCTTGGCCCGCACCAGCTCGGCGGCGTCGGGGTTGCGCTTCTGCGGCATGATCGACGAGCCGGTGGTCAGGTCGTCGGGCAGGGTCGCGAAGCCGAACATCGGGGTCATCCAGACCACGATCTCCTCGGCCAGGCGCGACAGGTGGCCGGCCGTGATCGAGGCGGCGGCCAGGCTTTCCAGCGCGAAGTCGCGGTCCGACACGGCGTCCAGCGAGTTGGCCATGGGCCGGTCGAAGCCCAGTTCCGCCGCCGTCATGTGGCGGTCGATGGGGAAGGGCGATCCGGCCAGGGCCGCGGCGCCCAGCGGGCTTTCGTTCATGCGGGCCCGCGCATCGGCGAAGCGGCCGGCGTCGCGGCCGAACATCTCCACATAGGCCATCAGGTGATGGCCCAGGGTCACCGGCTGGGCGGTCTGCAGATGGGTGAAGCCCGGCATCAGGTCGCCGGCGTGCTGCTCGGCGCGGGTCAGCAGCGCGGACTGAAGCGCCTTCAGCTGCGCCACGCTGCGGTCGCAGGCGTCGCGGACCCACAGGCGGAAGTCCAGCGCCACCTGGTCGTTGCGGCTGCGCGCCGTGTGCAGGCGGCCCGAGGGCTCGCCGATCAGTTCGTTCAGGCGCGCCTCCACATTCATGTGGATGTCCTCGAACTGATCGCGGAAGGGGAAGGTCCCGCCCACGATCTCGGCCTCGACGGCGTCCAGCCCGCCCAGGATGGCGTCGGCGTCGGCCTGCTGGATGATTCCCTGTCTGGCCAGCATGCGGCAATGGGCGCGCGATCCGGCCAGGTCCTGGGCCCACAGGCGCCGGTCCACGCCGATGGAGACGTTGATCGCCTGCATGATCTCGGCGGGGCGCGACGAAAAGCGTCCGCCCCACATGTCTTGACCCGCGGGCTTCAGGGGCGCAGTCGAACCGCCGTCAAGCGTGGCGTCGGAAGAGGTCTGGTCGGTCATGAGCGGCTCGAGGAAGGCGATCTGGGCGGTGGTCGGCGGGCTGGTGCTGGTCAGCACCGTCGCCGGCGTGGGAGGCGTGGCGATGTCGCTATACGCCAATCACCGCCGTGACGCGCAAGAGCAACCGGCCGATCCGGCCGCATCGGCCCCGAAAAGCGACCTGGCGCGCTTCGCCGTGGGGCCGCTGGCCGCGCTGGAGACGCCCGCCGCCACGCCGGCGGCGCCCGACTATGTGTTCCGCGACCACCACGGCACGGCGGTGCGGTTCGACGCCTTCCGCGGCAAGGTCGCCGTGGTCAATCTGTGGGCCATGTGGTGCGCGCCGTGCCGTGAGGAGATGCCGACGCTGGCGGCGCTGGCGCGGCGCTATTCGGACCGGGAGGACATGATCGTCCTGCCCGTCAACGTCGATGCGACGCCGCAGGCGGTGAACGAGGCCAAGACCTTCATCGACGCGCACCGGCCGCTGCCCTTCTACAGCGACACGCGTTTCCAGCTGCCGTTCGAGTTTCCGGGCAAGGGCAAGATGCCGCAGACGGTGCTGCTGGACCGGCAGGGCCGCATCCGCGCCGCCCTGTCGGGCGAGGCGGACTGGGACGGGCCCGAGGCGCGGGCGCTGATCGACGCCCTGCTGGCGGAAGGCGCCCCGGCGGCCGCCAGGGACGCAGCCGCCGCCGGCTGAGCGCGGCCTCAGTTGGCGGGGACGCGCTGGTCCGTCGCGGGATCGATGGCGCCGGGACGGCCCTCGGCGGCCGCCTCGGACTGGTTCTCTTCCAGCTCGCCCGCGACCTTTCCGGCTCCGCTCTCGACCGCCTGGGCGGCCTTCATGGCGCCGGCCTCCAGCACCTCGCCCGCGCGGGCGGCGGCGTCCTGGGCCTGATCGCCGGCGGCCTCGGCCTGAACCTCGGCGCGGTCCTGTTCGGTCTCGGTGCAGGCCACGGTCCCCAGCGACAGAGCGGCGACGGCGGCGAGGACGGTTCGGGCGCGCAGGCTCATGTGAAATCTCCGGTCAAGGTCGGGCTTGGCCGTTGAACGCGGAGATTCGGCGGAGGTTGCCGGCGCTATGAGATGAAGAGGCCGGCCATCGCCACGCCGAAGCCGATCAGGATGCCGATCGCCGAGGCGCGGCGATCGTCCCGATCGTCAAAAGCACCGTGAGCGCCCGGTCGTCGCCGTCATGGGCCTATTCTGGCGTGACCGATATCGAGGCGTCGAGCCCCATGGTGGATGTCGCGCGCCTCCAAGACGCTGGAACGGCGCGGGGGCGCTTTTCGATGGACGAAGGCCGGGATTGTGGAGAATGCTCCTGTCGACATACCATCGGCATGCAAAGGAGCCGCTCATGATCGTTCTCGCGCTGATGCTGGCGCTCGCCGGCCAAACGACCTCTCTGCCGACCCCTGTGGAGGACCGGACCCCTTCGACCACCGCGGTCCGCCTCTCTGCGACCGCGCCCGCGCCCACTGCGGCTGAAGAACGCCAGGCGGGCCGCCGCCTGGTTTGCCGCAATGAGAATGTCACCGGCTCCCGCTTCCCGGTTCGGCGGTGCCGTCCCGCTGAACTGACGCCGCAAGAGCAAGCCCTGGCGGCCGACCAGCTGCGCCGTCAGCAGACCATAGCCTGGTCCCCGGAATAATCGCGGCGGCGCTTCATGCGCCAGTTTCGGAGGTTTTGGTGGCTGGAGGCAGGATCGAACTGCCGACCTGTGGGTTATGAATCCACCGCTCTAACCATCTGAGCTACCCAGCCGCCGGGCCCCGCGCGGGCAAGCCGGCGCGAAGGGAGGCGTGCCTATATCGCCGTCGGGCGTCGGGTTCAAGTCGTCTCGGCGCAATGGATGCGGCGATCGGGCGCGGGACGGCTGGACGCGCGGGCGGTAACGCTGGAAACATGCCGGTCGCGTTGCGCGCCTTCCCGACTGGAGACCCAAGATGCGCCTGATCCTCGCCGCTGCTTCCACCTCCCTCCTGGTCCTCGCCGCCGCCTGCGGCGCGAACGGAGAAACCGGCGGTTCGGACAGCGCGCCGGCGGGCGCGCCGCTGGAGACGCGGCCGGCCAACGGCGCGAACCAGCAGCCGGCCTTCGCCGGCCAGACGCGCGCGCCGGGAGTGCGGACCGAGCGGGCGATCAGCCACACCGTGGTCGCGTCGGGGCTGGAGCATCCGTGGGGTCTGGCCGCATTGCCGGACGGACGGTGGCTGGTGACGGAAAAGCCGGGTCGGCTGAGGATCGTCACGGGCCAGGGCACGATCGGCGCGCCGGTTCAGGGCCTGCCGCCGGTGGACGCGCGGGGCCAGGGCGGCCTGCTGGACGTGGTCGTCGGGCCCGACTTCGCGCGCGACCGCATGATCTACTGGAGCTATGCCGAGCCGCGCGAGGGCGGAAACGCCACCTCGGTCGCGCGCGGCCGGCTGTCGGGGACCGGCAACCGGGTGGACGACGTCCAGGTCATCTTCCGCGCCCTGCCGACCTATGACGGCGACAAGCATTTCGGGTCTTCGCTGGCCTTCGACCCGGCGGGACGCCTGTTCATCACGCTGGGCGAGCGTTCGGACCGACCGATGCGGCCGCAGGCGCAGGACCTGGGCTCGCACATGGGCAAGACCATCCGCATCAACGCCGACGGCTCGGTTCCGCAGGACAATCCGTTCGTGGGACGCGACGGCGCCCGGCCCGAGATCTGGAGCCTGGGGCACCGGAACGTGCAGGGGATCGCGGTCCAGCCGGGCACCGGGGCGATCTGGACGATCGAGCACGGCACGCGCGGCGGCGACGAGGTCAATCTGGACAAGGCCGGGCTGAACTACGGCTGGCCCGACGTGGCCTATGGCGTCGAATACGCCGGCGGGCCGATCAACGCCGGCGTGACGCAGAAGGCGGGGACCGAGCAGCCGGTCTATTACTGGGATCCGGTGATCGCGCCGGGCGGCGCGACCTTCTATCAGGGCACGATGTTCCCCGAATGGGACGGGAACCTGCTCGTCGCCGGCCTGGGCGGCCAGCACATCGCCCGGCTGGTCATCGAGAACGACCGCGTGATCGGTGAGGAGCGGCTTCTGGGCGACCTCGGCGCGCGGGTGCGCGACGTGGCCGTCGGGGCGGACGGCGCCGTGTGGGCGATCACCGACGAGGACGACGGCAAGCTGGTCAGACTGGCGGCGGCGCGGTAGTCTGCGACGGGGGCTGTTTCAGGGAGTACGCCATGCGCGTCATGCTTTCGTTCGCCGTCCTCGCGCTTCCCCTCGTGGCCGGATGCGCCACCGGCGAGGGCGCCAGCCGCTATCAGGTCGAGATGGATCGCCTTCAGGCTCAATGCACCGAGCGGGACGGCATTCTCCAGCCGACGGGCTCCCAGTCCGGCCAGCCTGCGCGCGACTATGCCTGCGTCATCCGGGGCGGGGCCAGCCGCCTGAACTGACGGCTGGCCGGGCGCGCTGAAGCTTATCGCAGCGCGCCCATGTCGTCCGCCGGGCGGGACGGCGCGATCGGTTCGTCGGCCAGGGCGCTGTCGACGTCGTCGCCTTGGAAGGTGCGGGTTTCGGCGGGAATTTCCGGGTGGCCCTTCAGCTCGGCCGTGGCGGTCTTCTTGCGGGCGCGCATCTGATCGGCCAGGGCGTCCATGTCGAGGCCAGCCGCGCGGGCCTGGCTGAACATGCCTTCGGAGCGCTTCTCCTCCTCCTCGACATGGTGCTCGATCATTTCGGACAGCACCTTGACCTTGGCGTCGTAGAAGGCCTCGTCCGGACCGCCGGCCTCGATCTCGTTGATCAGCGTCTTGGCGGCGTCGTGCTCGACATAGGCCTCATTAAGATCGGAGTCGTCGATCTGGCCGCGACAGGCCGGATAGAAGATCTCCTCTTCGATGATGGTGTGCACCTTCAGCTCCAGGCAGGCCTGTTCGGCCAGCTTCTGCTTGCGGTCCTTGCCGCTGGCCTTCTCGAACTGCTCGAAGATGTCCTCCACCTTGCGGTGGTCGGCCTTCAGCATGGCGATGGCGTCCATCTCTTCATAGGTCTGGGGCATGGGAGTCCTCCTTGGCGTTGCGAAGGCGGAAAGCCGTCAGGCCGGCCGGCGTTCCCACGGCTCAGCTAGGTGAGAGTCGTTCTTCTCTGCACGCAATCGCACCCTGCCACCGATGCCGGGCAGGCGCGTTGTCTCGTCCGCGGCCTCGGCCCTGGCGTCGCATCACGCGGCTTCTTACTTGACGTTGACGTAAACGTAGGGTTCTTGGCGGCAGGCGAGGAATCCGTCCTCAAAGGAGACGCACCCATGGCTGACGCCTATATCTTCGACGCCGTCCGCACGCCGCGCGGCAAGGGCAAGAAGGACGGTTCGCTGCACGAGGTCACCGGCCTGAGCCTGGCGACCCAGGTGCTGGAGGCCCTGCGCGATCGCAACGATCTGGACACCTCCAAGGTCGACGACGTCATCCTGGGCTGCGTCACGCCCGTAGGCGAACTGGGCGCCGACATCGCCCGCACGGCGGTGCTGTCGGCGGGCTGGTCGCAGGACACGGCCGGCGTGCAGATCAACCGCTTCTGCGCCTCGGGCCTGGAAGCCGTGAACATGGCCACCGCCAAGGTGAAGTCCGGCGAGGCCGACTTCGCCGTCGGCGGCGGCGTCGAGGTCATGAGCCGCGTGCCCATGGGCTCGGACATGGGCGCCTGGCCGACCGATCCGGCCGCAGCCTTCCCGACCTACTTCGTGCCGCAAGGCGTCTCGGCCGACATGATCGCGACCAAATACGGCTTCAGCCGCGACGACGTGGACGCCTATTCGGTCGAGAGCCACAAGCGCGCGGCCAAGGCCTGGGCCGAGGGCCGGTTCAAGAATTCGGTCATCGGCGTCAAGGACCAGCTGGGCCTGACGATCCTGGATCACGACGAGACCATTCGCCCGAATACGGACATGCAGGCCCTGGGCGGTCTGAATCCGTCGTTCGCCATGATGGGCGAAATGGCCTTCGACAGCGTGATCAACCAGCGCTACCCCGAGGTCGAGCGCGTCAACCACGTCCACACGCCCGGCAACTCGTCCGGCATCGTCGACGGTTCGGCCGGCGTCCTGATCGGCTCGCTGGAGGCCGGTCAGGCCCTGGGCCTGAAGCCGCGCGCCAAGATCCTGGGCGGCGCCTCGATCGGTTCGGAGCCGTCGATCATGCTGACGGGGCCGGAGTATGTGACCCGCAAGCTCCTGGGCAAGCTGGGCATGACCCCCGACGACATCGACCTGTGGGAGCTGAACGAGGCCTTCGCCGCCGTCGTGCTGCGCTACATGCAGGCCCTGAACATCGACCACGCCAAGATGAACGTGAACGGCGGCGGCATCTCGATGGGCCACCCCCTGGGCGCCACCGGCGCCATGATCACCGGCATCGCGCTTGACGAGCTGGAACGCTCGAACAAGTCGACCGCCCTGATCACCCTGTGCATCGGCGGCGGCATGGGCACCGCCACCGTCATCGAACGCGTCTGATCCGGGAGCTAATGAACATGGAAAACTTCAAGATCGACGTCGACGCCGATGGCGTCGCTACGATTGTCTTCGACGTGCCGGGCCGTTCGATGAACACCCTGACCTCCTCGGTGATGAAGGAAATCCCCGAACTGGTCGAACGCATCAAGACCGACGAGGCCATCAAGGGCGCCGTCATCACCTCGGGCAAGGCGTCGGGCTTCTGCGCCGGCGCGGACCTGGGCGACATGGCCGGCGGCGTGCTGTCGGGCGGCGGCGACCTGCAGAAGGCGTTCGACGCCGGCTGGGCGCTGAACGGCGCCTTCCGCGCGCTGGAGACCTCGGGCAAGCCGATCGCGGCGGCGATCAACGGCCTGGCGCTGGGCGGCGGGCTGGAGTTCACCCTGGCGACCCACTACCGGGTGGTCGAGAACGACAACAAGATCCAGCTGGGCCTGCCCGAGATCAAGGTCGGCCTGTTCCCCGGCGGCGGCGGCACCCAGCGCCTGACGCGCCTGATCGGCGTCCAGGCGGCCATGATGGCGATGAGCGAGGGCAAGTCCTTCCGCCCGAACGACGCCAAGGGCGCGGGCATCGTCCATGAGGTGGTGGAGAAGGGCCAGTCGGTCGAGGCCGCCAAGGCCTGGATCAAGAACGGCGGCAAGGCCGTGCAGCCGTGGGACGACAAGTCGTTCAAACTGCCCGGCGGCGGCCCCTATCACCCGGCCGGCATCCAGAACTTCATGGTCGGCAACGCCATGCTGCGCAAGCAGTCCTACGGCAACTATCCGGCCGTGGTGAACCTGATGAAGGCCGTCTACGAAGGCACGCAGGTGCCGATGGACGCGGCCCTGCGCATCGAGACCCGCTACTTCATCAAGACCCTGATGACGCCGCAGGCGCAGGCGATGATCCGGTCGCTGTTCCTGTCCAAGCAGGAGCTGGACAAGGGCGCGGTGCGCCCCAGTGGCGTGCCGAAGTCGGATCCCAAGAAGGTCTCGGTTCTGGGCGCGGGCATGATGGGCGCGGGCATCGCCTATGTGCAGGTCATGGCCGGCATCGAGACGGTGTTGATCGACCAGACCCAGGAAGCCGCCGACAAGGGCAAGGCCCACGTCGAGGAACTGCTGAAGAAGCGCCTGTCGCGCGGTCAGATGACGCAGGAGAAGTTCGACGCCACCCTGGCCCTGGTCACGGCGACGACCGACTATGACCACGTCAAGGGATCGGACCTGGTGGTCGAGGCCGTGTTCGAAAGCCGCGAGATCAAGGCCGACGTCACCAAGAAGGCCGAGGCCCAGCTGGTTGAGGGTGCCGTGTTCGGCTCCAACACCTCGACCCTGCCGATCACCGGCCTGGCCGAGGCCTCGGTGCGGCCCGAGGACTTCATCGGCATCCACTTCTTCTCGCCCGTCGACAAGATGATGCTGGTCGAGATCATCCTGGGCGAAAAGACCGGCGAGGCGGCGATCGCCAAGGCGCTGGACTATGTGCTGAAGATCAAGAAGACCCCGATCGTCGTCAACGACAGCCGCGGTTTCTACACCTCGCGCTGCTTCTCCACCTTCCTGATGGAAGGCATGGCGATGCTGGAGGAGGGCTACGGCCCGGCGCTGATCGACAACGTCGGCCGCATGACCGGCATGCCGCGCGGCCCGCTGGAGATGCACGACGACGTCGCCCTGGACCTGTCCTACAAGATCGCCAAGCAGACCAAGGCCGACCTGGGCGACAAATACGTCCCCAACGAGGGCGAGCAGATCGTCGCCACCATGGTCGAGGGCGGGCGCTTCGGCCGCAAGAACGGCAAGGGCTTCTACGACTATGAGCAGAAGCCCAAGACGCTGTGGAAGGGCCTGGCCGAGCTGGCGCCGAGGACCAAGGGCATCGACAAGCCGGAAGAGCCGACCGCCTTCGCCCAGATCGACGAGCTGAAGACGCGCCTGCTGTATCGCCAGGCCGTCGAGGTGGCCCGCTGCTGGGAAGAGGGCGTCATCGACGACCCGCGCGAGGCGGACCTGGGCGCCATCCTGGGCTGGGGCTTCGCGCCCTGGACCGGCGGCCCGATCAGCATGATCGACGGCATCGGCCTGGCCAAGTTCGTCGAGACGGCGGACCGTCTGGCCGCGACCTACGGCGACCGCTTCAAGGTCCCGCAGCTGCTGCGCGACATGGCGGCCAAAAACGAGACCTTCTACGGCAAGTTCGCGTCGGAGAAGAAGGCGGCCTGATCGCCCGGCGACCAGGGGCCCATTTCAGGCATGAGGGAGGGGCTGGGCCAACCAGCCCCTCTTTTCATGTCCGGGCCTCGGTCAGAAGGTGCGACGCCAGGCCCCGATCAGCGCCACGGCGGGCGCGGCGTTCGCCACATGCCGGGACTCCCGGCTGGCCACGCCGGTCACCGTCAGGGTCGATCCATCCGCGAGGCGGCGTCGCGCCCCCAGGGTGAAATCGATCTGGCGGCCGCTTGGCGTGGCCGAGAAGGTGCGCCGCGAGAAGGTCAGGGGGTCGAAATAGTCGACCGGCACGTCCGCGAGATAGGCGGAGAAGACGCCCCTCTCCACGCGCAGCGGCTGGGACACGGTGAAGCTGAGCTGATCGCACAGGGCGCGACAGTCGCCCAGAATACCGATCCGCCAGTTCGAACTGATCGCCGCGCGATCCATCGTCAGGAAGCGGCCGTCCATATCGGTGCTTGCAAGGCCGCCCTCGCCGATCAGACGCGCCCAGCGGCTCAGGCGCCAGTCGCCGCCCAGGGCGTAGAAGGTGGTCTGAGCCGGCATGGCGAAGTCCGAGCTGGACGGCATGAAGGCGCCCAACGGCCCCAGGCGTTCGTCGAGCTGGCCGACGCTGAACGCCAGGCCGCCTTCGTGACCCCGCCAGGCCAGGCTGGCGCGCGTGTAGGTCGAGGCGTCCTCCTCGACCTGGCGCAACGGCATGCGGCGATCGCCGCCGCCATTCTCCGCCGAGAACGCGAGGGAGCCGAGGCGCACCACGCCGCGCACGGCATGGTCGGCCTGGGCCAAGGCCGCGAAGTCGTCGCCGGCGCCGCTCTCGAACGGCGAGGCGGCGCCGCCGCGACCCTGCCAGGCGGAAAAGCCCAACCGGCCCATCTCGAAGGCGACCATCGCCTCCTGTCGCGGTTCGTCGCCCAGCCAGGGTTGGCGCGTCAGATCGTACCGGGGCGCGATCGGCTCGGGCGTCGCCTGCGGCAAGGACGCAATCAGGTTGAGACGACCCCCGCCCGGGATGGTCATCGACTGGGTGGCGGTTCGGCTGGGCTCGAACGGCGCCGCCTGATAGGAGCGTTCTGGGGCGGTGGGATAGGCCGAGCCGAGGTTGACGGCGAACATGCGCTTATAGGCGTCGAATAGGACCGTCTTGAGGGCGTCCTGTCGGGCGAAGGCGTCTCCGAATGCGCCGCCGATGAAGCTGCCGGGCTCCTGCTCGGCTATGATCGAGGTCCCGTCGGACAAGCGCGTCATGCTGGCGCCGACCGGGGCGAAGGCCCGCTGCAGATCGAGCAGGCCGCGGCCGTAGACGATGTCGGGCCCCGCGTCGCCGGCGTCCCGGGCCGTGTCGATGAGGATCGCGAGCGCCTGACGCGCGCTCAGGTTTGGGAAGGCGTCCAGCAGCAGGGCCAGGGCGCCGGCCACGTGCGGCGCTGAGAAGGACGTGCCGTTGACGCGATAACAGATCGTTCCGTTACAGCCGGTCAGGACGTCTTCCCCCGGCGCGGATATGTAGGCGGTCTGCGTGACGCCCGCGCGGTTCGAGAAGTCGGACATGACGTCCTGGACGTTGTGAGATCCGACGGCGATCACGGATCCGGCGAAGCGCGGATCGACGGCGTAGCGCGCCGGCCAGCCCGGGTTGCTTTCGCCGTCATTTCCGGACGAGGCCACGATCACGGCGCCGGCGTTCACGGCCCTCAGAAGGGCGGCTTCGAAGGCGGCCCCCAGCCGCCCTTCGCCGCCGAGCGACATGTTGATGATCTTGACGCCGTTGTCGACCGCGTAATCCAGCGCGCGGACGAGATCCGAACTGGAGAAGCAGACTTCGGTGTTCTCGTCGTCGCAGTCGGAGACGTCGGCTCGAATGGACAGGATGGTCGACTGATAGGCGACGCCGATCGTGCCCAATCCGTTGAAATTCGACGCAATGACGCCGGAAACCAAGGTGCCGTGGCTGTCGTCGGCCACATAGGGCGTGTTCCGGCCGGCCACCACGTCGATGGAGGCTGCGGAGATCCGGCCCTGAAGGTCGGCCTGGGTCGAGCTGATCCCGGAATCGACCACGGCGACGGTCACGCCGTTTCCGGTCGCGCCGTCTTCCCACGCCGCCTCGGCGTTCATGTTCGCCAAGCCATAGTTCCGAAGGTACTCGGAGGAGGTGACGGACGGCGGCGGCGGCGGAGGAGGCGGCGGCGGAGGAGGTGGTGGCGGCGGTGGCGGTGGCGGTGGCGGTGGCGGTGGTGGCGGAACGACGCCGCCGCTCCCCGCGCCGCCACCGCCCCCTCCGCCGCATCCCGCAAGAGGAAGAACAAGCAAGGCCAGGCCCAGGCCAAGAACCTTGGCGATGTTCGTTTCGCTCATCTCCGCGCTCCAACTACTCAGCCGCGAGCCTAGACTGAGTTCTACACGTTAAAGATTTAACGCGAGAGAAGACCAGATATCTAGATGATGTCCAGCGGCGTTTCGTGTGTCGGGGGCGGGAAGGCGTGGTCCAGCCGCTCGAGGTCCTCGGCGTCGAACCGGATGTCCAGCGCGTCCGCGTTCGCTTCCACATGTTCGACCGACGAGGCCTTGGGAATGGCGATGACGCCGTCGTGACGCAGGACGGCCGCCAGGGCGACCTGAGCGGGCGAGGCGTCGTGGCGGTTGGCGATGTCCACGATCAGAGGGTGCTCCAGCAGACCCCCGCGCCCCAGCGGCGAATAGGCCATCATCGGCATGTCGCGCGCCTGCATCCAGGGCAGCAGGTCGAACTCCACCCCGCGCGAGCCCAGGTTGTAGAGCAGCTGGTTGGCGGCGCAGTCGTTTCCGCCGTCGATGTCGACCAGCCGCTCCATCGTACGAAGGTCCAGGTTGGACACGCCCCAGCGGGCGATCATCCCCTCGTCCACCAGCTCCTGGAAGGCGTCGACGGTCTCTTCCAGCGGCACACGGCCTTCCCAGTGCAGCAGGTAGAGGTCGATCCGGTCGACGCCCAGCCGTTCCAGCGACTTCTCGCAGGCCAGCATCATCTTCATCTCGGAGGCGTTTTCCGGCTTCACCTTGGAGACCAGGAAGACCTCGTCGCGGCGCCCGGCGATGACCTCGCCCACCAGGCGTTCCGAGCGGCCGTCGCCGTACAGCTCGGCCGTGTCGATCAGGGTCATGCCCAGATCGATGCCGCGCGCCAGCGCCGCCTGCTCGGCGTCGCGGCGGGCGGGATCGTCGCCGATCTCCCAGGTGCCTTGGCCCAGGGCGGGGACGGTCGTACCGTCGGCGAAGGTGACGAGGCGGGTCATGTCCGTCCTAATGCATGAGCGGCGAAAAGGCCGCCCGGAGGTTGGCGATGCAGACGCGGCTTATCAAGACCGACGGCCTGACCCAGCAGGTTCTGGAGGCGGGCGAGGGGCCGCTGGTGCTGCTGATCCACGGCTTTCCCGAGCTGGGCGTCAGCTGGCGCGCCCAGGTCGAGGCCTTGGCGGCGGCGGGTTACCGGGCCGTGGCCCCGGACATGCGCGGCTATGGCGGGACCGACAAGCCGGACGGCGTGGAGGCCTATTCGATCCTGCATCTGGTCGGCGACATGGTCGATCTGGTGCGGGCGCTGGGCGAGGATGGCTGCGTCGTGGTCGGTCACGACTGGGGCGCGCCGGTGGCCTGGCACTGCGCGCTGCTGAGGCCGGACGTCTTCACCGCCGTGGCGGGGCTGTCGGTGCCGTTCCAGCCGCGTCGGCCGAAGGGGCCGCCCACCGCCGCCATGGCCGCGATCTCCAAGCGCGCGGGGCTGGGCGAGCTCTACATCAACCGGTTCCAGGCGCCCGACGCGCACCAGGCGCTGGACGCCGATCCGGCGATGACGCTGAGGAAGCTGTTCTTCGCCTATGACGGGGCGACGCCGGCGGACCGGCGCTCGACCGGCTTCATGCCCGAGGGGGTGTCCCTGCTTGAGTCCATCGACGATGCGGCGACGTCCCCGCCGTGGATGACGCCGGCCCATTTCGCGGAATATGTCGCCGCCTTCACGGCGGGCGGGTTCGACGGGCCGCTGAACTGGTATCGGGCGCTGGACGGCAACTGGGCCCTGACGGCCTTCCTGCAGGGCCAGAAGATCGGCCAGCCGGCGCTGTTCGTGGTCGGCGAGAACGATCCCGTGCGCCATTACGCCGGTCAGCACGAGGAAGGCCTGAAGGACTGGGTCCCGAACCTGACGCGCTCGGTGGTCGTGCCCGGCGCGGGCCACTGGATCCAGCAGGAACGCGCCGCCGAGGTGAACGCCCTGCTGCTGGAGTTCCTGGCGAGGCTTTAGGCGGCCTCGGCCCGGCTGAGCTGCTCATGGACATCGGCGACGATCTCGAGGGATCGGACGCGGGCGGCGTTGTCGAACATCATGCCGGTGACCATCAGTTCGTCCACGCCGGTCAGGGCGATGAAGTCGGCGATCTGGGTCTTGACCGTCTCCGGCCCGCCGACGGCCGAATAGATAAGGCGGCTCTTGGCGCCGGCGATCTGCTGGGGCGTCAGCACCGCCTGGATGTCGTCGACCGGGGGCGGCAGCTTGCCCGGCTTGCCGGTGGTCAGGCGCGCGAAGCTCTGCTGCATCGATGTGGACAGGCGCACGCCTTCGGCGTCCGTATCGGCGGCGAAGACGTTGATGGCGGCCATGGCGTGCGGCTTGGACAGCCGGTCGGACGGCGTGAACTCGCGCCGGTACAGGGCCAGGGCCTCCAGCAGCAGTTCGGGCGCGAAATGGCTGGCGAAGGCGTAGGGCAGGCCCAGCTGTCCGGCCAGCTGGGCGCTGAACAGGCTGGAGCCCAGGAGCCAGATCGGCACGCGCAGGCCGGCGCCGGGAACGGCGCGGACGGGCTGGTGCTCGGCGGCCGGTTCGAACCACTGGATCAGCTCGACGACGTCGCGCGGGAACTGGTCGGCGGCCTCGAAATAGCGGCGCAGCGCGCGGGCGGTGGCGCCGTCGGTGCCGGGCGCGCGGCCCAGGCCCAGGTCGATCCGGTCCGGAAACAGGGTCGCCAGGGTGCCGAACTGTTCGGCGACGACCAGCGGCGCATGGTTGGGCAGCATGATCCCGCCCGAACCGACGCGGATACGCCGGGTGCCCGCCGCGACGTGGCCGATGACGATGGCGGTCGCGGCGCTGGCGATGCCGGGCATGTTGTGGTGCTCGGCCAGCCAGAAGCGCTCATAGCCCAGCCGGTCGGCGGCCTGGGCCAGGGTCAGGGTTTCGTCGAGGGCGCGGCGGGCGTCGCCGCCTTCGACGATGGGCGAAAGGTCGAGGACTGAAAACGGGATCATGGCCGTTAGATCGGGGCTGTCGGCGTCGGATCAAGGGGAACCGCAACCGCGTCTGCGACTTTGACTCGGCTGAACCCCAGGAGCGCGCGATGACCGACCAGCCCCCCAAGACGCCTGTCGACAATGAAGACGCCCGCGAGGCGGCCGACATGGGCGAGAAGCCGGACCTGGGCCACCGGGCCGACGCATTGATCGAGGCCCTGGACGGGACCGATTCGGGGTCCGACACCCGCTCCGGCTCCCTGAGGGGCGGGTCGGCCAGCGGATCGGACGACGATCCCGACTCGGCGCAAATCAACCGGACCCTTGCGGAGGAGGGGCGGGCCTCTGCGGATCCCGAATCACCGTCGGACGTCGGTCCCGACGCCGTCGAGGGCTCGGGGCGCAGCTTCGAGGGCGAGGCCGCAGAGCCGGCCGAGGGCGGGCGCGGCGCGGATTGAGCCCGCCGCCTTGCTGCCGCCGCACGGAGGCGCCACGGTGGCGCTTCGACCAGGGCCAGGGGATGCTCGCCTGATGATACGCCGACTGGCGGCCTCGGCCGCCTTCCTGACGCTTAGCCTCGCCGGGTGCGATCGCGCCGCCCAGCCCGCCGAATCCGTCACCGAAACCACAGCCGCGCCGGCGCCCGAACCGTCGGTCGCGCCGCCCGCGCCGGCGCCGACGACCACGCCGGTCGCTGCAGGCGACGGGACCGCAGCCGCGCCGGGCGCGCCGAGCTTCGCCTTGCTCTATCCCGGTGCGACCGCCGACACGCCGGCCGTCATCGCCAGCGGCGAGGCGGGAGAGGGCGGCATGGTCACCTTCCGCACCGACGCCTCGCCCGACGAGGTGATCGCCTATTACCGCGAACAGGCCGCCCAGGCGGGGCTGCGTCCGGTCATGGGCATGAACCAGGGCGACGCCCGCGCGTACGGCGCCGCCGACGGCGAACCGGACGGGGCCAAGCTGCAGGTCGTGGCGGCGCCCTCCGAAGGGACGACATCGGTCCAGCTGAGCTGGAGCGAGGGCCGGTGAAGGCCTGGGGCGTCGGCGGGGCGCTTGCGGGCGCCTTGGCGCTGACCGCCTGCCTCTCGACCCCCGCGCATCCGCCCGCGATCGCCGAAAGCACGATCGGCTACCTTTCGCAGGCCGAACTGATCCGGCTGGCCGAGGCGGTTACGCCCCCGCCCGCGCCGGGGTCGGCTGCGGACCTCGCGGACAAGGCGGCCTCGGCCCGCTACGTCGCGCTGGAGGACAGCGACCGGTGGCTGCTGGCGATCGCGCACGCCGAACTTCGGCCGCCGCTGGCCCTGCAGCATTTCGACTGCGCCCTGGACGTGCGGCTGGGATCGGCGAAGACGCCCACGCTGGACCGGCTGATGGCGCGGGTCTTCCATGACGCCAACATGGTGGCCGAGCGCGTCAAGGCGCAGGCGGCGCGGCCCCGGCCGGTCGGCGACGACCCCGAACGCCGCGCCTGCCAGACGCTGAATGCGGCGGGGCGCGCCGGCGCATCCTATCCGTCGGGCAGCGCCGCCGTGGCGACCGCCTACGCCGGGGCCCTGGCGGTGCTGGAGCCGGATCGGGCGGCTGGCGTCAACATGATCGGTCACGAGATCGGCGTCAGCCGGATGATCTGCGCCATGCACTATCCCAGCGACGTCGCGGCGGGCGAGGCGATCGGGCGCGCCGTGGTCGCCCGGATCGCGGCGACGCCGGCCTT
>NZ_JAYRPA010000044.1:0-28206 GCF_041911375.1 Brevundimonas sp. | reverse complement strand
GGCGGCCGAGGGCGTCGCCGCGATCGACCCGACGGACGCCGACGCGCTGAAGGCGGCGCTGGACGCCGCCACGGCGGTTCTGATCACCGCCGCGCCCGACGCCCACGGCTGCCCCGCCCTGCGCGCCCTGGGGCCGGTGGCGGGCGACGCCTGGCCCGACTGGATCGGCTATGTGTCCTCCACCTCCGTCTATGGCGACCGGAGCGGCGGCTGGGTGTTCGAGGACGGGCCGCTGAACGCCGCCAACCTGGAAGGCGCCCGCCGGGTGCGGGCCGAGCGCGACTGGCTGGACGGCGCGCGGGGCATGGGGCTGACGGTGCAGATCTTCCGCCTGCCCGGCTTCTATGGGCCCGGCCGGAGCGTGGTCGAGCGGCTGCGGGACGGGACGGCGAAGCTGGTCAGGAAGCCCGGCCAGGTGTTCAACCGCATCCATGTGGACGACGTCGTCTCGGGCCTGTTCGCTTCGATGGAAAGACCGCGCCCCGGCGCCGCCTACAACCTGACCGACGACGCACCGTCGCCGGCCGATGTGGTGGTCGAATGGGCGGCCGCGCGGATGGGCCTGCCGCGTCCGCCCGAAGTCGACTGGACCGACGACAGCGTTAGCGACGCCATGCGGCGCTTCTATCTGGATTCCAAGCGCGTCTCGAACGCCCTGGCCAAGTCAGAGCTGGGCTGGCGGCCGCAGTATCCCACGTGGCGCGAGGGGCTGGAGGCGATCCTGGACGCCCCGCCGCCGCTGCGGCTGGCGAGCTGAAATCGCTCAGGCCGCTAGCGACCGCTTCGCGAGCACAGCGCCCTTAGAAAGGCAGCAGGTTGCGCTGGCGGCTGTAGCTCATGGTGCCGACATTGGCGCCCAGGCGCAGGCCGACCCCGGTGCGGATGGGCGCCAGCACGATGCCGTCCGCCTGCTGATAGTTCACGCCCAGACCGGCGACCAGATAGGCCGAACCCTCGACGCCGGGATAGCGGCGATAGACCATGTCCGGGTGATACAGGCCGTAGACCAGGGTGAAGACCCGGCTGGCGTTGCCGCCCCAGTCCCAGCCGATCGAGGCGCCCTGCCAGAAGACCTCCTGCGAGGCGCTGAGGTCCTTCATGTGCAGCGCGCCGCGGCCATAGCGGGCGCCGACCACCACGGCGCCGGAGCCTTCCTCGCCCGCGATATAGGCCGTCGGCCGGTCGCCCTGGTCGGCGAAGACGCGCTCGATGGCGCCGCCCACGACCTCGGCGGCGATGCCCAGTTCGCGCGAGCCCGCCGCGACCAGTTCGTCGAAGGTGTAGGCCTGGGCGTTCTGGTCCGAGCGGATCGGATAGTTGGGATCGCGCGGCGGCGCCGAGGCGCAGGCCGCCAGAGACGAGGCCCCCGCGGCGGTCGCGAGGCCGGAAAGGATCATTTGGCGGCGATGCATGGGAGACGCTCCGAGAGGCGACGAGAGGACGGCCGGCTGGCGCGCCGGTCTTCGCTGCACCGTCCCCGACCTTTGCGGCAGCCTTGCGGCTTCAAGGTTAACCAGACCTTACGGGCGGGGCGGATCGGCAGAGACCTCGCGCACCCAGCACAGAAAGCACGCCGCTGACACGGCGCGGCGCGCGGCGCGTCACAGCGCAGCCATCCGGTTCAGCTCCGCGACATGGGCCTTGAATGCCGCCTTGCCTTGCTTTGTCAGATTGGCCCACGTCCGTTGGCGACCGCCTTGGGACGCCTTGGTCAGCGCCAGATAGCCTGAGTCCTCTAACAGCTTGAGGTGCTTGGACAAAACCGAGTCAGAAACGCCGAGCCGGTCCCTCAACAAGCTGAACTCAGCCCGATCCACCCCGGAAAGAATAGCGCAGATTTGCAGGCGTCCAGGCGCATGAATGACGGGGTCGAACCGAGGAAGCGGCGTCATCGGACGTCCCCGCCCAGTTCTCGCCGCCAAACGTGCATCCAGATCCGGCCGCCGAGGATCGCCGCAAAAAATCCGATCCCGCCAGAAAGCAGGAACAGCCAGCCCGGTCCCTGGAAGCGACCGTAGAGCGACATTCCCATCAGGCCGATGAAGAGAACGCCCATCACAATGGCGACCCATCTGGCGCGTGGCGGGGAGTAACCGCTCACCCACCATTTGAAGCGGCGGCGCCAGGATGTGATCATGAGCACCAGACCACCCAGTGCAAGCACTAGCATGAGCATTGACCATGGCGCCGGCAGGCCTTGAGCCGCGACCAGCAGAGCGCAACTGGCCCCGTACAGAACATCATAGCCAATCGGGTAAGTCGTTGGCGGCGCCACGCCTTCGCGGGCGGCCTTGATTGCAGCCAGGGCGGCCTTCGGGTCTTGATCCGACGTCATTCAGCACCTCTTTCCAATGCGGAAAGAGTAGCGTCATTTTCCGCCTTGGCAAGTCATCATTTTCGATTTTGGAAAGTGATGCTGATGAAGAGGTTCGCCATTGGACGGGCCGTGCCCGCCTACGTTTCCGGCCACCTTAGGGGCCGACGTCCGCGCTGGGTCGCCGGCCGCCTTAGGTCAGCATCACGCCCGCAGGCGGCCGCCCTGCTTCTCGACCGCCGCCACGATCCTGGCGGTCAGGGCGTCGATCTCGGCCTCGGTCAGGGTGGCGTCGCGCGGTTGGATCACGACTTCCAGGGCGACGGACTTGAAGCCGTCGTCCACGCCCTTGCCGCGATAGACGTCGAAGACGCGGACGTCGGCGATCAGGGCCTTGTCGGCGCCCGCCGTCGCGCGGACCAGATCGCCCACCGGCTTGGCGTCTTCGACCACGAAGGCGAAGTCGCGGGTCAGGGGCATCAGGGCCGACAGGTCGGCGGCGCCGCGCGCCTTGCCCGACTTGCCGCGCGGTTCGGGAACGTTGTCCAGCACGATCTCGAAGGCCAGCATCGGGCCGTCGGCGTCCAGCGCCTTCAGAACACGCGGATGCAATTCGCCGAACTCGACCATCACATTCTTCGGTCCCAGCTGCAGCCGGGCCGAACGGCCGGGGTGCCACCAGTCGCGGTTCGACCCCTGCGCCAGCTGAAGCGAGGCGACGGGCGCGCCGATCTCTTCCAGAAGGGCGGCCAGGTCGGCCTTGAGCGCGAACAGCGGGTCATCGGCGGCGCCGGCCCAATGCCGGGCGGCGTGGGGGGCGACCAGGGCGGCTATGACCGTGCGCTGATCGCCTGGACCGTCGCCCAGATAGATGGGGCCGATCTCGAACAGTGCGGCGTCGGCGAAACCGCGCGCGGCGTTGCGCGCCGCCGCCTGGATCAGGTTCGGCAGGACCGAGGGCCGCATGCAGTCCAGATCGGCCGCAATCGGGTTCTCCAGCACCAGCCGCTCATCGCCGCCGCCGAACAGGGCGGCCGTCGATTCCTTGGTGAAGGACCAGGTGACGGCCTCGGCGTAGCCCAGGGCGGCAAGCGCCCGGCGCGCCGTGCGAACACGGGCTTGGCGCGGGCTCAGCACGCCGCCGGCGGGGCGGGCGACGGGCGGCAGGGGCGTGGACGGCAGGGCGTCGAAGCCCTCGATCCGCGCCACCTCCTCGACCAGATCGGCCGGGCCTTCGACGTCGCGCCGCCACGACGGCGGGGTGACGATCCAGGGTTCGGCCTGACCGGCGGGAGCGGCTGTCACAAGGAAACCCAGCTGGCCGAGGATGGTGCCGATCCGGTCGTCAGCCAGGTCCATGCCCGTCAGGCGCTTCACATAGGCGGGGTCGAAGGCGAACGGCGCCGGGCTGGCCGGGGGCTCGCCGACGAAGACGATCTCCGACGGTTCGCCGCCGCACAGGTCCAGGATCAGCCGCGTGGCCAGCTCCAAGCCGGGCGTGACCGAGACGGGATCGACGCCGCGCGCGAACCGGTACTGGGCGTCCGAATGGATGCCGAGCGCACGGCCGGTCTGGGCGATGACCAGCGGGTCGAACCAGGCGCTCTCCAGGAAGACGTCGGTGGTGTCGTCGTCGCAGCCGGTCGATTCCCCGCCCATGACGCCGCCCAGGCCGATGGGGCGCTCGCCCCCGGCGTCGGCGATGATGCAGTCGGTCGGCGCGGCCGCATAGGTCTTGCCGTCCAGGGCGATCAGATGTTCGGGCTCGCCGCCTTCGATATGGGCGGTCCCGGCCGACACCTGACCCGCGCGCACCACGATCTCGGTCCCGACCAGCTTGGCCATGTCATAGACGTGCAGCGGGCGGGCGCGGTCGTAGGCGATCAGATTGGTCACATCGACCAGGCGGTTGATGGACCGCAGGCCGATGGCGGTCAGGCGTTTTTGCAGCCAGGCCGGCGACGGCCCGTTCTTGACGCCCCGGATCACGCGGCCGGCGAAGACCGGGCACATTTCGGGCGCGTCCAGCCGCACGGTGATCGGCGAGGGGAAGGCCCCGCGCACCACGGCGATGTCGAAATGCTTCAGCTTGCCCACCCCGGCGGCGGCCAGGTCGCGCGCGATGCCGGCGACGCCCAGCCAGTCGGGCCGGTTCGGGGTGACCTCGAAGTCGATGACGGGCTCCGCGCCGAACAGGCCGGCGACGGGCGTGCCCACCGGGATCTCCGGCGGCAGTTCCTGAATGCCGTCGCTTTCGTCCGACAGCTCAAGCTCGGACGCCGAACACAGCATGCCGTTGGACACCACGCCGCGCACCGACTTCTCGACCAGGGTCACGCCCAGGCCCGGCACATAGGCGCCGATGGGGGCGTAGATGGTGGTCAGGCCGGCGCGCGCGTTGGGCGCGCCGCAGACGATCTCCTTCATGCCGTCGACGGTGTCGACCTGGCAAACCTGCAGCCGGTCGGCGTTCGGATGCCGCTCGGCCGAGACGATCCTGGCCACGGTGAAGGGGGCCAGCTTGGCCGCGGGGTCGAGAACCTCCTCGACCTCCAGCCCGGCCATGGTCATGGCCTCGGCGATCCGATGGACGTCCGCCTCGGTCTCGAGGTGGTCCTTCAGCCAGGACAGGGTGAACTTCATGCCGCAGGCCCCGCCACCGTCGGAACGGCCGCCAGCTGCTCCAGAATTTCCGCGGCGCCGGTGAAGCCGACATTGTAGAATTCGCAGCCGACGAAGGTGCAGTCATGCATCGGGATTGTGCCCAATGCCTTGTCACCCATCGGCTGAAGCAGAAGATTCTTCATGCCGCCGCGAGAGTCGCCGAAGTTCGTCTCATCAAACCTCGTGCCGGGTCCGACCAGAACGATCGCCGGGCCATCTAGCCGGCAGCCAGTGAAGGTGCGCCCCACGACCGCGCCCTTGTCGCGGCAGTGCTGATAAAGATCGTGCAGGTTCAGATCGACGTTCTCGAATGTGGTCTGAGTCAGGTCGCGCGCAAGATTGACGGGGCGGTTGATCGGCAGCCGGCTCATGCTTGCACCGCGCGTGCGCTGAGAAGGTCGGCCTCGATCTGCTCAAGCAGATCCGGGGCGCCCGTGAAGCCCACCTGCACGAAGCGGCAGCGGACAAAGCGGCAGTTGGACATGCCCACGACACCCGCGATCATGTCGCCCAGCGGCTGAAGCAGCAGGGTTCGCGGGTTGGACGCCACGCCCATGTTGCAGCTGTCGAACGTCGTACCGTTCATGACCGCCATGACAGCCGGCCCCTCGATCAGACATTCCGTGAAAGTCTTGTCCTCAATGAACGTCTTGCCAGCGTTCATGTGGTGAACGGCCAACGACGGCAGCCACACGGCTTCCTTTTCGAAGGTCGTGCGGGCCACCAGTTCGCGGCCGAACTTTTCTTCGGCTGACATCGACGTTTCAGTTTGATCGGTCATCTTGAAATCTCGTTCAGCTCAGGCCCGAGGCCGGATTGGGGGCCGCAAAGGCCGAAAAGCCGTAGTGGGCCAGCCAGCGTGTATCGGCCTCGAACATGGGGCGCAGGTCGGGCACGCCGTACTTCAGCATGGCAAGGCGATCGACGCCCATGCCGAAAGCGAAGCCCTGCCATTCGTCGGGATCCAGGCCGCAGTTCCGCAGCACATTGGGATGCACCATGCCGCAGCCCAGGATCTCCAGCCAGTCGTCGCCGGTGTTGAACACCAGCTTGCCGCCGGAGCGGTCGCAGCGGATGTCCATCTCGGCCGAGGGCTCGGTGAAGGGGAAGTGGTGCGGACGGAAGCGGGCCTGGACCTCGTCCAGCTCGAAAAAGCGGGCGATGAAGGTTTCCAGCGTGGTCTTCAGGTGGCCCATGTGGATGTCGCGATCGATCACCAGGCCTTCGATCTGGTGGAACATGGGCGTGTGGGTGGCGTCCGAATCCTTACGGAAGGTGCGACCGGGCGCGATGATGCGGATCGGCGGCTTTTGCGACATCATGGTGCGGACCTGCACCGGGCTGGTGTGGGTCCGCAGCACCTTGCGCTCGCCCGTCTCGGGATCGGGCTTCAGGAAGAAGGTGTCGTGCATCTCCCGCGCCGGGTGCTTGGGCGGGAAGTTCAGGGCGGTGAAGTTGTGGAAGTCGTCCTCGATGTCCGGGCCTTCCGCGACGGCGAAGCCCATCTCGGCGAAGACGGCGATCATCTCGTCCATCACCTGCATGGTGGGATGGACCCCGCCCTTGCGTCGCGGCCGGGCCGGCAGGGTCAGGTCGACCCGTTCGGACAGCAGCCGCGCGTCCAGTTCGGCGGCCTCCAGCTCGGCCTTCCGGGCCGCGATGGCCGTCGCCACGCGGTCGCGCAGGCCATTGATCCGGGGGCCCTGCTCGCGGCGCTCGTCGGGGCTCATGGCGCCCATGCCCTTGAGCAGGCCGGAGATTGAGCCGGACTTGCCCAGGGCGGCGACGCGCACCTCTTCGAGGGCGGCGACGCTCTCGGCGCCGCCGATGGCGTTGATCAGGTCGAGTTCGAGTTGGGCGAGATCGGTCATTTGCGCCGTGCCTTAGCGGGCCTCGGCGCATTCGTCACCCTTGAAGGCGCGTTCAGGACGCGGCGGCGATGGCGGCAAGATCGGCGGCGGGCGCCGTCTTGCCCGCCCACGATCCAGGCCGGCGGGCGTCGACCGGCTCGACTGGCCTCCTCAAGGGCGCGACGCGACACCCGCGCGCCACGGCTACGCCGCAAGGTCAGACACTATGATCCGAGGCCGGACAATCTGTCGGAAACCCGCCGCGAAAGGTTCACGAACGGCAAAGCTGGCGTTAAATTTCAACCGATAAGCCGTCCTCCAAGCAGGAGGACCGGATGCCGCTGATCGGTGATTTCGTCGACGTGATCGCACCCCTGGCCACCGGCACGCCCGGCGCCGAGGTGTTCGAGCGGTTTCAGACCGAGCCCAACACCCTGGCCCTGGCCGTCGTCGACGCCGAGGGGCGGCCCGTCGGGCTGATCGAGCGGAACGCCTTCACCCTGCGCATGGCCGCCGAGTTCGGCCGCGCCCTCTACGCCCGCAAGCCGGCCGAGGCCCTGATGGATCGGGATCCGCCGATCGCGGAGGCCTCGACCAGCGCCGAATCCTTCTTCGAGGCCTATGGGGCGGCCGAGCTGGGCGCGCTGCTGGGCGGCTTCATCGTCGTGTCCCGCGGCCGCTACGTCGGGGTCGGCACCGCGCTTCAGATCGTCCAGGCCGGCGCCGCCGTCCACCGTCAGCGCGCCGAGGCGATGAGCGCCCTCGCCCGCGATCTGGCCCTGGCCGAGGCCGAGGCCGTCGCCTCCAGCCGCGCCAAGTCCGAGTTCCTGGCGGTGATGAGCCACGAGATCCGCACGCCTTTGAACGGCGTGCTGGGCGTCGCCGCCCTGATGGAAAAGAAGCTGGAGCAGGAGGAGCTGCGCCCCTACGTCCGCACCGTCATCGATTCCGGCCAGAGCCTGCTGCGCCTGCTGACCGACGCGTTGGACATGTCGCGCGCCTCGGCCGGCATGCTGACGCTGGAGGAGGAGCCGCTGGACCTGACGGTTCTGGCGCAGGACATCGACGCCCTGTGGCGGGCGCGGGCCGAGGAAAAGGCGCTGAGCCTGAGGGTCGACACGATCCTGTCGGACGGCGCCTGGGTCAGGGCCGACGGCATGCGGCTGAAGCAGCTGCTGAACAACCTGATCGGCAATGCGCTGAAGTTCACCCAGACCGGCGGCGTCGTGGCGACCATCGAAAGCCGCGTGGTGAACGGCGTCCTGCGCGTCGAACTGACGGTGGACGACAGCGGCCCGGGCGTGCCCGAGGCCGCCGCCGCGACCATCTTCGAGCCTTTCAACACCGGCAAGGCGGGACGCGAGGGCGCCGGCGCCGGGCTGGGGCTGGCCATCTGCCGCCAGATCGCCGAGCGCATGGGCGGCGCCATCGGCCTGACGACCTCGCCGCAGGGCGGCGCGCGGTTCCAGGTGACCCTGCCCCTGGCCGTGTGCGCGGCCGATGCGGTCCCGTCCTCGCCCGCCCTGGCCGACCCGACGCCGCACGAGACGCTGCATGTGCTGGTGGTCGACGACAACGCCACCAACCGCTTCGTGGCCGGCAAGCTGCTGGAGATGTTCGGCTGCTCGGCCGAGATGGCCGAGAACGGCGCCGAGGCCGTCGCCGCCGTCCAGGCGCGGCGCTTCGACCTGGTGCTGATGGACATCAAGATGCCGGTGATGGACGGGGTCGCCGCCGCCCGCGCCATCCGCGCCCTGCCGGGGCCGGAGGCGCGGCTGCCGATCCTGGCCCTGACCGCCAACGCCGACGAGCGTGACGAGGCCGACTATGTCGCGGCCGGCATGAACGGCGTCGCCCAGAAGCCGATCCAGCCCGACGCCCTGCTGAACGCCATCCGCCTGGTCCTGGCCGAAGCGGACGCGGACGTCGCCGAGGCCGCCTGAAACGAACAACGCCCGCCCCGGAGACCGGAGCGGGCGTCGTTGTCTTGTCGGCCGCGCTCGCGACGCGTCATCCGCGCCGTGAGCGAGACGCAATCAGGCCAGGGCGGCGCGGACCTTGTCGGCGACGGCCTTGAAGCCGGCTTCGTCGGCGGCGATCGCGGCCAGGACCTTGCGGTCCAGCTCGATGCCGGCCTTGCCCAGGCCGTGGATGAACTGGCTGTAGGTGAAGCCTTCGACGCGGGCGGCCGCGTTGATGCGCTGGATCCACAGGGCGCGGAAGTTGCGCTTCTTGGTGCGACGGTCGCGATAGGCGTATTGCCCGGCGCGATCGACGGCGGCCTTGGCCGTGCGGATGGTGTTCTTGCGGCGGCCCCGGAAGCCCTTGGCCTGCTCCAGAACCTTCTTGTGCTTGGCGTGCGAGGTTACGCCACGTTTCACGCGAGCCATGTCGCTATTCCTTCAAATTCTTTGGGTTTAGATCCGTCGTACAGCGCGCGCCGATCAGGCGTACGGCATGTAGGACTTGATCTTCTTGGTGTCGGCGTCGGACATGACCGCCGTACCGCGGTTCTGGCGGATGTACTTGGAGTTGTGGCTGATCAAGCGGTGACGCTTGCCCGCAACGCCGGCCTTCACCTTGCCAGAGGCCGTGAATTTGAAGCGCTTCTTGGCGCCCGACTTCGTCTTCAGTTTCGGCATTTCAGTCTCCCGTGTGGAGGGGCTGCCGTCCTTCGGACCACTTGAGCCCGCCGGTCCGGACGCCCGTCCAGAGTTTTGAGAACCGCCCAGGCATGCCTGTTCGCCCGGCGGTTCGGTATGCGAAGGCGCGGCTTCTACGCGAAGCGCCGCGCCGATGCAAGCCGCCGCCTCAGTCCGGCGGATTGTTTGCTTCAAGGAAGCGGACGGTCTCGGTCAGCATGCGCTGGCGCGTCTCGGCGCGCGACAGCCAGTGGTCCTCGCCGTCCAGCTCGATGAACTCGACCGGCTTGCCGGCCCGTCGCATGGCGTTGGCCATGACGGCTCTGCTCGATCGGCACGACCGTGTCGTCGCGGCCATGGATCAGCAGCAAGGGGCCGTCCGCCGTCTCGGCCTGGAGGGCCGGCGAAAGCGCGTCCAGCGCCCGGTCGTTCAGCTTGTCGGCGCCCATGAACCGGTTCCAGTACCGGACGGTCTGGTTGTCGCGGCGGATTCCCTGGCTCGCCTCCCAGTTCACCATCCGGCGAAGGTCGGACACGCCGGCCACCGAGACGGCGCAGCGATAGGCGTCCCGGTCCAGGGTCGCGCCCGCCATGGCCGCATAGCCGCCATAGCTGGCGCCGACGATGCAGACCCGCGCCGGATCGACGAGGCCCTCGTCCACCAGCCAGCGGACGCCGTCCGACAGATCGGTCTGCATTTTGCGGCCCCATTGGCCGTAGCCCGCCTCCATGAACGCCAGCCCATAGCCGGTCGAACCCCGGAAGTTCGACTGCAGCACCGCATAGCCGCGCGACGCCAGGGCCTGGGCCCACCAGTCGAAGCCCATGACGTCTCGTGAGGCGGGTCCTCCGTGGGCCAGCACCACGAGCGGCAGATTGGCCGGCTCCTCCACACCGGGAGGAAGGGTGAGGTATCCGTGGATCTCCAGTCCGTCGGCGGCTTGATAGCGGATGGAGCGGATCGCGCCGACCTGGTCGGCGGGAATGGCCGGATAGGCGTCGGCCAGGATATCGGCGACGCCCCGATCGAAATCGACGATCTGATACACGCCGGATTCGCCCACGTCGGTGAAGACGACGACTTGGCGCAGGTCGTGGCTCCAGGACACCAGCTGCGGCGCCTTGCCCGCGAACGCTCGCTCGATCGAGGTCCAGCGGCTGGCGGCCTCGGCGTCCACGAATTCGTAGCGAACGCCGTCGTCCTCGCTCCGGCCGCCGCCGACCAGAAGGCGGGTGGCTGGATGATGCAGCAGGAAGTCCGGATGCTCCTTGAACGCGAGCGGCGTCCACGCGCCCGTATCGATGTCGATCTCGAACAGGACGTCCGACGTTTCCGGCTTATCCCCCTCGACCTGGAGATCGGGGCGAGAGGCGCTGACGACCACCGTGCGGGGCGTGCGGCCCATGCCGAGAAAGGTCGGCGTGTCGACCGGCGCATCGACCTCCCAGGCGGTGCGAAAGCCCGAGCGCCCAAGAGGCAGCAGCAGGCTCCAGCGGCCGCGCCTTTCGTCATAGCGCGCCATGGCGGCCACCTGGCCCTCCCCGTCCAGCACATAGTCGGAAACGTCCCGGTCCATCTCGAGCGCCACGCGGCCGCGCCCCGTGGCGGGATCGACTTCGAACAGGTCGATGCGGCGACTTTCGACCAGAGAGACGCCCCGCACGAACAGGGCGTCGCCACGGCCGGTCTTGCGCACCGATGTCGGTCCGACCAGCACGCCGAGCACGCCTGTGGTGCGATCCAGGACCTGGACCACATCGCGCGTGGCGATATCCAGGACCAGGCCGAAGTAGAGCTCGGATCTCGGCACGCCCAGCGTGGCGATGGCGCGCGTCTGGGACGTGATGATCAGGACGCGATCCTCGCCCACCCAGCGGACGTCGCGCACCTTTGCTTCGCCCACCGGAGCGGCGGCGAGGTGTTCGCCGGTCGATATGCGGCTGACCACGACGGCGCGCCGCTCCCCCACGACGGTGACCCGGGCCATCAGGTCGCCGCTCGGGGACAACTCCATGTATTCGATGGCGGGCATGGCGCTGTAGGCTTCGAGCGGCGGCGCCGCGCGTGCAACCTGCGCCTGACCAAGGATCACGAGAGCGATCGCCAGTGCGACGCCCTTAGCCCATGTCGCGATCATGAAACGCCCTCTCCCGCCCGCAGGGATTTACAGCCGATCCACTCTCAGGTTGCAACGCTTTCCCGCAAGCAGGGCAAACGAAAAGCCCCGGTCGTCGCCGACCGGGGCTCTTGTCGATCAGACGTCGGGACGACCTAGCGCGGCGCCAGGATCATGATCATCTGGCGGCCTTCCATCTTGGGCGCGAACTCGACCTTGGCGACTTCGTCGAAGTCGGCCTGGACCTTGTTCAGCAGCTTCATGCCCAGTTCCGGGTGCGCCATCTCGCGGCCACGGAAGCGCAGGGTGACCTTCACCTTGTCGCCTTCGTCGAAGAAGCGGTGCATGGCCTTGGTCTTCACCTCATAGTCGTGGGTGTCGATGTTCGGCCGCAGCTTGATTTCCTTGAGCTCGACGACCTTCTGGCGCTTGCGCTGCTCGGCCTTCTTCTTCTGCTCCTGGAAACGGAATTTGCCGTAGTCGAGGATCTTGGCCACGGGCGGGTCGGCGGTGGCGACGATCTCGACCAGATCCATACCGGCCTCTTCGGCGGCCTCGAGGGCGGCGGAGGTCGGCATGACTCCCTGCTTTTCACCGTTCTGGTCGATGAGCAGAACGCGCGGGGAGCGGATTTCCTGGTTCATACGCGGCCCGTCCTTCACGGGCGGCGTTTGCATGGGACGGCGAATGGGCGTCGTTTCCTTATGTGGATGAAGGCAAGCGTTTCGATGAGCGGAAGCGCGTGGCTGACCGCCACGTTCCCCTCAAGGCGCGGAATATGGCCGCGAAAGGCCCGGAATTCAAGGCTTCGTCGGGCCGCCGACGTATTGGTCGTGCAGTTTGAGCACGGCGTCGAACACGTGATCGACGCTCAGGTCCTCGATCGGCGCGAACTGGCCGCGCGTCTCGTTGGAGGCGACGGTCGCCGTCTTCGGCCCCCAGGGGCCGTACAGCCACCACTCCGTCGGACCGAACAGGCCCAGCGTCGGCCGGCCCAGGGCGGCGGCGACGTGCATCAGGCCGGAGTCGTTGCCGACGAACAGGGTCGCCCGGTCGATGGCGGCGGCCGAGGCCAGGATGTCGCCCTTGCCGACGAAGTCGATGCCCCTGGGTCCCGCCGCCTGCAGCGCCGGGGTCGCCGGCGGCCGGTCGCCGGGGCCGCCGACGGGCATGAACCGCCAGCCGTCGAAGCGCGGCTCGGCCTTCAGCTTCTCGACCAGGGCGCCCCAGCGGTCGGCGGGCCAGCTCTTGCCCGGCTGATGGGCGATGGGGGCCAGGGCGATGATCGGGCCCGGACCGGCGTCGCCTTCGAGTTGAGGGTCGATGATCCCGGCGGCCTCGGCCCGCGCCTGGTCGTCGAGGAAGATTTCAGGGTCCAGCGGCGTCGGCGAGCCCATCAGGCGCGACACCATCTCGACCTTGCGCAGGCCGGTCTCCCAGGACCGGTTGTAGACCACGCGCCGCTTGGCCGGGACCAGATAGCTGAGCGCCGATCCCCGGATGTCGATCACCAGCGCCCAGCGCACGCCGACGACCTGCTTCCACAGATCCAGCCAGTGGCCGGCCATCTTCTTCTTGTCGAGGACGATGGTGCGGACCACCCCGGGCGCCGAGCGGAAGAAGGGCGCGGGCGGCCGGCCGCAGGCCACGGTGATCTCGGCGCCCGGAACCTGGCGCGCGATCTCGCGGATGACGCCCGACGAGATGACGCAGTCCCCGATGCGGTTGGAGGTGACGAACAGGACCTGGGGCGGCTGGGAGGCGGGCATGGGCCTCTAGTTCCGCCATCGCGCGGCCGGGTCAAGGGTGACGCGCACGGCGGGACGCGGCACAAGGGGCCCATGACCGACCTTCAGCACCTCTCCCGCCCCGACGGCGAAACGCTCGCCTTCAAGCGCGTCGACGGCGACGGCCCGACCGTCGTCTGGATCGGCGGCTTCCGCTCGGACATGGAGGGGACCAAGGCCCTGGCGCTGGACGAAGCGGCGCGCGAGCGAGGCTGGGCCTTCGTCCGCTATGACCATTTCGCCCATGGCCGGTCGTCCGGCGACTGGAGGAAGGCCACGATCGGCCGCTGGCGCGAGGACGCCATCGCCCTGATCGACAGTCTGGAGGGGCCGGTCATCCCGGTCGGCTCCTCGATGGGCGGCTGGGTCGCCCTGCTGGTGGCGCTGGCGCGGCCGGAGCGCGTGAAGGGGCTGGTCCTGATCAATCCGGCGCAGGACTTCACCGAACGGCTGATGTGGCCCGGCCTGGCCGACCACGAGCGCCAGGCCATCCTGCGCGAGGGCGAGACCCTGATCGTCGAGGAGGGCCTGGGCGAATACGTCCTGACGCGGGCCATGTTCGAGGAGGCGAAGGCCTGGCTGCTGCTGAACGGCGCGATCGACCTGGCCGCGCCCGTCCACGTCCTGCAGGGCCGCGCCGACGACGTGGTGCCGTGGCGCCATCAGGTCGAACTGGTCGAGCGGCTGAGGGGCGGCGACGTGCGGCTGGACCTGATCGAGGGCGGCGACCACCGCCTGTCGTCGCCCGCCGACCTCGACCGCCTGGTCGCGGCGGTCGAGGCGGCGCGGGCCTAGGCTTCGGCCTGGGGGATCGGATTGACGCGGGGGTCCGGCCCGTTGGTGACGACCCGGTCGCGGTTCGACAGGTCCTTGACCACCTTGACGTCGGAGAAGCCCGCGGCCTCGAACAGGGCCTTGACCTGCGGTCCCTGATCCCAGCCGATCTCGACGGCGAAGGTCCCGCCCGGCTTGAGGATCCGCATCACCTCGGGCGCCAGGTCGCGATAGGCCTGCAGGCCGTCGGGCCCGCCGTCCAGCGCCAGGTGCGGGTCGTGGTCGCGGACCTCCGGATCCAGGGTCTGGATATGGTCGGTCGGAATATAGGGCGGGTTCGACACCACCAGGTCGAAGCTGTGGTCGGCGAAGCCCGCGGCCCATTCGGTGCGCAGGAAAGTCGCCCGTCCGTTCAGGTCCAGGTTGGCCGCATTCTCGCGCGCCACGGCCAGGGCCTCGCTGGAAATGTCGGTGCCCACGCCGCTCGCCGCCGTCCGCTCGCTGAGCAGGGCCAGCAGGATGGCCCCCGAGCCCGTCCCCAGATCGATGGCGCTGAAGGATTCGTGCGGCGCGAAGGCCAGAAGGGCCACGTCCAGAATGGTCTCGGTGTCCGGGCGGGGGCTGAGCACGTCGGGCGTGACGTTCAGCATGATCTTCCAGAAGCCCTTCTTGCCGACGATGCGCGACACGGGCTCGCGGCGCAGGCGGCGGTCGATCATCGCCTCATAGGCCTGACGCTGGTCCTCGCCGACGGCGCGATAGGGATCGGTCAGGATGTCGGTGCGGCTGGCGCCGGCCGCCGCCTCCAGCAGCAGGCGCGCGTCGATCGCCGGGCTGTCGATCTGGCCGGCCTTCAGCCGCGCCTGGGCCGCCTTCCACACGGTCAGCAAGGTCGGGGTCGCGTCGGCGGGCTTGGGAGTAAGGGGGTCGGTCATGGTTCGGCTGATTGGGGTTTCACGCGCGCGATTGCAAGCGGCGCGGAACGCCAGGCCAGCCTGGCCGTTCGCCTCGCCATGGCCCGGCCCTCCTCCTCGTCCCTGTCCACCCTGCTTCGTCGTTTCGGATCGCGCGGGCCCCAGAACGGCAAGACCGGCGGACGTCTGTGGAAGTTCGCCGGCGCCGCCCTGGGCGGACTGGCCGCCGGCGCCGGCGCCGCGCACCTGCTCTACAGCCAGGGGCACAAGGTCGGGCTCGAGTTGCGCAAGCCCCGGCCCGAGCCGCTGCCGCCCAAGGACCCCACGCCCCAGGACTATGACGCCGAAGATCCTGGCCGCGGCCGCCTGGCCCAGCGGCCCGAGCATATTCCCCACAAGGGCTGGGTCGACATCCTGTGGCGGACCGGCGGCGCCTATCTGGGCGACCGGGTCGGCTTCGTGGCCGGCGGGGTGACCTTCTTCACCCTGCTGTCGCTGTTTCCGCTGCTGGGGGCGTTCGTCACCATCTACGGCCTGTTCGCCGATCCGACCGACGCCTGGAGCCGGCTTCAGTTCCTGTACGCCCTCCTGCCCGACAGCATCGCCCAGTTCCTGGGCGGCGAGATGCAACGCCTGGCCGAGAACTCCACCGGCCAGCTGACCTTCACCCTGGTCTGGACCCTGGCCCTGTCGCTGTGGAGCGCCTCGGGGGCGGTCAAGGTGCTGTTCTACGGGCTGAACATCGCCTACCACGAGGTCGAGCGCCGAAACATCATCCGCTACAACCTGCTGTGCCTGGGCTTCACCGTCGGCGCCATCCTGGCGGTCATGCTGACCTCGGCCCTGGTGGTCGGCGTGCCGGTGGTGGTGCGCCTGTTCGGCCTTCAGGAGGAATGGGCCCTGTTCGCGCCGCTGCGCTGGCCGCTGCTGTTCTTCGGCTATGTCGCGGCGCTGGCGCTGATCTATCGCTTCGGGCCGTGTCGCCAGAAGGCGCGCTGGCGCTGGCTGACGCCTGGCGCCCTGTTCGCCGCGGCCCTGAGCCTGACCCTGTCCTTCCTGTTCAGCTGGTATCTGAGCAACTTCGTGCGGACCGACAGCTACGGCCCGCTGGCGGCGATGATGGGTTTCCTGCTGTGGACCTGGCTTTCGGTGCAGGTGATCCTGATGGGCGCCGAGCTGAACGCCGAGATCGAGCACCAGACGGCGATGGACACCACCACCGGCGCGCCCCAGCCGATCGGCGAACGCGGCGCCCGGGTCGCCGACACCGTGGGCGCCCGGCGCGGCAATCCCGCCGCCCTGGCCTTCACCCAGAAACACGCCGAGGCCATCGCCGACAAGGTGATGGAGAAGGTCGTCCGCCGGGGACGCAGGGGCGGCTAGACCGTCCGTCCGCCGCTGGCGCGCGATTTGCGGGGGCTTCACGGTTCGCAAAGGCTGACGTGCCAAGGTGAGACCATGACCCCCGTCCAGACTCCCGCCGATCTGAAGCCCATCACCGCCCTGCGCTTCGGCGCGGCCCTGTGGGTCGCCGTCTACGCCTTCTGGGAGAACCTGGCCGGCGCGGGCCAGTCGGGCCTGGTGGCCAAGGGCTATCTGGGGGTCGAACTGTTCTTCGTCCTATCCGGCTTCATCCTCAGCCACGTCTATCTGGCGCAGGCCGGCGAGAAGCGGTTCTCATACAGCCGGTTCCTGTGGGCGCGGGTGGCGCGGGTCTATCCGCTGCACATCGCCACCCTGGTCGCCGTCGGGCTGCTGGCCGGCGCCGCGCTGGTCGCGGGCATGAGCGTGGACGCGAACGTGCTGAGCTGGTCGTCGCTGCCGGCCAATCTGCTGATGGTCCACGCCTGGGGCCTGGCTCCCGTGGCGGGCTGGAACCATCCGTCCTGGTCGATCTCGGCGGAGTGGTTCGCCTATCTGTGCTTCCCCGCCTTCGCCTTCGTCTTCTGGCGCCTGCGGGACAGGCCGGTGGTGGCCGTGCTGGGCGCCGCCGCCTTCCTGGCGACGCTGTATTTCGTCTTCGAGCAATGGGCCGGCTTCCCCCTGACCGAGGCCACCATCCGCTGGGGCGCGCTGCGCATCGTGCCGTGCTTCGCCCTGGGGTGCGCGCTGTACCTGATGTACCGCAAGGTGCCGCTGAAGGCCCCGGCCCTGACCAGCGCGGCCTTCCTGGTCCTGATGCTGGGCAGCGCGTGGCTGGGCCTGTGGGACGCGATCACCGTGCTCCTGGCCGGCGGGCTGATCCTGTCGCTGGCGTCCCTGCCCAACGAACGCGCCGGCTGGCTGGCGTCGAAGCCGGCGGTCTATCTGGGGGAGATCAGCTATTCGGTCTATATGGTCTGCGTGCCGTGGAAGCTTCTGGCCGTGAACCTGGCGGCCAAGGTCACGGACGCGCCCGATAAGCAGCTTCACGTTTTTGTGTGGTTGGCGATTCTGGCGCTTCTGCCCGTCGTCGCAGCCGCCTCCTATCACCTGGTCGAACACCCGGCGCGCAAGGCTCTGCGCGCCTGGGCCGAGCGTGGCGATAAGACTTCCGCAAGGAATACAAAGGACGCCGGTACGTCGAAAGGGCTTGCCGCGAGGGGCGAACCCGTGGCCTAACTTCCCGACCTGAGGCAGGTCGGGACGCGCCACAGCATGAAGAAACGCATTACAGCCGCCGCGGTTGCGGCGACCCTCGGATTTTTCGCGGTCGGCGTGACGCCGTCTGCGGCCAGGGCCGACGACCCGTACTGGCAATGCGTGACCTTCGCCCGGATGTTCTCGGGCATCCAGATTTTCGGCGACGCCTGGACCTGGTGGCGCCAGGCCGCGGACAACTTCCGCACCGGCAGGCGTCCCGAGACGGGCTCGGTGCTGGTGTTCCGCCCCGAAGGCCGCATGAGCCGGGGCCACGTCGCGGTCGTCTCCGACATCCTGACCGACCGGGTCGTACGCGTCACCCACGCCAACTGGGGCGGCAGCCGCGGCAAGGTCGAGGAGAACGTCACCGTCGTCGACGTCTCGCCGTCCAACGACTGGAGCCAGGTCAAGGTCTGGTACAATCCGATCAACGACCTGGGCACGACCGTCTATCCGACCTACGGCTTCATCTACAAAGGCGCCCGCGACGCCTTCGACGCCGGCCGACAGATCGCCAACGCCGCGACCGGCCAGGGCCAGCAGTAAACACCGACATCAGACCGGCGGCGGCGTGGCCTGGATCAGGCGCTGTCGACGCCGCACGTGTTCGCGCCAAGCCGTGTAGAGGCCGCTGGCGCCGATCAGCCCCGCGCCCGCCAGGGTGCTGAGGCTGGGCGGGCTGTTCAGCAGCAGCCAGCCGAAGACCACCGCCCCCACAATCTGCAGATAGTCGAACGGCGCCACCACCGCGACCGGGGCCGACTGCAGCGAGGCGGTCATGAACAGCTGCGCCAGCCCTCCGGCCACGCCCGCGCCGGCCAGAAGGGCGAAGGTCGCCGGCGCGTGCGCCTGTCCCACGAACGGCAGCAGAACCGCGCCCACGATCGACGAGGCGGTGAAGAACCAGAAGACGATGGCCGCGACGTGTTCGGTGTCGCGCAGCTGCCGCAGGGTGATGGTCACCCCCGCCGTCAGCAGCGCCGCCGCCAGGCCAAAGCCCAGCCCTTCCAGCGGCACGCCTCCGCCGCCGGGCCTTGTCACCACCAGCACGCCGACGAAGCCGACCGCCACGGCCGCCCAGCGTCGCGGCCCCACCGCCTCCTTCAGGATCAGGAACGACAGCAGGGTGGCGAAGATCGGCGCCGTGAAGCTCAGGGTGGTGGCATCGGCCAACGGCAACAGGGTCAGGGTCTGGAAGACGCACAGGATGGAGACGATGCCCAGCGCGCTGCGGCCCACGTGCGCCCAGGGCCGCCGGGTGGACAGGGCCTTCAGACCGCCCTGACGGGTCATCACCCACAACAGCACCACCGGCAGGCCGAAGAAGGCGCGGTGGAACAGCATCTCCGGCGCCGTCACGCCGTCCAGCGACGCCAGCTTCAGCAGGGCGGCCATGATCGAGAAACAGCCGGCCGCCGCGACGCGCAGCGCAATCCCCTTGCCGATGGCTTCGGTCGCGGACAGGGCGGCCTCCTCAGGCCTGGCGGAAGCCCAGGACGTCCTGCATGTCGTAGAGGCCCGGGCGGCGCGTGCGCACCCAGGCGGCGGCGGCCACGGCGCCCTTGGCGAACAGCGAGCGGTCGATGGCCGAGTGGCTGAGGGTCAGGACTTCATCCTCGGAGGCGAACATCACCGTGTGCTCGCCCACGATGCCGCCGGCGCGCACGGACGAAAAGCCGATCTTGCCCGCCGGCCGCTCGCCGGTGATGCCGTCGTAGGGTTTCATCTGCAGATCGGCCAGGTCGGAGAACCTACCCTCGGCCGCCGCCTCGCCCAGCATCAGGGCGGTGCCGGAGGGGGCGTCGATCTTGCGGCGATGGTGCGCCTCGGTGATCTCGATGTCCCAGTCCTGGGCGTCCAGCCGCTGGGCCGCGTGCTGGACCAGGCCGATCAGGATGTTCACGCCCAGCGAGAAGTTGCCGCTCTTGACGATGGCGATGGTCTCGCCCGCCTTCTCGAGCTGGGCCTCCTGTTCCCGCGTGAAGCCGGTCGAGCCGATGACCAGGGCCGGTCCGCCGCGCTCGGCCGCCGCCTGGGCCAGGGCGACCGACGCCTCGGCGGTGGAAAAGTCGATGACCACGTCGCACAGGGACAGGTCGGCGGGGTCGCCCCAGTCGATGCGCGCGGCCACGACCACGTCCTCGCGCGCGTCCAGCACCTGGGAGACCGCACGACCCATCCGGCCGCGATAGCCGGAGATTCCGGCGTGGAAGATGGCGCTCAAGCCGCGTTCTCTTTCGACCCGTCCGCGTCCTGATTGCCCAGGATGTCGGCCCAGAAGCGCTTCGCCTTTCCGGCGAAGCTGGAGTTGCGCGGGTTCTGCCCCTCGCCGAAGGACAGGGCAAGCTCTTCCAGCAGTTCCTTCTGACGCGCCGTCAGGTCGGTGGGCGTCTCGACGAACAGTTCGACGACCAGATCGCCGCGTCCGCGTCCGTTCAGGTGCGGCATGCCCTTGCCCTTGATCCGCACCGTCTTGCCGGTCTGGGCGCCGGCGGGCACGTCGACGGCGGCCTTGCAACGGCCGTCGCAGGCTTCCGACACCAGGCAGGGCGCATCGACGACGCCGCCCAGCGCCGCCACGGTCATCGGCACGGGCACGGTGACCAGCAGGTCCAGGTTGTCGCGCTCGAACAGTTCATGCGGCGTGACCGACAGGAAGACGTACAGGTCGCCGCGCGGACCGCCGCGCTGGCCGGCGTCTCCCTCGCCCGAAAGGCGGATGCGCGAGCCGTCGTCCACGCCGGCGGGAATCTTCAGGTTCAGGGTGCGGGTCTTGCGCACCTGGCCGTGACCCTGGCAGCTGGTGCAGACGTCCGCGGCGGCGATGCGTTGTCCGGCGCCGCCGCAGGACGGGCAGGTCCGCTCCATCTGAAAGAAGCCGTTGGCCTGGCGGATGCGCCCGGCGCCCCGGCAGGTGGTGCAGGTCGTCGGCTTGGTCCCCGGCTTGGCGCCCGAGCCCTCGCAGGTTTCGCAGGTGGCGGTGGAGGGCACCGAAATCTCGACCTCGGCGCCCTTGTAGGCCTGCTCCAGGGTGATCTCCAGGTCGTAGCGCAGGTCCGACCCGCGGCGCGGGCCGCCCTGGGCGCGGCTCTGGCGGCCGCCGAACGCATCGCCGAAGGCGTCGCCGAAGACCTGAGAGAAGATGTCGTTCAGGTCGTTGAAGCCGGCGCCGGCGCCCTGGCCGAACGGATTGCCGCCGCCGCCGTTCACCCCGGCGTGGCCGAAGCGGTCGTAGGCGGCGCGCTTCTGGTCGTCCGACAGGACGGCGTAGGCCTCGGAGATTTCCTTGAAGACGGCCAGCGATTCCTCCGAGCCGCCGTTGCGGTCCGGGTGGTGCTGCATCGCCAGCTTGCGGTAGGCGGCCTTCAGGCCGGGGGCGTCGATGGTGCGTTCGACGCCCAGAACCTCGTAATAGTCACGCGCCATCGGGCGTTGGTCCTCATACTTCCCCTGTCGATCCGGTCGCGCCTCTGCGAGCGCTGACCGGGATCGGTGTCCCGGCTGACATGGGGGCCGGAACAAATGATGCAAGTTTCATGAAAAGGCCCCGCCTATCGCGAGACAAGCGGGGCCGTATCATTTCAGCGACCTGTTGCGGATCAGGCGCTCTTCTTGTCGTCGGCGTTGTCGGCGTCCGAGACTTCCTCGAACTCCGCGTCCACCACGCCGTCGTCGGCCGGCTGGCCCTCGGCGGCGTCGCCCGAACCCTGCTGCTGGGCGTACATCGCCTCGCCCAGCTTCATCGAGGCCTGGACCAGGGTGTTGGTCTTGGCCCGGATGTCCTCGGGATCGGTCCCGTCACGGGCGGTCTTCAGATCGGCCAGGCCGGTCTCGATCGCCGTCTTCTCGTCGGCGCCGACCTTGTCGCCGTGTTCGGCCAGAGCCTTCTCGGTCGAGTGGATCAGGCTGTCGGCGGCGTTCTGGGCCTCGACCAGGTCCTTGCGGGCCTTGTCGGCGGCGGCGTTGGCCTCGGCTTCCTTGACCATCTTGTCGATGTCGGCGTCCGAAAGGCCGCCGTTCGCCTGGATGCGGATCGACTGCTCCTTGTTGGTCGCCTTGTCCTTGGCAGAGACGTTGACGATGCCGTTGGCGTCGATGTCGAAGGCGACCTCGATCTGCGGCATGCCGCGCGGCGCCGGGGGGATGCCCATCAGGTCGAACTGACCCAGCATCTTGTTGTCGGCCGCCATCGGGCGTTCGCCCTGGAAGACCCGGATCGTCACGGCCGACTGATTGTCGTCGGCGGTCGAGAAGGTCTGGCTCTTCTTGGTCGGGATGGTCGTGTTGCGTTCGATCAGCGGGGTGAAGACGCCGCCCAGGGTTTCGATGCCCAGGGTCAGCGGCGTCACGTCCAGCAGCAGCACGTCCTTGACGTCACCTTGCAGCACGCCCGCCTGGACTGCGGCGCCCAGGGCCACGACCTCGTCGGGGTTCACGCCCTTGTGCGGCTCCTTGCCGAAGAAGGCCTTAACCGCCTCCTGCACCTTGGGCATGCGGGTCATGCCGCCGACCAGCACCACTTCGTCGATGTCCGAGGCCTTCAGGCCGGCGTCGGCCAGGGCCTTCTTGCACGGCTCGATGGTGCGCTGGACCAGATCGTCGACCAGGGCTTCCAGCTTGGCGCGCGACAGCTTGATGTTCAGGTGCAGCGGGCCCGAGGCGTTCATGGTGATGAACGGCAGGTTGACCTCGTACTGGGTCGTGGAGCTGAGCTCCTTCTTGGCCTTTTCCGCCTCCTCGCGCAGGCGCTGCAGGGCCAGCTTGTCCTGGCGCAGGTCGACGCCCTGTTCCTTCTTGAACTCGTCGGCCAGGTAGTCGGCCAGACGCACGTCGAAGTCTTCGCCGCCCAGGAAGGTGTCGCCGTTGGTCGACTTCACCTCGAAGACGCCGTCGCCGATCTCCAGGATCGAGACGTCGAAAGTGCCGCCGCCCAGGTCATAGACGGCGATCTTCTGGCCGTCGTTCTTCTCCAGGCCATAGGCCAGCGCGGCGGCCGTCGGCTCGTTGATGATACGCAGCACTTCCAGGCCGGCGATCTTGCCGGCGTCCTTGGTGGCCTGGCGCTGGCTGTCGTTGAAGTAGGCGGGAACGGTGATGACGGCCTGGGTGACCTTCTCGCCCAGATAGGCCTCGGCGGCCTCCTTCATCTTGGTCAGGGTGAAGGCCGAGATCTGCTGGGGCGAATAGTCCTTGCCGTGGGCGCGCACCCAGGCGTCGCCGTTCGGGCCCTTGACGATCTCATAGGGGACCATCCCCTTGTCCTTCGCCACGACGGGATCGTCGAAGTTGCGGCCGATCAGGCGCTTGATGGCGAAGAAGGTGTTGGCGGGGTTGGTCACCGCCTGGCGCTTGGCCGGCTGGCCGACCAGGGTTTCGCCGCCGTCCTGAAGGGCGACCACCGACGGGGTGGTGCGGGCGCCTTCGGCGTTCTCGATGACCTTGGGGTTCTTGCCGTCCATGACGGCCACGCACGAGTTGGTGGTGCCGAGGTCGATGCCGATGATCTTGGCCATGGGCGTTCTATTTCTCTCCGTATCGGCGGGCGATGCGGCGGCCTTCGACGAAGCGCCGCGCGTGACCGCCCCCAGTTGGGTTGGCGTTGAACGATCCGGATAGCCCCAGTTTTCGCGGGGTTTCTCCGAAGCTGGCCCCGATATGGGAAACACCCCTAGGGCCGCAAGGCCTTGATTGCGATCGGAAGGCCTTTTGCGGAGATGCGGCCCGGACCTATGTGGAGGCGCATGATCCCCCTTCCGCCAGAAACGCCCACGGCGACCCCCGGCTTTCGGCTGTGGCGCGGCGCCCTGGCGCCTCCGGCTCAGGCGGCCCTGGTCGAGGCGGTGATGCAGGGGCTGGAGCTCGCGCCCCTCTATCAGCCGGTCACGCCGGGCGGACGGCCGCTGTCGGTGCGAATGAGCAACTTCGGCCCCCTGGGCTGGGTGTCGGATCGCGGCGGCTATCGCTACCAGTCGACCCATCCCGAAACCGGCCGGCCCTGGCCGCCGACGCCCGAAGTCCTGCTGGCGCTATGGCGCGCGACCGTGAACTGGCCGGACCCGCCGGACGCCTGCCTGGTCAATCTGTACCGGGAGACGGCGAAGATGGGCCTGCATCAGGATCGCGACGAGGCGGACCTGAAGGCGCCGGTGCTGTCGGTGTCGCTGGGCGACACGGCGGTGTTCCGCATCGCCGATCCGGACGGGCGGACCTCCACGCTGAAGCTGGAAAGCGGCGACGTCTGCGCCCTGACCGGCCCGGCCCGGCTGGCGCGCCACGGGGTGGACCGGATCCTGGCCGGATCGTCGCGGCTGGTTCCCGGCGGCGGGCGTATCAACCTGACCCTCAGACGGGCGCGTTGAGCCTCAGTCTCCGGTCTGTTCCTTGACCCCCAGGGCGTCGGCCAGCCGCATCTTGGCCGAGCCGCGCGGCAGGGGCTTCTGCTGGCTCTCGTGCGGCTTCCAACCCGCCAGATGCACGATCTCGAAGGTCGCGGGGATGCGCCCGTCCGCCTCCGCGTAGCGTTCGGCGTAGAGGGCGGCGGCGCGGGCGAAGACGGCCCGCGACAGCGGCCGCACCGGCCCGGCCAGCACATTGGTCTCGCCCATGGCGCGCAGGTCGCGCACCAGGGCGGCCAGGTCCGGATAGCGCACGGTGAACCGGTCCACGTCCGACACCGGCAGGGCGAACCCCGCCCGCTGCAGCAGGGCCGCGCCGTCGAACCCGTCGGCGAAGGGCGAGACCCGCGCCTGGGCCCCGCCGCGCTCGGCCAGCTCCGCCTCGGTCAGCACCCCGCGCAGCTCCTTCAGCGTGCCGGCCCCGAACAATGTGCCGATGAACAGGCCGTCGGGCCTCAGCGCGCGCCGGATCTGGGCCAGGGCGCCGGGCAGGTCGTTGGCCCAGTGCAGGCTGAGCAGAGAGACGATCAGGTCGGTCGAGTCCGGTTCCAGCGGCAGGGCGGCGGCGCCCGGCGCGGCCTTCTCCTCGGTTGTGGTCGGCGTCAGCACCGGCCCGACCCGGCCCGCTGCATCGCTGGCCGTCACGGCCTCGGAAAACACCCCCGGTTGCGCCGACAGGTCGACCGCGACGGGAAAGTCGCGCAGGATCGCCTCCAGACTGCCCGCCGCATTCTCTGCGGCCCGCACGTGCAGGAAGTCCGCGTCGCGAAAACGCCGGGCCGAACGCGCCAGCCGGGCCGCGCGGCGGCGGGCGTCGAAGATCTGCGGGGGGCCGGAAGCGGCCGGGGAAGGGGCGGTCATGGACGCACAGCATGGGGTCTGGCGCGCGGCGTGGAAAGGGGCGGGCGTCCAGTTGCGCGGCCTGGGCCGCGCGGCGGCCGACCTGATCCTGCCGCCGATGGCCCATGACAGCCGCGAGGCGACGGCCGCCGCGGGCCTGACGCCGGACGCCTGGAGCCGCATCGTCTTTCTGGAGGCGCCGGTGTGCGACGGCTGCGGCGCGGCGTTCGAATACGACGGCGGCGCCTTCGCCGAGAACCGCTGCGCCGCCTGCCTGGCCCAGCCCTACGGTTTCGACCGGGCGCGGGCCGCCTGCGTCTATGACGACGCCTCGCGCGGCCTGATCCTGCGCTACAAGCACGGCGACCAGCAGCAGTTCGCGCCCCTGTTCGCGCGCTGGATCGGCCGCGCCGCCGCCGAGCTGCTGGCCGAGGCGGACGTCGTGGCGCCCGTGCCGCTGCATCCGTTCCGGCTGCTGTCGCGCCGCTTCAACCAGGCGGCCGAGATCGCCCGGCCGCTGGCCCGCGCCGCCGGCCTCGACTACGTCCCCGACGCCCTGGTCCGTATCGCCCACACCGACAGCCAGGGCGGCAAGAGCCGGCGCGGGCGGCGGCTGAACGTGAAGAAGGCCTTCGCCGTGACCGAGGCCGGACGCCGTCGCATCAAGGGCCGCCGCATCCTTCTGGTCGACGACGTGTTGACCACGGGCGCGACCGGAGAGGCCTGCGCCCGCGCCCTGATCGACGCCGGGGCCCGGGCCGTGGACCTGGCCGTCATCGCCAGGGTGAAAAACGCCCGACAACTGTCTATTTAGCACCTGCGCCCTAACACTCGCCGCGCGGCGGCTCGCTGCTTGAGGGCGCAACATTATCGGAGATGCCTCTTGGCCGACGTCGTCATCTACACCAAGCCCGGTTGCCCCTATTGCTTCAGCGCCATGGCGCTGCTGAAGAAGAAGGGCGTCGACTACACCGAGATCGTGGCCTCCAACGATCCCGCCAAGAAGGCCGAGATGGTCGAGCGCTCGGGCGGCGCCATGACCTTCCCGCAGATCTTCATCGACGGAAACCACGTCGGCGGCTCCGACGACATTCACGCCCTGGACCGCGAAGGTCGGCTGGATCCGCTGCTGGCCGCCTGAGCGGTGACGGGCGTCCTCGACATCGCCCTGATCCAGACCCGCACGCCGGCCACGGCGCAGGCGGGGCTGGATCATGTCGCCCCGTTGATCCGCGAGGCGGCGGCGGGCGGGGCCCGGTTCGTCCTGACGCCCGAGGGAACCAATCTGCTGGAGCAGCGCCGCGACCGCCGCGCCGAGGTCCTGTCGAGCGAGGACCGGGACGTCGCCGTCGCGGGCCTGCGCCGTCTGGCGGCCGAACTGGGCGTGTGGCTGCTGGTCGGCTCGGTCCTCGTCCGCTCGGGGCGCGAGGGCGACGACCGCGCCGCCAACCGCTCCCTGCTGATCGACGACAGGGGCGCGATCGTCGCCCGCTACGACAAGCTGCACGTCTTCGACGTCGACCTGCCCAACGGCGAACGCTACCGCGAGAGCGCGGCCGTCCGGCCCGGCGACGGGGCGGCGGTCGCCGACACGCCCTGGGGCCGGCTGGGCCTGACCATCTGCTACGACATCCGCTTCCCGCACCTGCATCGCCAGCTGGCGCAGGCGGGCGCGTCGATGATCGCCGTGCCCGCCGCCTTCACCGCCCCGACCGGAGAGGCGCACTGGGAGACCCTGCTGCGCGCCCGCGCCATCGAGACCGGCGCCTTCGTCCTGGCTCCGGCCCAAGGCGGGCTGCACGAGGACGGGCGCCGCACCTGGGGCCGCTCGACCGTCGTCGGCCCCTGGGGCGAGATCGTCGCCAGGGCCGATCACGACGAGCCTTGCGTTCTTCATGCGAAACTGGACATGGAGGCCGTGGCCAAGGCTCGCGCGGCCATTCCCTCCCTGACCCACGATCGCGATTACGCGCCCGCCCGATGATCCGCTACGCTCTGAACTGCGACCATGGCCACGGCTTCGAGGCCTGGTTCGGCTCGTCGTCCGACTATGACGACCAGGCGGCGCGCGGCCTGGTCGAATGCCCCTTCTGCGGCTCCCACGCCGTGGAGAAGGCGGTCATGGCCCCGTCGGTCAGCGGCACGAAGAAGTCCGCCGCGCCCGACATGGCGGCGAAGATGCAGACCCTCATGATGGAGGCGGCGCGCGAGGTGCGCGCTCACGTCGAGGCCAACTTCGACTATGTCGGCGACGCCTTCGCCCGCGAGGCCCGCGACATCCACGAGGGCCGGTCCGAGAAGCGCGAGATCTATGGCGAGGCCACGCCCGCCGAGGTCAAGAAGCTGAAGGAGGACGGCGTCCCCGTCGCGCCCCTGCCCGCCGCACCGCCGGACCCGACCAAGGTCAACTGACGGGCAGGGCCGGCCTGCCCTACGGATGACCCGGCCGACAGCCTCGTCTATGAACGCCAGGCGAGGCGAGGATGTGCGATGGCGCGTGAGCACGGCAAGGACGAGAATGCGCCCGGCGGCCTGACCTGGCGGCCCATGCGGCCCGAGGACATCGACGCGGTGGTCGAGGTCGCGCGCCTGTCCTTCCCCGACCATTTCGAGGATCGCGCCTGTTTCGAAAACCGCCTGGCGCTCTATCCGCGCGGCTGCTTCGTCCTGGCGGGAGACGGAAGCGAGCCGGCGCTGGGCTATCTGATCGCCTATCCGTGGCGGGCCGACGCGGCTCCGGCCCTGAACACGGTGATCGAGGGCCTGCCGGCGACAGCCGAGGTTCTTTATCTGCACGACCTGGCGCTGGATCCCCGGGCGCGCGGGGGCGGCCGGACCGGCGCGGTGGTCGAGCGCCTGGCGGAACAGGCGGCTGAGGACGGCTGGCCCGCCATCGCTTTGGTCGCCGTCAATGCGGCCGCGGGCTTCTGGGCCCGCCACGGCTTCGAGCCGCGCGATCCGCCCGGCATGACGCAAAAGCTGGCCAGCTATGGCGAGGACGCCCGCTACATGGTGCGGACGCTGGCCTGAGCCTCAGCGGGCGCATTCCTTGGGAGCATTTCCGTCGCGCTCCCACATCGCGCACGATCGGTCGATCTCGGCCTGGATCATCTTGCAGGGATTGGCGGCGTTGCATGGCGGCCGGGTCGCGGGGCTGACCATGCGGCACTGTTCGGCCAGCGCCGTCGCGGCCGCCTCGCCGATCTGGTCGCGGCAGGGCTGGGCGCCGGTCGCGGGCGGCGCCGTGGTCTCCGGGGCCGAAGGCGGCGCCGTCGGGGTCGGCGCAG
>NZ_JAYRPA010000043.1:0-43396 GCF_041911375.1 Brevundimonas sp. | reverse complement strand
TGCATGACCGCGCCGGCCAGCCCCAGCGCGGCGCCCACCGCTGCGGCGCAGACGGCGCGGGGCGCGCGTACCTGCCACAGGACCTCGGCCGGACCCGATCCGGGATCGCTGAAGGCCAGGGCGTACTGGCCGGCGTCGAAGGCGGTCTCCCCGATCAGCACCGCCGCCGCCGTCGCCGCCAGAAGCGCCAGCATCAACAGCAGGCAAAGCCTGTGCGTCCGCGTCACGGCCGCCCCCGCGCCATCATCGCCGCGCCGTCGGCGGCGAACCAGGCGGGACAGGTCAGGACCGCCGCCGGCAGACGCGCCGCCGTCCGGCCCTCGGCGGCGCGGCGGACCACCGGATGGCGGCCCGGTCCGCGCCAGTCCGCTCGCAGCCCGTCGAAGAAGCCCAGCACGAAGCGCGCCGGCGCCCGCATCGCGATCCGTTCGACGCTCAATGGCCCAAAGCCCGGCGTCAGGGTCAGATTTCCGAAGCCCGCCGCGCGCATCATGGCGTCGACCAGGGTGCCGGGCCCGGCGGTGAAGCCCCCCGCCGTCAGATAGGCCGCCTTCGGCCGGTCCGGCCCGGCGGGCGCGGCGACGGCCAGGGTGCGGCGCATCCGCTGGTCCAGCCGCCGTCCGCGCGCCTCCTGCCCCAGACCGTCCGCGATCCGGGCGATGTTGGCGCTGACGCCGTCGAAGTCCGTGGCGTCCTCGATGGTCAGCACCCGCACGCCCCGCCGCTCCAGCGCAGAGAGCAGGCGCGGCTCTCCGCCCCAGTAACGCACCACGACATCGGGTCGAAAGCCGACGGCGGCCTCCAGCGTGGGTCTCAGGCGCCGGCGGCCCTGCGCCTCGCGTCGCATCCAGGCGTCCGGATCGTCCGCCCGCGGCGACAGCGCCAGATCGGCGTCGGGGGCCAGGGCCAGGACGTACTGGTCCGCACACTGATCCAGCGCCATCACCCGCAATGGCCGGGCTTGCGCCGCTCCGCCCAGGATCAGCGCGATCCCCAGGCCCAGCCCCGCCGCAAGCCTCACGGTTTCAGAAGTCCGGCGAACATCGCGTCCAGGGTCGTGTCGACCAGCGCCTGTCGTTCCGCCCACGGAAAATAGGGCTTGGTGATCATCAGCGACACCACGCCGTGCGCGGCGGCCCAGATGGCCTGCGCCAGCACGCCCGGATCGCCCGCCATCCGGCCCGAGGCGACGGTCTCCGCGACGGCGGCCTCGAAACTCTCGAACAGTCCCGCTCCCATCTCCTGGGCCATGCTCTGGGCCCCCTCCCGCGCTTCGACCGGCCGCGTCAGATAGATCAGCCGGTAGGCGTTCGGATGCGCGAAACCAAAGGCGACATAGGTCTCGATCATTCGCCGCAGGCGCACCTCCGGCGGGGAATCGATCACCGCCAGCTCTCGCGTGGCCAGGATCAGCTGGCCGAAGGCCTCGCGACAGATCTCCTGCAGGATTTCGCCCTTGTCGGCGAAATGCATGTAGAGCGCTGTCGAGGACAGGCCGACCGCATCGGCGATCTTGCGGATGGTCGCGCCTTCATAGCCATGATCGACGAAGATCCGCTCCGCGGCCGCCAGGATTTCGCCCCGGCGAGCATGGCCTTCCCCCTTGGGCTTTCGATGTGAACGCGACGCGGCGGGCAAGGATCGACTCCGGTTCGGTGCCCCTGAATAGCCATTCGCGGCCCAAGGCGCCAACGCTTGAACAATTGGGTTGTATCTCATACCAATCACCGATTGTTGCCGAGCCGGGAGGCGACCATGGGGGCGGACGGGACCGGCGCGGTCGCCAGGTCGAGCCGCGGGCTGGTCGCCGCCAGCGCCGCCCGCTCCGGCGTGACACGCAGCCAGATGCTTGTGGTCTCAGGCCTGGCTGCGGCGGCGATCGCCGCGCTGCTGTCGGCGCCGGCCTTCACCCTGGCTCTGGTCGTTGCCGTCCTTCAGGTCGGATTCGTCGTGACCTCGCTCTGGCGCTTCGCCCTCGCCGTCGCCAGCCTGCCGCCCATTCCTCAGGCGCCGCCGCTGCCGATCTGGCCGCGGTACACCGTTCTGGCGGCGCTTCATGACGAGGCGGAGGTCGCCCCGCAGCTGATCGCCAACCTGGCCCGCCTCGACTACCCGCCCGATCGCTTGCAAGGGTTTCTGGTGCTGGAAGCCCATGACGCCGCCACCCTGGCTGCGGTCGAGGCGGCGCCGCGTCCCGACTGGCTTCGGGTCCTGATCGCGCCCCCAGGGGCGCCCCAGACCAAGCCGCGCGCTCTGAACTCCGCCCTGACCCAGGCGACCGGCGCCTTCCTGACCATCTACGATGCGGAGGACGCGCCCCATCCCGCCCAGCTGCGGGAGGCCGCCGCCCGTTTCATGCAGGACCCCGCCCTGGGTTGCCTGCAGGCGCCGCTGCGCATCAAGGACCGCTCGCACGCGCCGCGGTCGGCCTTCCTCGATCGCCAGTTCGCACTGGAATACGCCTCGCTGTTCGAGGTCACCCTGCGGGGCATGGCCCGTCTCGGCCTGCCCTTTCCGCTGGGCGGAACCAGCAACCACATCCGCATGACCGCCCTGCGACAGGCGGGCGGGTGGGACGCCTACAACGTCACCGAGGATGCGGACCTGGGCTTTCGCCTGTGGCGAAACGGCTGGCGGCTGGGCGTCATCGCCAGCCCCACGCTGGAGACGCCGCCGGGCCCGTTCGATCGCTGGCTGCCCCAGCGGACGCGCTGGCTGAAGGGCTATATGCAGACCTGGGGCGTGCACACGCGCGAGCCGTTCGGGCTGGGTTTGCGCGGGCTGGCCGCCTTCGTCATGACCGTGGGGACCGCCATCGTCTCCGCCCTTGCCCACGCGCCGGCGCTGGCCTGGCTGGCGTCCGCAGTCCTTGTCGGCCTGGCCTCGGGCCTCTCGCCCGCCGTGCCGGTGACCGCCATCGGCGTCCTGATGATGGGCGCCATCGCCGCCTGGATGGGGTGCGCGGTCGGCGCGCGTCGGGCCGGTCTGGGCTACGGCCTGGCCGACATGGCCGGCGCGCCGCTCTACTGGTCCCTGCTCAGCCTGGCGTTCCTGCACGCCGCCTGGCGGTTGGTGACCGAGCCTTTCGTCTGGGACAAGACGCCCCACGAGCGCGACCGCGACCGCAGCGATCCGTGCGAGGACGCTGGACGCGAGGCGGCCTGAGCGCCTATCAGCGCGACGATGGCGCCCAAGCTCTCTCTCACGCCCGAAACCCTGGTGACCCGCGGCTGGTCCGACTACGCCCTGCTGGATTCCGGCGATGGCAAGAAGCTGGAGCGGTACGGCGGCTTCACCGTCGTCCGGCCCGAGCCCCAGTGTTTCTGGTCCCCGCGCGCCCCGGCCGCCTTCGACGCGGCCAACGCCGTCTTCGATCCGCAGCAGGAGGAGGAAGACTCCGGCCGCTGGCGCTTCGACAAGCACGGCGCCATCGACGCCTTTCCGCTGAAGTGGCGCGACGTGCGCTTCACCGGCCGCTTCACCCCGTTCCGCCACCTGGCCTTCTTCCCGGAGCAGGCGGCCAACTGGGAATGGCTGGACGCCCGCGTGCGCGGGCTTGACCGCCCGAAAATCCTGAACCTGTTCGGCTATACGGGCGTCGCCAGCCTGGCCGCCGCCGCGGCGGGCGCCGAGGTCACCCACGTCGACGCCTCCAAGAAGTCCGTGACCTACGCCCGCGAGAACGCCGACCTGTCCGGGCTGTCGGATCATCCGATCCGCTGGATCGTCGAGGACGCGCGCAAATACGTCGCCCGCGAGGTCCGGCGCGGCTCGAAGTATCACGGGATCATCCTGGACCCGCCCAAATACGGGCGCGGCCCCACCGGCGAGGTCTGGCGTCTGTTCGAGGACATGCCGGGCCTGTTGAAGGACTGCGCCGCCCTGCTGGACGACGATGCGGACTTCCTGCTGCTGAACGCCTACGCCGCGCGCATCTCGGGCCTGTCGCTGGCGCACATGATGGCCGAGGCGACGCACGACCGGGGCGGTCGCATCGACTGGGGCGAACTGGCCCTGTCGGAGGACGGCCCCGACGCCCGCGCCATCGGCCTGTCCTTCTTCGCGCGGTGGAGCCGATGACCGAGCGCCTCATCACCTCCCTGACCAACGACACCGTCAAGGCCGTGCGCGCCCTGCACATGCGCAAGGAACGCGAGACGACGGGGACCTTCCTGGCCGAGGGGCTGAAGTTCATCGGCGAGGCGCTGGACCAGGGCCGCGCGCCCCGGATGCTGCTGGTCGGCCAGGACGCCCGCCCCCACCCCCTGCTGGATCGCGCCAAGGCCGAAACGATCAAGGCCGGCGGCGAGATCGTCGTCGTCACCCACGCCATCCTGGAAAAGATCAGCCGCCGCGACAATCCGCAGACCGTGCTGGGCGTCTTCGACCAGGCCTACGCGCCGCTGGACAGCCTGCGGCCCGACCGCGCGCCGTGCTGGGTCGCCCTGGAACAGGTGCGCGATCCCGGCAACCTGGGCACCATCATCCGCACCGCCGACGCGGCCGGCTGCGGCGGCGTCATCCTGATCGGCGACTGCGTCGATCCCTATTCGGTCGAGGCCGTGCGCGCGACCATGGGCTCGGTCTTCGCCGTGTCGATCACGCGGACGGACGCGGACGCCTTCCTGGCCTGGCGCAAGACCTGGCCGGGCAGCGTGGTGGGCACCCGCCTGGACGCCAAGGTCAGCCACCGCTCGGCGGTGATGCAGCGCCCGTCCCTGATCCTGATGGGCAACGAACAGGCCGGCCTGACCGACGCCCTGGCCGCCGCCTGCGACGTCAACGTCAAGATCCCGATGCGGGGCCGCGCCGACAGCCTGAACCTGGCCATCGCCACCGGCATCATGGTCTACGCCGCCACCGACGACCTCTAGCCGCTTCGTTCAGGACGCCTTGCCGACCGGCGGGGGCGGAGCATCGGGGGAAGGCACGCTGGGCGGCTCGATGGGCGGCAAGGTCGGCGCATCGGGCAAAGGGTCGCCAAGGTCGATTTCCGTCGGCGTCGCCGCCTTGCTCGCCAGCAGCAGCCACACGACGACGGCGATGACGACTGTGGCGGCCGCGATCACCAGCGCCCAGCGGACGGAAAAACGTGAGCGAGCGACCATTCGGGGCCTCCTGTCCGTTGAACGTGCGTCGGTCGACGCGGAGCAAACGACCGCCCGAAAGTCGCGGTTCCGTCACGGGATTTGGCGAACGACCCTGACATCGCCCTCTGTGCCCCTTATGTTCCGCGTGAATCAGAACCGTTCGAGCGTATCTTCCGAAGTGACCGACCTGCCCGCCCCGCGCATCTCCGACCTGGCTCGCGCCCGCCCGCCCGGGGGCGAGGCCGCCGACTATCTGTCGGGCCTGAACCCCGAACAGCGGCTGGCGGTGGAGACGACCGAGGGGCCGGTGCTGGTCCTGGCCGGCGCGGGCACGGGCAAGACGCGGGTTCTGACGACCCGGCTGGCGCACATCCTGGCGACGGGCCGCGCCCGGCCTTGGGAGCTTCTGGCCGTCACCTTCACCAACAAGGCCGCGCGCGAGATGCGCGAGCGGATCACCCACCTGATCGGCCCGTCGGCCGAGGGCCTGCGCTGGCTGGGCACCTTCCACTCCATCGCCGCCCAGATCCTGCGTCGCCACGCGGAGCTGGTGGGACTGAAATCGACCTTCACCATCCTGGACACCGATGACCAGGAGCGCCTGCTGAAGCAGCTGCTTGAGGCGGCGAACATCGACACCAAGCGCTGGACGCCCAAGTCGCTGTCGGGCCTGATCGACCACTGGAAGAACCGCGGCTGGACGCCCGACAAGCTGCCGCCCGGCGAGGACTTCGCCAACGGCAAGGGCCAGACCCTCTACGCCGCCTATCAGGCGCGCCTGCGCACGCTGAACGCCTGCGACTTCGGCGACCTGCTGCTGCACAACATCACCATCCTGTCGCAGCACGCCGACCTGGCCGAGGAGTACCGCCGCCGCTTCCGCTACATCCTGGTCGACGAGTATCAGGACACCAACGTCGCCCAGTATCTGTGGCTGCGTCTGCTGACGGCCTCGACCGGCAACGTCTGCTGCGTGGGCGACGACGACCAGTCGATCTACGGCTGGCGCGGGGCCGAGGTGGACAACATCCTGCGCTTCGAACGCGACTTCCCGGGCGCGAAGATCATCAAGCTGGAGCGGAACTATCGCTCGACCAGCCACATCCTGGGCGCGGCCTCGGGCCTGATCGCGGCCAACCGCGACCGGCTGGGCAAGACCCTGTGGACCGAGGACGACAGCGGCGACAAGGTCCGCGTGCGCGGCGTCTGGGACGGCGAGGCCGAGGCCCGCCTGATCGCCGACGAGATCGAGACCGCCCGCCGCCCCCACGCCGGCCAACCGGGCCTGAAGTACAAGGACATGGCCATCCTGGTGCGGGCCTCGTTCCAGATGCGCGCCTTCGAGGAGCGGCTGGTCATGCTGGCCATCCCCTACACCGTCATCGGCGGCCCGCGCTTCTTCGAACGGGCCGAGATTCGCGACGCTCACGCCTATCTGCGGCTGATCTTGTCCGAGGACGACGACCTGGCCTTCGAGCGGATCGTCAACGTCCCCAAACGCGGCATCGGCGACACCTCAGTGCAGAAAATCCTGCAGATCGCCCGCCAGCACGACCTGTCGGCCCTCACCGCCGTGCGCGGCCTGATCAACACCGACGAGCTTCAGGCCCGCACCCGCACCGCCCTGTCCAACTTCGTGCGTGACCTGGACCGCTGGCGCGCCCTGTCCGAGACCACGCCCCACTGGCAGGTCATGGAGACGGTGCTGGAAGAGAGCGGCTACACCGACATGCAGAAGGCCGACCGCACCAGCGGCCAGACGCGGCTGGAGAACCTGAAGGAACTGACCCAGTCGATGCAGTCGTTCGAGACGCTGCAGGCCTATCTGGAGCACGTCTCGCTGGTCATGGACCTGGAGCGCGCCAACAGCGACGATCCCAATGGCGACGGCGCGGTTCAGATCATGACCCTGCACGGCGCCAAGGGGCTGGAGTTCCCGCTGGTCTTCCTGCCCGGCTGGGAGGAAGGCGTCTTCCCCAGCCAGCGCAGCATCGACGAAAAGGGCGAAAAGGGCCTGGAGGAGGAACGCCGCCTGGCCTACGTCGGCGTCACCCGCGCCAAGCAGGACGCCCGCATCTCCTTCGCCGCCAACCGCCTGGTCTATGGTCGCTGGACCAGCCAGCTGCCCAGCCGCTTCGTCGACGAACTGCCCATCGCCCACGTCGAGGCCCAGTCCGACACCGGCTACTACGGCGCCTCGGCCGGCATGAAGGAGGCCAAGTCACGCTGGGACGACGCGCCGTCCTTCGGCAGCGGCTATTCCTCGCCCGGCTGGAAACGCGCCCAGTCCTTCACGGCGGCCCAGACGCCCAGCCGCATCCCGGCCCGCAAGGCGGTTATCGAGGGCGACGGCCGCCTTGTCGCCACCGCCGATCCCAAATCCAGCTCGGGCTGGAAGAAGGGCGATCGCGTCTTCCATCAGAAGTTCGGCTACGGCGCCGTCCGCGTCATCGAGGGCAACAAGCTGCTGGTCGATTTCGAAAAAGCCGGCGAGAAACGCGTCATCGACACCTTCGTCGAGAAGGCCTGACGCCCGTCAGTCGGGCACGTTCGCCTCCAGTTCGTCCAGCCACACCCGCGCCGTGCCGTCCGACGGCGCGCGCCAGTCGCCGCGCGGCGACAGCGAACCGCCCGTCACCACCTTCGGTCCGTTCGGCAGGGCCGAGCGCTTGAACTGCGCCGTCTGGAAGAAGCGCACCAGGAACTTCCTCAGCCACGCCTTGATGATCGGCAGTTCGAAGGTGATCTTCTCGGCGTCCGGCGTCCCGGCGGGCCAGTCGCCCCGCGCGGCGTCGCCCCACGCCTGCTCGGCCAGATAGGCCACCTTCGAAGGACTCAGCCCGAACCGGCTGATATAGAACAGGAAGAAGTCGTTCAGCGCATAGGGCCCGACCGTGCTCTCGGTCGACTGGATCTTGCCGTCCGCGCCGGCGGGCACCAGCTCGGGCGAAATCTCGGTGTCCAGGATGGCGTGCAGCGTCGGCGCCGCGTCCGCCCCCACCAGCTGCTTGTCCGCGACCCAGCGGATCAAGTGCCGGATCAGGGTCTTCGCCACCCCGCCGTTGACGTTGTAGTGGCTCATGTGGTCGCCGACGCCATAGGTCGCCCACCCCAGCGCCAGCTCAGACAGGTCGCCCGTGCCCAGCACGAAGGCCCGGTTCTGGTTGGCCAGCCGGAACAGATAGTCGGTCCGCAAGCCCGCCTGCACGTTCTCGAAGGTGATGTCGTGCACCGGCTCGCCGTCCGCGAAGGCGTGGCCGATATCCCTCAGCATCTGCTCGGCCGCCGGGCGGATGTCGATCTCCGCCCCTGTGACGCCCAACGCCTTCATCAGGGCCCAGGCGTTCGACTTGGTCCCCTCCGACGTTGCGAACCCTGGCATGGTGAAGCCCAGTATCCCCTCGCGGGACAGGCCCAGCCGGTCGAAGGCGCGACAGGCGACCAGCAGCGCCTGGGTCGAATCCAACCCGCCCGACACGCCGATCACCAGCCGTTCGCCGTTCGTCGCCTTCATCCGGCGCATCAGGCCCTGCACCTGGATGTTGAAGGCCTCGTAGCAGTCCTGGTCCAGCCGCGCCGGATCGTCCGGCACGAAGGGAAAGCGGTCGATCGGCCGGATCAGGTCGCTGGCGACCCGATCCTCACGCGCCGCGAACGGCACGACCGTCGCCGCCTCGCCCTCCAGCCGCGCGCAGTCCGAGAAGGTGCCGTTCCTCAGCCGCTCCAGCCCGATCCGGTCCACGTCCACATCGGCCACGGTCAGGTGGCTCTCCAGGGCGAACCGCTCGCCCTCGGCCAGCTTTGCGCCCATCTCGTGAATGGTCGCCTGCCCGTCCCAGGCCAGGTCGGTGGTGCTCTCGCCCCAGCCCGAGGCGGTGAAGACATAGGCCGACAGGGTCCGCGACGACTGGCTGGCGCACAGCATCGCCCGCTCGTCCGCCTTGCCGATGACGATGTTCGACGCCGACAGGTTGCAGATGATCCGCGCGCCCGCCAGCGCCGCCCGCGTCGACGGCGGCAGCGGCGCCCAGAAGTCCTCGCAGACCTCCACCGCGAAGACGAACCCCGGCCGGTTCACCGCCTCGAACACCAGGCCCGGCGCGAAATCGACCGTCTCGCCGTTCAGCAGCAGCGCGTCCTCGCTGCGCGCCGGCGCCGGGGCGAACCAGCGTTTCTCGTAATATTCCCGGTAGTTGGGTAGATAGGTCTTGGGCACGACGCCCAGCACCTCGCCCCCGCCCAGCACCACGGCGCAGTTGTATAGCGCATCGCCGTTGCGGATCGGCGCGCCGACCACGGCGACGATGCCGCTGTCGCCGGTCGCGGCGGCCAGCACCGCGATCTGGCGCGCGACCTCGTCCAGCAGCGCCGCCTGCATGTGCAGGTCGTCGATCGCATAGGCCGACAGCGACAGCTCGGGAAACACCACCAGGTCGCACCCTTCCCCCGCCGCCTCGCGGATCAGGGCCAGATGCTCCTCGGCATTGGCCCTGGGGTCGCCGACATGGCTGACCGGCGTCGCCGCCGCCACCCGCACGAAGCCGTGGGTCCGGGGCGAATGGAAGGGATGGGTCTCGGCCATGGGATCGTCCGCTGCTCCGGCGCGCGCCGGTCGGTCTCGTATAGTCGGGAATGATGAACGACGGGAATCGTTCGTCCACCCAGGCCGCGCCCGGACATTTCGAAGGTCCGCAATGGGTGGTGAACGGACGTTCAAGTTAGTAGCCGGGCCGGGCTAGCTCATTGGACCACCGAATCGCCGGCTCAACGACCCCAGACGGTGGTGTCGCCTACGCTGAGCAACACTGCCCGTCCTTCGAGGGACATGCACGACACTCGTTCGCGCCCCTCATCCTCCGGCCAGACGTCCACCCTATACACGTTCTCGCCTCCGACTCTCATCACGGCGTGAACGGCTTCTTCTTGGGTGGGATCGGGATCGCCCAGAGCCAACCCGACCTTCTCCGCCTCTCGCTGGCATCGAGCTACTGGATCAAGCGATGCGCAGCCCGACAGGATTCCCGCAATGCAGATGAGCAGAATCGTCTTCATCAAACTCGCTCGATAGCAACCACTCGTCTCAACGTACGCCTCGCATCAATGTCCGCAACGGGTGGACAGTGGCGATACGCGTCCCGCCCAACCCAGACGTTGCCCGCCAGGCGATAAGCCGTAAGCGACTAACCCCCGCCCTTCCCCTTGCGCTCAATCAGGACCGCCTGCTGCCACCGGCTGGGCGCCTTGTCGGTTCGATGGATGCAGCCGGGCCAGCAGCAGGGGCGCTTCTTGCCCTCGCGCAGTTCCTCCGCAGTTCGCTCGATTCTGCGCTGGCGGGTCTTGGCCTGTTTGGCGTCGTCGACCCAGCAGATGAACTCGTTGCGGCCCAGCGGCGTCAGGCCGCGCCACAACTCGAAGACGTCGGGATCCGACCGCAGTGCGGCTTCCAGGTCCGCGCCCGCCACGTGCACCACCCCCTGCGGAAAATCACGCGTCATGACGCCTCCAGGAATTCGCCCGCCGACGCTTCGGCGACGACGCGACAGCCCCGCACCCGTCTGCGGGACGACGCAATGTCCACGCATCGGCCCGTCGCTTCAAGCCGCGGCCCCCGCCGACGTCGCCGAGCGCAAGATGACGGTGCGCGGGTCCGAATTCCGCCGCAACCCTCCCATTGACGCTGGTGTCGACCTCGTCATTTCAATGACTTGTCGATTCCAAGGGGCGACTTCCCTACCGGCGCCCGCACCCGCTGTATGATGGAGCCGGCCAACGGCGCGGACCAGGGAGAAGCGGATTTCACACCTTTCGCACTATTCATACGGTGTTTTTCATCGGCCGAGTCTGAATCCGCCCCGCCCCGTCCGAATGCGGCCGAATGCGGATGACGTCCGCCCTCTCCCCCGCTAAAGCCATCCCATGACCGACACGCCGAAAAAAGGCTGGTTCCAGCGCCTCTCTCAGGGCCTCTCCCGCTCCTCGAAACAGATGACCGACCAGGTCGTCTCCGCCTTCGTGAAGGAGCCCCTGTCCGAGGCTTCGCTGGAGCAGCTGGAAGAGCACCTGCTGGAAAGCGATTTGGGCCCGGCCGCCTCCGCCCGCATCGTCGAACGCTTCCGCGCGCTGAAGTTCGGCAAGGACGCCCAGGAACACGAGGTCAAGGAGGCCCTGGCCGAGGCCGTCGCCGCCGAGCTGTCGCCGCGCCAGGCCACCTTCGACCCGCTGAACGGACCCAAGCCCTATGTGGTGCTGTTCGTGGGCGTGAACGGCTCGGGCAAGACCACGACGCTGGGCAAGATCGCCGCCGACCTGACGGGCAAGGGCGCCAAGGTGATGATCGTCGCCGGCGACACCTTCCGCGCCGCCGCGCGCGAACAGCTCAAGGTCTGGGCCGAACGCGCCGGCGCCCATTTCGAGAGCCGTCGTGACGGCGCCGACGCCGCGGGCCTGGCCTTCGACGCCTACGCCAAGGCCAGGCAGGAAGGGTTCGACGTCGTCCTGATCGACACCGCCGGCCGCCTGCAGAACAAGTCCGCGCTGATGGACGAGCTGCTCAAGATCGTGCGGGTGCTGAAGAAGGTCGATCCGGACGCGCCGCATGACACCCTGCTGGTGCTGGACGCCACCGTGGGCCGCAACGCCTTGGCCCAGGAACAGATTTTCGGCCGCACCGCCTTCGTCACCGGCATCGTCATGACCAAGCTGGACGGCACCGCGCGCGGCGGCGTCCTGGTGCCGGTCGCCCAGGCGTCCGACGCCCCCCTGATGCTGATCGGCGTGGGCGAAGGGGTCGAGGATCTGCAGCCCTTCGACGCCCGCGCCTTTTCCCGCTCGCTGGTGGGGCTGGCGGACTGATCATGAGCGACGCCCCCCAGACCTCCGCCCCGAAGAACCGCCAGTGGATTCGCCAGCTGGTCGACTTCGGCGCCCTGGCCGCCTTCATGGTCAGCTACTTCGTCACGCGCGACATGATCCTGGCCACCTGGGTGCTGGTCGGCGCGTCGGCCGTCGCCCTGGCGGTCGGCTTCGCGCTGGAGCGGCGGTTCGCCCCCCTGCCCCTGATCACCGGCCTGTTCGCCCTGATCTTCGGCCTGCTGACCATCTTCACCCACGACGACCTGTTCGTGAAGCTGAAGCTGACGGTTCAGAACGGCCTGCTGGCCGTGGTCCTGCTGGGCTCGCTGCCGCTGCGGAAGTATCCGTTCAAGATGCTGCTGGGCTCGGCCATCCGCGTCAACGACGCCGCCTGGCGCACCCTGACCCTGCGCTATGGCCTCTACTTCCTGGCCGTCGCCATCCTGAACGAGGTGTTCCGCAGCCCCACCGCCGTCGCCGCGATCTGGCACGCCTTCGGCTGGGCGACGCCCAATCCCAACGACGTCTGGACCAGCTTCCGCGGCGTGCTCTGGATCGCCGCCTCCCTGTTCGGCCTGTCGCAGGTGCCCCTGATCATGAAGAACATGATCAGGGACGAAGAGCCCGGCCCCATCTCTCCCGACCCTGGCCTGTAAAGGAACTGTCGCAGAACCGACGCAAGTCTCGCGTCAAACCGTAAAGCACCGCTGGTACGTGTTCGGACGAAACGATTGGGGGGTGTCGCGTGGTCAAGTCCGGTAAGCTGCCTAGGAAGGTCGGTCCGCTGGCGACCTCGCCCAGCCACCTGATGCATCGCGCGCTGCAGCTGGCGCTCGACGTCTATGCCGAGGAGACCGGGCCCGACGGTCTGACCCAGCGCCAGTTCGCGGTGCTGGAAGCCGCCTCCATGAAGGCCGGCCTGACCCAGACCGAACTGGTCCGCATGACCGGCATCGACCGCTCGACCCTGGCCGACCTGGTCACCCGCATGACCGCCAAGGGCCTGCTGGAGCGCGAGCGCTCGACGCTGGACGCCCGCGCCAAGGCGGTGCGGCTGTCGGCCGAGGGCGCGGCCCGGCTCGAGGCCGCGCGTCCGCTGGTCGAGGCGGCGGACAAGCGGATCATGGCCCTGCTGCCCAAGGGCCAGCGCGACGCCTTCCTGAACCAGCTGGCCGAACTGGCCGCCGCCGCCGACGCCGCGCCCGACGCCGCCAAGGCCGAGGCCAAGGCGCTGAAGAAGGCCCAGAAGCTGGCCGAGAAGGAAGCCAGGAAGGCTGAAAAGGCGTCCCGCAAGGCCCAGCCCAAGCGCCTCAAGGCCGACAAGCCCAGGAAGCCCAAGCTCAAGGCGGTCGAGGCCGCCTGACCGGAGGACTCGACCCGGCCCCCGCCATCGGCCAAGCTCTCGTCGCGTCACGGACCGGCGCCGGGAGGGTGGATCATGATCGACAGGCGCATGACGCTGGCGTCCTTGGCCGCCCTGGCCGCCACGCCGGCCCTCGGCCAGCCCCGCGCGACGCCCCGGGGCTTCGTCGCCCGCGACGGCGCCGCGCTGACGATCGACGGCCGCCCCTACCGCTTCGTCGGGGCGAACGTCTGGTACGCCGCCTGGCTGGGCATGGCGGGTCAGGCGGGCGACCGCGCCCGGCTCTCGCGAGAGCTTGACGTCCTGGCCGGCGACGGCGTGACCAATCTGCGCCTGGCCGCCTGCGCCGAGCTCTCGCCGCTGCGCAACTCGGTCCGCCCCGCCTTCCGCGACCGCGACGCCTTCAACGAAGCTCTGCTGGTCGGCCTGGACCACGTCCTGGCGGAAATGGCCCGACGCGACATGAAGGCGGTGCTCTACCTGACCAACTTCTGGGAGTGGTCAGGCGGCATGATGACCTACCTCTCGTGGGTCAACGGCGGCCGCTACATCAACATGAACGACCCGGCCCATCCCTGGCCCGCCTTCGCCGACTTCAACGCCGGCTTCTACGTCAGCGACGACGCCGTGGCCCTCTATCACGACTATGTTCGCGCCGTTGTGGGGCGGACCAACACCGTCACCGGCCGCCGCTACGCCGACGATCCCGCCATCATGGCCTGGCAGTTGGCCAACGAACCCCGGGCAGCGGGCGACCTGGAGAAGGTCCGCGCCAACCAGCCCGCATTCCAGGCCTGGATCGCCGGCACGGCGCGGCTGATCAAGTCGCTGGCTCCGCGCCAGCTGGTCTCCACCGGCAGCGAGGGCCTGAAGGGATCAGGCGAGAGCCGGGACATCGTGCTGGACACCCATCGCTCGCCCGACATCGACTATGTCACCGCCCACATCTGGCCGGGCAACTGGGGTTGGCTGAAGCTGAACGACATGGGCGGGACCGACGCGGAGGCCCGCCGCCTGGCGCGCGACTACATCGACCAGCATGTCGCCATGGCCGAAGCGCTGGGCAAGCCGCTGGTGATCGAGGAGTTCGGCTATCCGCGCGACCGCAACCGCTACGAACCCGACGCGCCGTCGACCTATCGCGAGGGTTTTTACCGCGACGTCCACGCCGCGGTGCTCGACAGCGTGCGCAAGGGCGGCCCGCTGGTCGGGTCGAACTTCTGGGCCTGGAGCGGCGAAGGCCGCCCGCGCCACGCCGATCATCGGTTCAGGGCCGGCGACGACGCCTGGCTTGGCGACCCGCCGCATGAGCCCCAGGGCTGGTACGGCGTGTTCGACACCGACGAGGCGTTGCGGGCCGAGGTGAGAGCCCACGCCGCCGCCCTGGCCGCCGTTCGGGCCTGATCCTAGAGGTGCAGCATCCGGCCGTAGGCGTCCAGCGACGCCTCGTGCATGGCCTCGGACATGGTCGGGTGAGGATAGACCGTGCCCTGCATCTCGGCTTCGGTCGCCTCCATGGTGATGGCGGTGACATAGCCCTGGATCATCTCGGTCACCTCGTGGCCGATCATGTGTGCGCCCAGCAGCGCGCCGGTCTTGGCGTCGAAGATCACCTTGACCAGGCCCTCCACCTCGCCCGCGGCCACGGCCTTGCCGTTCACGCGGAATGGGAAGCGGCCGATCTTGACCTCGCGGTTGGCGGCGCGGGCGCCCTGCTCCGTCAGGCCGACGGAGGCCACCTGCGGCTGGGTGTAGGTGCAGCCGGCGATCGGCGAATCCAGATGCGGGCCCTTGTGCCCGGCGATGACCTCGGCGGCGTGAACGCCCTCGTGCATGGCCTTGTGCGCCAGCCAGGGCGAGCCGGCGCAGTCGCCGATGGCGTAGACGCCCTTCACGCTGGTCTCGCAGTTGCCGTTGGTCTTGATATGGCCGCGGTCCAGTTCGACGCCCAGCGCCTCCAGGCCGACGCCGTCGGTGTTCGCCGTGATGCCGACGGCCGAGATGCAGACTTCGGCTTCCAGGGTCTCAGCCTTGCCGCCGACCTCGACGTCCACCTTCACGCCGCTGGTGGTCTTGGTGACCTTGCCGACCTTGGCGCCGACGCGGAACTTGATGCCGCGCTTCTCGAAGGCCTTCTGCGCGGTCTTGGCGATCTCCTCGTCCTCGACCGGCATGATGCGCTCGACCGCCTCGACGACGGTCACGTCAGCGCCGAGGGCGCGGTAGAAGCTGGCGAACTCCAAGCCGATGGCGCCCGAACCGATGACCACGAAGGACTTGGGCAGGCGCTTGGGAGCCAGGGCCTCGCGATAGGCCCAGATCTTGTCGCCGTCGGCCTCCAGCCCGATCTGCGGCAGGGCGCGGGCGCGGGCGCCGAGCGCCAGGATGACCGACTTCGCCTCGACCGTGCGGGAACCGCCGGCGTTCAGCGCGATGACCACCTTGGCGGGCGCTCCCTTTTCGACCTTCGCCGAGCCCTCGATCACCTCGATCTTGTGCTTCTTCATCAGGAAGGCGACGCCCTTGTTCATCTGGGCCGCGACGCCGCGCGACCGCTTGATGATGGCGTCGAAGTCGAACGAGGCGCCGGAGACGTCCAGGCCGTACTCCTTCAGGTGCGACAGGCTCTCGTACTTCTCGCCGGACTTCAGCAGCGCCTTGGTCGGGATGCAGCCCCAGTTCAGGCAGATGCCGCCCAGATTTTCGCGTTCCACGATGGCGGTCTTCAGGCCCAGCTGGCTGGCGCGGATCGCGGCGACGTAGCCGCCGGGGCCGGAACCGATGACGATGAGGTCGAATTCAGCAGCCATGATCAGAGCAACTTCTCGATGTCGGCCTTGATGGCCTCGGGTTCAGTCTGGGGCGAGTAGCGCGCGACAACGCGCCCCTCGCGGTCGGTCAGGAACTTGGTGAAGTTCCACTTGATCGCCTTGGAGCCGAGGAAGCCGCGCTTCTGCTCGGTCAGCCAGGCGTAGAGCGGATGCCGCTTCGGGCCGTTGACCTCGACCTTGTCGAACAGGGGAAAGGTCACGTCGAAGCTGGTGGCGCAGAAGGCGGCGATCTCCGCCGCCCGGCCCGGCTCCTGATTGCCGAACTGGTTGCAGGGAAAGCCCAGCACCTCGAACGGCCGGTCGGCGAACGTCCGGTGCAGCTTCTCCAGACCGTCATACTGGCCGGTGAAGCCGCATTTCGACGCCGTGTTCACGATCAGCAGCGCCTGACCACGGAAGCGGTCCAGCGACACGTCCGCGCCGTCGATGGCGCGGGCGGAGAAGTCATAGACCGAGGTCATGACTTCCGCTCCCCTACGCCAGCATCGCGACGGGATCTTCGATCAGCGGCTTGAACGCCTGCAGGAAGCGGGCGCCGGTCGCGCCGTCCACCACGCGGTGATCGCAGGTCAGGGTCACGGTCATGACGGTGGCCGGCACGATCTGACCGTCCTTGACGACCGGACGCTGTTCGCCCGCGCCCACGCTCATGATGCAGCCTTGGGGCTCGTTGATGATCGAGGTGAACTGCTTGATGCCGAACATGCCCAGGTTGGACACCGAGAAGGTGCCGCCCTGGAACTCTTCCGGCTTCAGCTTGCGTTCACGGGCGCGCTTGGCCAGGTCCTTGGACTCGGTCGCGATCTGCGCCAGGCCCTTGGTCTCGGCCTTCCTGATGATCGGGGTGATCAGGCCGCCGTCGATGGCCACGGCCATCGAGACATCGGCGTTGTGGTGCATGGCGATGCCCTCGGGCGTGTAGGAGGCGTTCGCCTCCGGCACCATCTTCAGCGCCAGCGCGGCGGCCTTGATGACGAAGTCGTTGACGGAGACCTTGATCCCCTGCGGCTCCAGCATCTTGTTGACCTTGGCCCGGACGGCCATCAGCTGGTCGATCTCGCAGTCGATGAACAGCGGGAAGTGCGGCACGTTCTGGATGCTGTCGACCATGCGACGGGCCACGGCCTTCTTCATGCCGTCCAACGGAATCAGGTCGTAGCTGCCGTCGGGGATGCCCATCTGCGCCAGGGACTGAACCTTGCGCGGCTCGATCCCTGAAGTCGCGGCTGCGGCGGTCGCCGTCGAGGCCGCCGGTTGGGCCGCGCCCTTCGGCGCGCCTTCCACGTCGCGCTTGACGATGCGCCCGTGCGGACCGGTGCCCTTGATCGCCTTCAGGTCAACGCCGTTCTGGGCGGCGATGCGGCGCGCCAGGGGCGAGGCGAAGATACGCTGGCCGCCGTCGGACTTCGGCGCCGGCGCGCTCTTGGGCAGCAGGACGGCCTCGGCGGATTTCACGCCCTCGGGCGTCGCCACGCCCTGACCGCTTTCGTGACCGGCGGGCGCGGGCTTTTCGGGCGCGGCCTGGGCGGCCGGCTTGGGCGCCGCGGCCCCGCCCTCGTCCTTCAGACGGGCGATCGGAGTGTTGACCTTGACCCCTTCGGTCCCCTCGGCGACCAGGATGTCGGTGACTTCGCCCTCATCCACGGCCTCGACTTCCATGGTGGCCTTGTCGGTCTCGATCTCGGCGATCACGTCCCCGGCGGACACGACGTCGCCGACCTTGACGTGCCACTTGGCGAGGACGCCCTCCTCCATCGTCGGAGACAGAGCCGGCATCAGAATATCGGTCATCAGGCTTTCCCCCCGGTTTGCGTAGTCGGTTCGGCGACGGTGCGGACGTCGTTCGCCTTCACCACTTCGCTGAGGCCTTCGAGGATGCGGTGGTAGGCCGCAGTTTCATCGTGATTGTGACGAACGGCATAGCCATGCGCCATGTGACGCGCGGCGTAGGCCAGCAGGCGGCCGAACTGGATCGGATCGTTGAAGGCGGGTTTGACCGACATCACCGGCTCGTCCTTCGACCACCACATGCGCAACACTTCTATGGCCTTGGGATCAGCCGCGACGCTCTCGGGCGTCGTGAGCATGAATTCCGACGCCTCGGTCACGCCGTCACCTGCTTCACGGCCGCGATGATCTTGTCCACGCCCGGCAGCGACAGAGCTTCCAGATTGGCGGCGTAGGGCAGCGGAACGTCCTCCTGGTGCACCCGCAGCGGCGGGGCGTCCAGATAGTCGAAGGCGTGCTCGATGACGCGGGCCACCACCTCGGCGCCGACGCCCATCGGACCCCAGCCCTCTTCGGCCGAGACCAGACGGTTGGTCTTCTTGACGCTCTCGATGATGGTGTCGGTGTCCAGCGGGCGCAGGGTGCGCAGGTCGACGACCTCGCACTCGATCCCCTCTTCCGCCAGCTTCTCGGCGGCTTGCAGGGCGAAACCGACCATGCGGCTGTGAGCCGTGATGGTCACGTCCTTGCCCTCGCGGCGCACCTTGGCCTTGCCGATCGGCAGGACATAGTCCTCGACCTCCGGCACGTCGAACTCCAGGCCGTACATCATCTCGTGTTCGAGGAAGACGACCGGGTTCGGATCGCGGATGGCCGCCTTCAGCAGGCCCTTGGCGTCGGCCGCGTCATAGGGGGCGATGACCTTCAGGCCGGGCACCTGCGCGTACCAGGCGGAATAGTCCTGGCTGTGCTGGGCCGCCACGCGGCTGGCCGCGCCGTTCGGACCGCGAAACACGATGGGCGCCCGGATCTGGCCGCCCGACATGTACAGCGTCTTGGCGGCCGAGTTGATGATGTGGTCGATCGCCTGCATGGCGAAGTTGAACGTCATGAACTCGACGATCGGCTTCAGGCCCGCCATGGCCGCCCCGACGCCCAGGCCGGCGAAGCCGTGCTCGGTGATCGGGGTGTCGACGACGCGCTGGTCGCCGAACTCCTGCAGCAGCTCACGGCTGACCTTGTAGGCGCCCTGATACTGGGCGACTTCCTCGCCGATCAGGAAGACCTTGTCGTCGCGCCGCATTTCCTCAGCCATGGCGTCGCGCAGGGCGTCGCGGATGGTCGTCTTGACCAGCTTGGCGTCGGCCGGGATTTCCGGGTCACGCAGTTCGACCTTGGGCGTCGAGGTCTGGGCCGGCGCCTTCTCGGGATCGCCGGTCTTGCCCTCCGCCGTCGCCTTCGGGGCGACTTCGGCCGTGGGGGCGTCGGCCTTGGGCGCAGGAGCGGCGGCGCCGTCTTCGCCCGCCAGGCGCGCGATCGGCGTATTGACCTTCACGTTCTCGGAGCCTTCGGCGACGAGGATCTCCAGCACCTCGCCCTCGTCGACGGCCTCGACTTCCATCGTGGCCTTGTCGGTCTCGATCTCGGCGATCACCTGGCCGGCCGACACGGTGTCGCCCGCCTTGATGTGCCACTTGGTCAGCGTGCCCTCTTCCATCGTGGGGGACAGCGCCGGCATCAGGATGTCGGTCACGGATCAGGCCTCCACGTAGACGTCGGTGTAGAGCTCGGACGGATCGGGCTCCGGGCTCTCTTGAGCGAATTGAACAGCTTCGGCGACGATCGCCTTGATTTCGTTGTCGATCGCCTTCAGCTCCTCCTCGTTCGCCTTGGCGGCCGACAGCAGGGTCTTGATGTGGTCGATCGGGTCGCGGGTCTTCTTGACCTCGTCGACCTCTTCCTTGGTCCGGTACTTGGCGGGGTCGGACATCGAGTGACCGCGATAACGGTAGGTCTTGACCTCGAGGATGTAAGGCCCCTCGCCGGCGCGGGCGCGTTCGACCGCCTTCTTGACCGCGTCGCGCACGGCGATCACGTCCATGCCGTCGACCTGCTCGCCCGGAATGCCGAAGCTGGCGCCGCGCTGGCTGAGCTGGGTCGTCGCCGAGGCCCGCTCGATCGAGGTGCCCATGGCGTACTGATTGTTCTCAATGATGTAGATGGCCGGCAGCTTCCACAGCTGGGCCATGTTGAAGCTCTCGTAGACCTGACCCTGGTTGGCCGCGCCGTCGCCGAAATAGATGAAGGCGACCGAGTCGTCGCCGCGATACTTGCCCGCGAAGGCCAGGCCCGTGCCCAACGCCACCTGGGCGCCGACGATGCCGTGACCGCCGTAGAAACCGGTCGGCACGTCAAACATGTGCATCGAGCCGCCCTTGCCCTTGGACGAGCCGCCGATGCGGCCGGTCAGCTCGGCCATGACTTCCTTGGGGTCCATGCCGGCGGCCAGCATGTGGCCGTGGTCGCGGTAGCCGGTGATGATCTTGTCGTGGCCCTGTTTGACGCTCTCCTGAACGCCCACCGCGACGGCCTCCTGGCCGATGTACAGGTGGCAGAAGCCGCCGATCAGACCCATGCCGTACAGCTGGCCCGCGCGCTCCTCGAAGCGCCGGATCAGGACCATCTCGCGATAGTAGCGGAGGAGATCCTCCTTGGACGCCGATGGCGTGTTTGGAATCTTGTCAGGCGCACTGGTCTGAGCGGCTTTGGCTGGGGCTTTCGCCATCCGGCATCTCCCGGCTAGGCCCCGGGAACCGAAGCCAACTTATCGTTACGGAAGGCGGCTTTAGCAGCCTTCGTTCCCGAAACGCAAAGCGGCCCCGCCAAGCTGTAACAATAGTTCAAGACGCGTCAGGAATGCGCCGATTGCGTCGCTACAGGGGCCGTCTCGCTCGAGACGCGGATCACATAGTCACGCGGATCGGAAAAGCCCAGCACGGCGCGCGCACGTTCTTCCAAAAGGTCCTTGGACAGACTGTCGGAGCGCAGGTAGCGGACGCGTGTCTCGAGGTCGCGTCGCTGTTCGGTCAGGGCGGCGAGCTGCGCCTCCCGCTGGATCAGCAGGGTGTCGCGCGCATGGCCGCTCAACAGACCGCGCTCGCCCGTGAGCGCCTGGACGCCCAGGTAGGCGACCAGCAGCAGGAGGGCGAGAGACAGGCGGTAAGGTTTCATCCGTTCCGGCAACACCAACGCTCCTTCTGAGCGCGTGAACACAGTTGTCAAACTGTGCCCTTGAATGCCTAACGAATCGTAGCTTGGCGGTAAGATTCGCGTACTTCAGCTTTGAAGAATTTGGGAGAATCCCAATCGGCGATCCTGCAGCGCCTAGGACGCGGAGATGGACGGGCCGCGCCTTGCGGCCCGTCTGCCCCCGGACGATCGGTCGTCAGCGGCTCAGCAGCATGCCGTCGCCGAAATAGACGCCTTGGTCGCCCAGCATTTCTTCAAGGCGGAGCAGCTGGTTGTATTTGGCGACCCGGTCCGAACGCGCCAGCGAGCCGGTCTTGATCTGTCCGCAGTTGGTGGCGACCGCCAGGTCGGCGATGGTGGAATCCTCGGTCTCGCCCGAGCGGTGGCTCATCACGGCGGTATAGCCCGCGCGATGGGCCATATCCACGGCGTCCAGGGTCTCCGACAGGGTGCCGATCTGGTTGACCTTGATCAGGATCGAATTCGCCAGACCCTCGCCGATGCCGGCGGCCAGGCGAACCGGATTGGTGACGAACAGGTCGTCGCCCACCAGCTGGACCCGGTCGCCCAGGCGCTCGGTCAGCAGACGCCAGCCGTCGAAGTCGTCTTCGGCCATCCCGTCCTCGATCGAGACGATCGGGAAGCGCTCGCACAGATCGACCAGATAGGCCGCCATGCCCTCGGCGTCGACAGTCTTGCCTTCGCCGGCCATGACGTACTTGCCCTCCTTGAAGAACTCGGTCGAGGCGACGTCCAGGCCCAGGTGAAAATCCTCGCCGGCCAGGTAGCCGGCGGCCTGACCCGCCTTGGTGATGAAGCTGAGCGCCTCTTCGGCCGAGGCCAGGTTCGGGGCGAAGCCGCCCTCGTCGCCGACGTTGGTGTTGTGACCGGCGTCCTTCAACTGCTTCTTCAGGGCGTGGAAGATCTCCGCGCCCATGCGCAGGCCGTCCGAGAAGGTCTCGGCGCCCGTCGGCAGGATCATGAATTCCTGGATGTCGATCGGATTGTCGGCGTGGGCGCCGCCATTGATGATGTTCATCATCGGCGTCGGCAGGACGCGGGCCGAAACGCCGCCCAGGTAACGGTGCAGGGGCAGGCCGGCCGAAATGGCGCTGGCCTTGGCCACCGCCAGCGAGACGCCCAGGATGGCGTTGGCGCCCAGGCGACCCTTGTTCGGGGTGCCGTCCAGGGTGATCATCGCCTCGTCGATGCGGCGCTGATCCTCGGCGTCCATGCCGGACAGGGCGTCGAAGATCTCGCCGTTGACGGCGTCGACCGCCTTCTGCACGCCCTTGCCGCCCCAAAGGTCCTTGTCGCCGTCGCGCAGCTCGACCGCTTCGTGGGCGCCGGTGGACGCGCCCGACGGCACGGCGGCGCGCCCGAACGAGCCGTCGTCCAGGATCACATCGACTTCCACCGTCGGATTGCCCCGGCTGTCGAGGATCTGGCGGGCGACGATGTCGGCGATGTCGGTCATGGCTGGGTCTCTGGCTTTTGGCGGGAGGATGGTCGGAGCGGTTTAGCCGCCTCGCCGCCAAACGCCAATCCTAGAGCCCGATCGGCATCACCTTATGGCGGCGGCATCCCACGCCGAGCTGAACTCCGTCGAACTCAGCCGATTTCGCTCTAGGCGCAGCCCTCGACCAGTTGGATCGACGGGTCGCCGGCGTGGATCATCTTCACCTTGCCGTCAGACCCGACTTCATAACGCACGCCGCGCGCCGCCGGATCAGTCACATAGGCGGTCGATCCGCCGCTGCTCCAGGCGAAGAGGTCCTCCGCCGGGGCGGCTTCGTACTTGTGAGGCTGGGCGACGATGGCGCCGCCATAGGCTTCCTTCACCGCCAGGGCGGTGTCGCCCAGCCCGAATCCCCGGTCCGTCCTGATCGCGGCGTCGCGCATCAGGGTGATTCGCGTCAGCACGCCGTTCTGGGTCATGACGGTGACGCCGGCCGGCGCATTGGCGGGGTGATACTGGTCGCACGTTTCGGGATCGGCGCCGCCGACAGCGCCAGGATTGGCGTCCGCGCCCCAGACCGCGGTCAGGTCGGCGACGGTCATGCCGATCCGGGCGGGCCCCAGACCCTGGGCCGTCAGGACATTGTCGGCGACGGGCGGCGCGGTCGGAGCAGGCGCGGCGTCGGCCGTACGCGGCGGCGTCGCAGGCGCGGCCGGCTCCTCGGGACTGTCGCAGGCCGAAAGGGTCAGCAGGGCCAGGGCGCTGGCGGCGGCGAAACGGATCATGGACGGCGTTCTCCGGTAAAGCTTGCCGCAGAGAACGCACGAAAACGGCGCGCGGGTCACCGCGCGCCGTGAGAATCATCGCGCCCGGCCGAAACCGGGAGACCGTGGAAGACTAGTCTTCCTTCGGCGTCAGGACCTGGCGGCCGCGATAGGTGCCGGTCTTCAGGTCGATGTGGTGCGGGCGCTTCAGCTCGCCGGTGTCCTTGTCCTCGACGTAGACGTTCGAGGTCAGGGCGTCGTGGGCGCGGCGCATGTTGCGACGCGAGGGAGATACTTTGCGCTTCGGAACGGCCATGTCCGTCTCAATCTTCTAGGTCGGGCGCCGCCCAGAGCCGAAGCCTGTCAGGCGCGAAAACGATAGCGGCGGCCCTTGCCTTCCACACAGGAAGGAGCGGACCGCCACGCGAGGCGCGGCTTATGCATGAAGCGCCGGACGATTTCAAGGCGTTTCAGCCGAGGTCAGGCGGCGGACGATCCGCGCCGGATTTCCCACCACCACGACGTCCGGCGGCACGTCCCGCGTCACCACCGAACCCGCGCCGATCACCGCGCGGTCGCCAATGACGACGCCGGCCAGCACGATGGCGCCGCCGCCGATCCACACATCGTCGCCGATGGTGATCGGCCTTGCCGTTTCCTTGCCGCGCCGTTCGACAGCGTCCAGCGGATGCTCCGGCGTCAGCAGTTGCACGCCCGGTCCCGCCTGAAAGTTGTCGCCGATGCGGATTTCCGCGCAGTCCAGAAAAACGCCGTTGGCGTTGACGAAGGCGTTGGCGCCCAGGTGGATGTTGACGCCGTAATCGCAGAAGAAGCCCGGCATGATCACGGCGCGGGCGTCCGACGCCTTCACCAGCGCATTCACCAGGTCGCGCCGTCGGTCCCGATCCGGCTCGGCGTTGATGGCGATGGTCAGGGCCACCGCCCGCGCGCGACCCTCCCGCAGGTCCGGGTCGCCCGGATCGTACGGCAGGCCCGCAAGCATTTTCTCGCGCTCGGTCAAGCCGCCTCCGTCAGGGCCGCCGCCACGGCCTCGCCGATGGCCAGCGAACTGGTCAGGCCTGGGCTCTCTATGCCGAACAGGGCCATCAGACCGTCGATGCCGTGGTGCTCGCGGCCGTGCAGTTGGAAGTCCGGCTGCGGCTCGTCCGGCCCATGAAGCTTGGGCCGTATGCCCGCGTAGTCCGGCGTCAGGGCGCCATCGGGCAGACCGGGCCAGAAGCGGCGGATATAGTGGGCGAACGCGTCCGCCTTTGCCGGATCGACCGAATAGTCCTCGGTCTCAACGTAGGCCAGGTCAGGGCCGAACACCCCCTGCCCGCCCAGATCCTTGCGATAGTGGGTGCCCAGGGCCCCGGCGATGGGGGGCGGATAGATCAGCCGCTCGAACGGCGCCTTGCCCGTCAGCCGGAAATAGACCCCCTTGCCGTAATGGCCCGCCGGGACGGCCGTGGAGGGATAGCCGTCGATCATCGACGCCACGGCCTGGGCCGACAGGCCCGGCGCGGTGACCAGCAGGCGGCTGGTGACGGCCATGGCCCCCTCCCCGCCCACACGAACGGCGAAGCCTCCGCCCGGCAAAGGCTCGGCGCCGTCGAACGGCGCGGAGACGACCACCGCCCCGCCCGCGTCCTCGATCTCGCCCTGCAGGGCCAGCATATAGCCGTGGCTGTCGAACACCCCGCTTTCGGGCGACAGGATCGCGGCGTGGGCGTTCAGCGCCGGCTCCAGCGCGCGGGCCTGGGCGCCGGTCAGATGCGCCAGCCCCTCGACGTCGTTGGTCGTCGCCTGGTCGAAGATGGCCTCGATCCGCCCGACCTCGGCCTCCTCGGTCGCCACCACCAGCTTGCCGCACTTTCGGTAGTCGATCTTGCGGCTTTCCAGGAAGGCATAGAGCGCCCGCCGGCCTTCGACGCAGAACTTCGCCTTCAGCGACCCGGTGGGATAGTAGAGGCCGCCGTGGATGACTTCGGAGTTGCGCGAGGAGACGCCTTGGCCGATGTGGCCTTCCTTCTCCAGCACCAGCACCGTCAGGCCTCGCTTCGACAGCGCCCGACCGCAGGCCAGGCCCACAGCCCCGGCGCCCACGACGGTCGCGTCGAAATCGAAACTCATCGGCCGCCATACCTCCGCTGCGCCTCGGCTTCGAAACAGCCGATCAGCTTTTCCACCGCTCGGTCGAAGTTCGCGTGCAGCATCAGGTCCAGCATCTTCGACTTGAAGGCGAAGTCGATCATGAACTCCAGCCGCGTTCCTTCGGGATGCGGCTGGAACTCCCAGCGGTTCTTCAGGTGCCGGAACGGACCCCGCAGCAGACCGACCTCGACCTTGGGCGCATTGCGGTCATGTCGGACCCAGGTCGAGAACCGCTCCTTCAGGAAGGAGAAGCCGACGGACGCCTCTGCATCGACGACGCTGACGCCCTCGCCTTCCGGGCGTTCGTTCCAGACCCGCATCGACGTCACCCACGGCACAAAGTCCGGGTAGGCGCGCACGTCGGCGACAAGGTCGGCAAGCTGCTGGGGCGCATACGGGAGGATGCGCGTGACGCGGTGGACGGCCATGCGGGGCTTAGCGACGCAGCTGCGCCTCGCGGGCCGCCTTCAGCCGCGCGAAATCGTCGCCGGCGTGGTGCGACGAACGCGTCAGCGGTGAGGACGACACCATCAGGAAGCCCTTGGCCCGGGCGATCGCCTCATAGGCCTTGAACTCTTCCGGGGTCACGAACCGGTCGATGGCGGCGTGTTTGCGCGTCGGCTGCAGGTACTGGCCGATGGTGATGAAGTCGACGCCGGCGGAGCGCATGTCATCCATGACCTGCATGACCTCCTCCTTGGTTTCGCCCAGGCCGACCATGATGCCGGACTTGGTGAACTGGTTCGGGTCGCGCTCCTTGACCATCTGCAGCAGGCGCAGCGAGTGGAAGTAGCGGGCGCCCGGCCGGATCTTCAGATACAGGCGCGGGACCGTCTCGAGGTTGTGGTTGAAGACGTCAGGCTTGGCGTCGATCATCACCTCGGCGGCGCCGTCTTTCCGCAGGAAGTCGGGCGTCAGGATTTCGATGGTCGTCTGCGGCGCCTGAATACGGATCTGGCGCACCACTTCGGCGAAGTGGGCCGCGCCGCCGTCGGACACGTCGTCGCGGTCGACCGAGGTGATGACGACGTGGTTCAGGCCCATCTGCTGGACGGCCAGGCCGACCTTGGCCGGCTCTTCCGGGTCCAGCGCCTGGGGCAGGCCGGTCTTGACGTTGCAGAAGGCGCAGGCCCGCGTGCAGGTGTCGCCCATGATCATCAGGGTGGCGTGCTTCTGGCTCCAGCACTCGCCGATGTTCGGGCAGGCCGCCTCTTCGCAGACGGTGACCAGCCCCTTGGAGCGGACGATCTCCTTCGTCGCATTATACTGGCCCGAGCCCGGCGCCTTGACCCGCAGCCAGTCCGGCTTCTTCAGGACGACCGTCTCCGGACGGTTCTGCTTTTCCGGGTGGCGCAGCTCCGACGGCTTACGCTGAAGGGTGTCGATCAGGGTGACCATGGCCGGTATTTCGGCTTTCCGGGGGGCGAAGGCAAGGCACGGCCGGTTACAGATCGCCGCCCTTGCCGGAACTCACGCGGGGTAACACATCTTTTCAAGTCCGCGCGGCCTCATTAATGACGGTCGCCCTGACAACAGAGAGGGCCCGTCGCGCCCTCCGTAGGAGACGCGTTTGCGCCAGGCCCTGGATCCCTCGCTGTACCAAGAGTCGCTGATCGACGCCCTGATCGAGGCGCGCACGCGGTTCGGCGACAAGGAGATACTGGAGGACCAGGACCGTCACCCTCTCACCTACACCGGCCTGATCCGCGCCGCCTTCGTGCTGGGCCGCAAGATCGCGAACATGACCGAGAAGGGCGAGCGGGTCGCCATCCTGCTGCCGTCGTCGATGGGCGTGGTCGTCACCTTCTTCGGACTGCACGCGCACGGCCGCGTGCCGGTGATGCTGAACTTCACGGCAGGCGAAGCGAACCTCAAGGCCGCGATCCGGACCGCCGGGGTCAAGAAGGTGCTGACCGCCCGGCGCTTCATCGAACAGGCCAAGCTTGAAGACCTTGTCGATGAACTGAAGACGGTCGCGGACATCGTCTGGCTGGACGACGTGCGCAAGACGATCGGCCTGGCCGACAAGCTGTACGGACTGGCCGCCGGCGCGGTTCCCAAGCGGTTCCGCGTCAAGACCGATCCGGACGCGCCGGGCGTGGTGCTGTTCACCTCCGGCAGTTTCGGCACGCCGAAGGGCGTGGTGCTGAGCCAGCGCAATCTGGTCGCCAACGCCCGCCAGGTGGCGGCGCACATCGACCTGAAGCCGGAGTGGGTGATGTTCAACCCCCTGCCGACCTTCCACTGCTTCGGCCTGACGGGCGGAGTCATCCTGCCGCTGTTGCAGGGAATGAAGGCGTTCGAATACCCCTCCCCCCTGCACGCCAAGCAGATCACCGACCTGCTGCCCCAGGTGAAGGCGTCGATCCTGTTCGCCACCGACACCTTCCTGAGCCAGTACGCCCGCGTGGCCGAACCCGACGATTTCGCCACGCTTCAGTTCGCGGTCGCCGGCGCCGAGAAGGTGCGCGAGGAGACCCGCGCCATGTTCAACAGCAAGTTCGGCGGCGTGGAGCTGCTGGAAGGCTATGGCGCGACCGAGGCTTCGCCCGTGGTCGCCGTGAACCACCCGGACCGCAACGCCCCGGGCACGGTCGGTCAGATCCTGCCGGGCCTGGAGTGGAAGCTGGAGCCGGTCGAGGGAATCGACGCCGGCGGGCGGCTGTTCCTGAAGGGCCCGAACGTCATGTCCGGCTACGTCACCGGCGCCGAGCCGCTGGAATGGGAACCGGTCGAGGACGGGTGGCTGGACACTGGCGACATCGTCGACGTGGACGCCGACGGCTATGTCACCATCAAGGGACGCGCCAAGCGGTTCGCGAAGATCGGCGGCGAGATGGTCTCGCTGACGGCGGTCGAAGGCATCGCCGGCGCGGTCTGGCCCGAACAGCGCCACGCCGTCGTCTCCATCCCCGACAGCCGCAAGGGCGAGAAGCTGGTGCTGGTCACCGACCACGCTGCGGCCGAGGTCGCGCCGCTGGCCGAATGGGCGCGCGAGAACGGCGCCCCCGAGCTGATCGTGCCCAAGAAGATCGTCAAGGTCGCCGAGGTGCCCGTTCTAGGCACCGGCAAGACCGACTATGTCGCGATCCAGAAGATGGTCGAGACCGACAAGGCCGCCTGATCAGCCGATCCGCACGCCCGTCATCGAGATCGAACCGCCGTCGATCTGGTCGTTGAAGAAGCTGACGGGTTCGCCCGCATGCTGCTGCGCGGCGACGTAGAGGACGGGCAGAAAGTGCTCGTCGGTCGGGACGCTGAGTTGGGCGTCCTCCGCCAGCCCGATCCAGTTGATCAGCGCCTGGTGGTCGCCGATCGTGAAGGCGTGCTTGACCGCTTCGTTGAAACTGGTCGCCCAACCATAAGGCTGGGCCCCCGCCTCGCGCTTCCAGGTGCGCAGGTTGTGCACGAAGTCGCCGGAGCCGGCGATGACGATCCCCTCGTCGCGCAGAGGCCGCAGGGCCCTGGCCAGGTCGTAGTGCTGGCGCGCCGTCAGGTCGCGGTTCAGCGAAAGCTGAACCACCGGCACGTCCGCTTCCGGCCAGACGTGGCACAGCACCGACCAAGTTCCGTGGTCCAAGCCCCATTGCCTCGTCTGGACCGCGCCGGTCAGCCGCGAGACTTGCGCCGCCAGTTCCGGCGAGCCGGGCGCGGGATACTGCATCTCGTGAAGTTCCCGAGGGAAGTTTCCGAAATCGTGGATGGTTTCGGGATTGTCCTGGGCGGTGACGCCCAACCCGCGCGTCTCCCAGTGGGCCGAGATCATCACGACCCCCTTGGGCTTGCCGATCGCCTCGCCCAGCTCGCGCCAGGCGGTCCCGAATGGACCGCCAAGCGCGTTCATGGGCGAACCGTGGCCGAAGAAGACGGCGGGCTGGCGCATCGAGGATCAGCCGTGCAGCTTCTTGGCGAGCTCGGCGATATGCCGCCCCTGGAACCTGGCGCCGTCCAGTTCGACGTCGCTGGGCATGCGCGAGCCGTCGCCGCCGGTGATCGTCGTCGCGCCGTAGGGCGAGCCGCCTTGGACCGCGTCCAGCGTCATCTGCGCCTGGAACGAATAGGGCAGGCCCACCACGGGCATGCCGTGGTGCATGAAGAAGTTGTGCAGACCCTGGAACGTGGTTTCCTGACCGCCGTGCTGCGTCGCCGTGGCGGTGAAGGCGCCGCCGATCTTGCCGATCAGCGCCCCTGAGAACCACAGGCCGCCGGCCTGGTCCAGGAAGGCGCGCATCTGCGAAGCGGCCGAGCCGAAGCGCGTGCCGGCGCCAATGATGATGGCGTCATAGTCCTTCAGGTCGTCGATCTTGGCGATCGGCGCCGCCTGATCCAGCTTGTAGCCCGAGGCCTTCGCCAGATCTTCCGGCACGGTTTCAGGAACGCGCTTGATGTCCACGATGGCGCCCTCGACTTCCCGCGCGCCCTCGGCGACGGCCTGGGCCATCGTTTCGATGTGGCCATAGGTGGAGTGATAGAGGACAAGAATCTTGGGCATGGGGAAGCGCTCCGTTGAACAAATACGGTCGCTATTTGCAACAGCAACCGTTGCCAACTTGGCGATGACGCCCGACGAGCGCAAGCCCCTTGGCGGTCTCAACGCCCGAACGGGCAGATCGTGGCGTAGAAATCCGCGCTGCCGGGCGCCTGTTCGCCCCGGCTGAGACGAAACCGGTGCTCCATCACCATCGCCTGCTGCTCGATGTTCAAGGCGTCCCAGCGGCATTCGGCGTCGGCGCTGTAGGCGTAGCTCTCGCGGCGGTCGCCCGCCTTCAGCTTGGCCAGCAGCAGGTTGACGCCCTGTTGCGCCTGCCAGACGTGGGTCAGTTCATGGACCAGAACGCCCTGCGTCCGTACGGGGGCCTTTGTGAAGTCCTCGGCCAGCGCGCGGTGCGGCCAGACGATCCAGTCGCGGCCGAACCAGCGGCCCGCGACAAAGGCGCGTGCGAAGGGCCAGGCGATCAGCCGCACGGTGTCCAGGCGTATCGCCTGGCCGAATGCTTCGTGCGCCAATGCGATCTCGCCCTGGGTCAGGGCGCGGAGGGCTCTCGCCACGGCTCGACATACTCCCAGTGCCACGGCTCATAGACATAGGGGACGAAGCCGAAACGGCCAGCGTTCTCGACCAGCCAGCGATAGGTCGCGCCCTTGGCCATGTGCTGGCGGCTGACCGGGTCGGTCGAATCCACGCCCAGGCCGACGATGCGCCCGACATACAGATCGACCGCCGTTCCCGTGCGATGGGGCGAACAGACCGCGCGGCGCAGGCCGTCGCAGTTGCCGAACTGGACGCATCGCGCGGCGTCGGCCTCCGGATCACGGAAGCCGGAGAATATCTGAAGCAGTTCGGGATCGGCGGCGACGTCCGGAACCTGCGCACGGGCCTCGGCGATCATGCGGCGATAGGCGTCCAGAACATCGCGCCGCAGCAGGCGGGTCAGGCGATCGGCGTGCTCCTCGGACTCGACCAGATAGCCCAGCTGGCTGATCGGAGGCGGATTGGGACACTCCCCCCGCACGCGCGCCATCACGAAAGGCCGACGCTCCTGCCACAGCCCGCGAAAGACCTGGAAGGTCTCCGCGTCGAACAGGCCTGTCGGGGCCAGGCCGTGCGTCTGTTGAAACGCCGCCATGTGGGAGGCGAAGATCGGCGTGCCGGGCGCACAGCCGGTCTTCAGCTCGCGCTGGATCAGCGGCAGATAGGTCTCCCAACCCCATTCCGCCGGGCCGAACGGCGCCCACTCCAGCGAATACACGGACACGCCGTTGGCGAAGGCCTGCCCGGCCCAGACGTCGGCGTTGGTCTGGCAGGGATCGGTCTGGGCGCGCGCCTGACCGGCGGTCAGGATGATCGCCGCAAGTCCGATCGCGGCCACGAGGATTCGAAAGGGCATGAGGCGACTGAGCCTGAACCGATCCCGTCGGGCAAGGGTGTGGTTCGTCGCCAAAGCTGCAATGCTGGCGCGGGCCGACTCGCGGCCTGGCCGGACCGCCCGCATGACCGCACCCCGCCGCTCGAACGCCGTGTTGGCCGCCTTCTCCGGCCCCTGCCTGCCGCTGGCGGCCTTCGGCGTGGCCTTGCCGGTCACCCTGCCGGAGTTCTACGCCACCCATGTCGGGCTGGAGCTGGGCGTGGTCGCCGCCATGTTCATGGCGGTGCGGCTGATCGACATCGTCTTCGACCCCTTCATCGGCTGGGGGATGGACCGGACACGGACGCGCCTGGGTCGCTATCGGCCGTGGATGATGGTCTCCGTTCCCATCCTGATGCTGGCCGCGCTGATGATGTTCGTCCTGGTCCAGCCCGGCGCGCCCCCGGCCTATCTCTTCGTCTGGCTGCTGGTGCTCTACCTGGGCTTCTCGATCGGCACGCTGGGCCAGCTCGGCTGGGCGGCGGTGCTGGCGCCGCAGTACGACCAGCGCAGCCGCATCTACGGCTGGTGGCAGGTGTTCAACATCATCGGGGTGATCCTGATCCTGGTTCTGCCGACGGTGGTGATCCAGACGGGCCTCGGCGACTATGCCGACGGCGTCCGGATCATGGGCTGGGCCATCATCATCGCCCTGCCCCTGACCTTCGGCCTGGCCATGCTGGCAGTGCCCGAACCCGTCAATCCAGGCGCCCAGCCGCACGGCGGCGTCTCGGCCTATCTGGCGCTCTTCCGTCTGAAGACGGTGCGCAAGCTGCTGGCCGCCGACCTGCTGCTGGGCGTCGCGCCCGGCGTCACCGGCGCGCTGGTGTTCTTCTTCTTCGGCTGGATCAAGGGCTACGACCACGCCCAGGCGTCGCTGCTGATGCTGGTCTATTTCATCGCCGGCCTGTTCGGCGCGCCGATCTGGACATGGCTGGCGGTGCGCATAGGCAAGGACCGGGCCCTGGCGGTCTCCAGCCTGATTTTCGCGGCCGCCTATGTCGGGGCCACCCTGCTGCCGGGCGGGAACTTCCTGTTGAGCGCGGCGGCCATGTTCGTCGCGGGCCTGCCCTACGCCGCCAACCTGCTGCTGCTGCGCGCCATGATGGCGGACGCCGGCGACGAGGTGCGGCTGGAGACAGGCGTGGACCGGACCGGCCTGATGTTCTCCATCCTGTCGGCGACGACCAAGCTGGGTCACGTCTTCGCCCTGGTCCCCTACGCCTTGCTCCAGATCATCGGCTTCCGCCCCGATGCGGCGCCGGGCGGAAACGGGCCGGAGGCGCTGCTGGCGCTGCAGGTGCTGTTCATCGCCCTTCCCGCGGTGCTGATGGTCGCCGCCGCCTGGGTCCTGAAGGGCTATCCCTTGACGGCCGCGCGCCATGACGCCATCCGCGCCCAACTCGAAGCCCGCGACGGAGCCCCCGCTTGAGACCCATCGACCGACTGCTGGGGATAATGGCCAAGCTGCGCGACCCTGACGGCGGCTGCCCCTGGGACGTGGAGCAGACCTTCGCCACCATCGCCCCCTATACGATCGAGGAGGCCTATGAGGTCGCCGACGCCATCGAGCGTAACGACCTGGGCGAGCTGAAGGGAGAGCTGGGCGACCTGCTGTTCCAGGTCGTCTTCCATGCCCGCATGGCCGAGGAACAGGGTCTGTTCGCCTTCGACGATGTCGTCACCGCCATCGCCGAGAAGCTGGAACGTCGCCATCCCCACGTGTTCGGCAACGAAGCGCAGCGGTCGTCGAAGGAACAGACCGTCGCCTGGGAGGCCATCAAGGCCGCCGAGCGCAAGGATCGGCAGAAGCCCGGCGTGCTGGACGACGTGCCTGTCGGCCTGCCCGCCCTCACGCGCGCGGCAAAGCTGACCAAGCGCGCGGGCCGCGTCGGCTTTGACTGGCCGTCCACCGACGAGGTGTTCGACAAGCTGGCCGAAGAGGTCGAGGAGCTGCGCGTCGAGATCGCCGCCGGCGACAAGGACAAGGCGCGCGAGGAGCTGGGCGACCTGCTGTTCGTCGTGGCCAATCTGGCGCGCAAGCTGGACGTCGAGCCGGAAGACGCGCTGCGCGCAGCCAACGCCAAATTCGTTCGCCGTTTCGGCTTCATCGAGGCCGAGCTGGCCAAGGACGGCCGCACGCCCGAACAATCGACGCTGGAGGAGATGGACGGCCTCTGGAACGCCGCAAAGGCCGCCGAGAAGCCGGCCGCGTGACCTACGACCTGATCATCTTCGACTACGACGGCGTGGTGGCGGACAGCGAAGTGCTGAACAGCACCGTCATGGCCGAACAGCTGACCGCCATCGGCCTGCCGACCACGCTGGACCAGGTGCTGGCCGCCTATACGGGCAAGCGGTGGCGCGACAATCGTCCCGTGGTCGAGGCCGCGCTGGGCCGCGCCTGTCCCGAGGACTTCCACACCAACTGGTTCGCGACGTGCCGCGCCCGCGCGCCGTCTCACCTCAAACCTGTCCCGGGCCTGATCGACTTCATCGCCACGCGCGCCGAGGCCCGCTGCATCGCCTCGTCCAGCGGCCCCGACTGGATCGGCGTCGGCCTGGAGCTGTTCGGCCTGAAGGACCATTTCGACGGCGCCGTCTTCACCGGCCTGAACGTCGAACGCGGCAAGCCGCACCCGGACATCTTCCTGCACGCCGCCCGCAGCATGAACGTCGACCCCGCACGCGCCCTGGTCATCGAGGACAGCGAGGCCGGCGTCACCGCCGGGGTGGCGGCCGGAATGACGGTGGTGGGCCTGACCGCCGGCGCCCATGTCCGTGAGGGGCACGCCGAGCGCCTGGCGGCCCGAGGCGCGCATCACCTGGCCGACAGCTACGCCGCGGTGTCCGCCCTGATGGATCACTGATCCCCTAGAGGTAGCGCAGTTCCTGCAGGTCCACTTCGCGGATCATCTTGCGCGCCGTGACCTCGTCGATCTGACGGGCCCGCGCCATTCGGCCCAGTTCTTCGCGCTCGGCCGCCAGACCCGCCAGCCGCAGCCGGCGCTCCACATCGTCGATCTTGCGGGCCAGGACCGCGTCATCCTCGTCCGTGCGCGTGTGGGTCTCAACGCGGTGGCGATAGACCTCCATGATCCGGCTGGCGATGTCGGAATAGAGGTCGGGGTTGGGCTTGCCTTCGGCCATGGCGTGGGACACGTCCTCGATGGCGCGCAGGGCGGCCGAGGCGGCGGCGACCCGGCCGCGGTCCTCTTCCCGCTCGTGCGACGGCTCAGGCGGCAGCTCGACATCCTTCAACAAGCGCGGCAGGGCGAAGGTGGCCACCAGCAGCGACACGATGATCACCCCCGCCGCCAGGAAGATGGCCAGATTGCGCGACGGCATGGGCGACCCGTCCGCCAGCACGAACGGCAGGGTCAGGATGCCCGCCAAGGTGATCGCCCCGCGCACCCCGGCCAGCGACATCACCATGGTCAGACGCAGGCCGACCTTGGGCGGCGGGCCACGATGGCGGCGTCGGAACAGCGTCAGCTTCAGCGACGTCCACACCCACAGGAAGCGCAACGCCGCCAGCGCCGCGACGATGGCGAAGACATAGACCGCCAGCCACCACACCTCGGGCCGGCTGGTGCCCGCGACCACCTCGGCCGCGCGCGCCATGATCGACGGCATCTGCTCGCCCAGGATGACGAAGATGATGCCGTTGGCCACGAACTGGACGGTGTCCCAGACCACGCCGCGACGAATGCGCGTCATCGCCAGCGACTGGCCGCCGACGCCGCCGCGTTCGGTGAAGCTCATGGTGATGCCCGCCGCGACCGCCGCCAGGATGCCGGACGCGCGCAGTTCCTCCGCCACCAGATAGGCGGCGAAGGGGATCAGCAGGCTGATCAGGATCTGCGCGCCTACATCCTCGCCCCAACGCTTGCTGATCCATCCCTTGGCCGTGCTGATGGCCAGCGTCACCAGCACCCCGGACGCCACGCCCGCCAGCGCAAGCCAGGCGAAGTTCCCGATGGCGTGTGTCAGGGAGAAGACCCCCGTCGTCGCCGCGATCACGGCGATGCGCATGCAGGTCAGGCCCGTTGCGTCGTTCAGAAGCGACTCGCCCTCCAGGATGTGCATCAGCCGTTTTGGGATCGGAGCGCGGGCGGCGATGGCCTGGACCGCGATCGGGTCGGTCGGCGACAGGATCGCCGCCAAGGCGAAAGCCACCGCCAGCGGCATCTCCGGGATCATCCACCAGATCATGAATCCCAGGCCGACGACGGTGAAGATCACCAGGCCCAGAGCCAGCTCAAGGATGACCGCCCGGTCGCGGAACAGGTCCTCCTTGGGGATCCGCCAGCCGTCGAGGAACAGCAGCGGGGGCAGGAACAGCAGGAAGAAGATGTCGGGTTCCAGATCGACCGTCTTGCCCGTGGCCAGCACGATGACCGCGCCCAGTCCGATCTGGACCAGCGGAAGCGCGATGCGGGTGATCCGCGCGATCGAGCCCGACACCACCACGGCCAGAAGCAGAAGCAGTACGGTCTCGATCAGATGCATGGGTCAGCCGGCCAGGTCGGGGTAGAGGCGCTCGAATCGCCCGAGCGCCGCAGGATGCAGCCGGACCGTGACGTGAGTACGGCCAAGCTCGTCCGTGTCCCGGAATGTCACCCGTCCATGCTCGTACAGCCAGGCCAGCGCCTCGCCCTGTTCAGGCTGGATCGTAAGGCGGGTTTCGGGATCGTCGTCGATCAGGCCGGCGATGGTCTCGCGCAGCGGCTCGATCCCCTCGCCTGTCCAGGCCGAGACGGCGACGGCGGTTCCGTCGCGCCGGTGGCGCTCGGCCTGGCCCAGCACCGTTTCGCGGGCGTCTTCGTCCAGCAGGTCGATCTTGTTCCAGACCTCCAGCACCCGGCGCGTCTTGCCCTCCGGCGTCTCGATCTGTTTCAGCACCGCCTCGACGTCCGCCGCCTGAGCGGCGCTGTCGGGCGAGGCGATGTCGCGCACGTGCAGGATCAGGTCGGCTTCGCCCACCTCCTCCAGCGTGGCGCGGAAGCTCTCGACCAGTTCGTGAGGAAGGTCGGAGATGAAGCCGACGGTGTCGGCCACGATCGCGGGCCGGCCTTGCGGCAGGCGAATGGTCCGCTGCGTCGTGTCCAGGGTGGCGAACAGCAGGTCCTTGGCGAACACCTCGGACCCCGTCAGGCGATTGAACAGCGTCGACTTGCCAGCGTTGGTGTAGCCGACCAGGGCGATGGTCGGAAACGGAACCTTCTGGCGCTGTTTCCGGTGCAGGCCGCGCGTGCGGCGCACCTCTTCCAGCTCGGCCTTCAGCTTGACGATACGGTCGGCGATCAGGCGCCGGTCCAGCTCGATCTGGGTTTCGCCCGGGCCGCCCGTCGATCCGGTGCCGCCGCGCTGGCGTTCAAGGTGGGTCCAGGTTCGAACCAGGCGCGACCGCTCATAGTCCAGACGCGCCAGCTCCACCTGAAGCCGGCCTTCCTTGGTGCGGGCGCGTCGTCCGAAGATTTCCAGGATCAGGCCGGTGCGGTCGATGACCTTCACCTCCCATTCCTTCTCCAGATTGCGCTGCTGCACTGGGGTCAGGGCGTCGTCGATGATGGCGACATGGGCCTCGGCCGCGCGCATCAGGGCCGCCAGTTCCTCGACCTTGCCGGAGCCGAACAGGGTGGCGGGCGCGACCTTGCGCACACGCACGATCTCCTCGGCCTGGATGTCCAGGTCGAGCGCGCGGGCCAGGCCGGACGCCTCTTCCAGCCGCTCCTGCGCCAGACGCGGCGAGTCCGACCGTCCGTCGGGATGGATGACGACCGCTCGCTGAACCGGGGCGGCGTGATCAATGAGTTTTTGGGTCAATCAGTCTTCTTCGGCGTCGGGCTCGTACAGCTGCACGGGCGCGGACGGCATGATGGTGGAGATGGCGTGCTTGTACACCAGCTGGGACTGGCCATCGCGGCGCAGCAGCACACAGAAGTTGTCGAACCAGGTCACGATGCCCTGCAGCTTGACGCCGTTCACCAGAAAGATGGTCAGCGGCGTCTTGGTCTTGCGGACCGAGTTGAGGAAGGTGTCCTGAAGGTTCTGGCGTTTGTCTTGCGACATGGCAGGTTTTTCCTGTTCTTGGTTGTTCGCCGCGAAGAGAGCGACGTCTGGGCCGAAGGAGCCGACGACGACCTTAGCCGCCGCTTCCCCGCTCGGGCAACGCCCTAAATGGCGTCGCGGCGCGCCCGTTCAAGATAGAGCTGACGCAGCCTTGTGGTGATCGGGCCCGGCTTGCCGTCGCCGATGCGCGTCCCGTCGATCGAGACGGCCGGGGTGACGAAGGCGCCGGCGGCGGTGAAAAACGCCTCGCGCGCCCGCTTGGCCTCCTCGACGCTGAACGGCCGTTCGTCCAGCTCCACCCCGTGCTCGGCGATCAGATCCATGATGGCGGTGCGGGTGATCCCCTTCAGGATGTTGGCCTGGGTGTCGCGGGTGCGCAGCTTGCCGTGCTCGTCCACGATCCATGCGTTGGTCGACGAGCCCTCGGTCACCAGTCCCATCTCGTCGACCATCCAGGCCTCGTAGGCTCCCGCCTCGCGCGCCGCCTGCTTGGCCAGCACGTTCGGCAGAAGCCCCACGGTCTTGATGTCGCATCGGCCCCAACGGATGTCCGGTTGCGTCAGGATCGCGACTCCCTTCTTGGCCTGGGCGTCGCCGCGCGACAGGGGGATCGACTTGGCCGTGACGATGACGCTGGGCGGCGTGCCCGGCGCGGGAAACGGATGGTCGCGCCGCGCCGTGCCGCGCGTGACCTGAAGATAGACGATCCCATTGACGACCCGGTTCCGGCGGATCGTCTCGCGCAGCACCTGCGTCAGGGCCGCCACCGACATCGGGATGTCGATCCGCAGCTCGTTCAGGCTGCGGTGAAGCCGGGTCATGTGGCCGTCGAAATCGGCCATCCGGCCGTCGAACACCGACCACACCTCATAGACGCCGTCGGCGAACTGGAAGCCGCGATCTTCGATATGGACGACGGCCTCGCCGTGCGGGCTGTAGGTTCCGTTGACGTAGGCGACGCGGGACATCAGGCGGTCTCTTCCTCTTCACCGCCGCGGGCGGGCGAGACGCCCAGCGACTTCAGTTTTCTGTGCAGCGCCGACCGCTCCATGCCGATGAAGGCCGCGGTGCGGGAGATGTTGCCGCCGAACCGCATGATCTGCGCCGCCAGATACTCCCGCTCGAAGACTTCCCGCGCCTCGCGCAGCGGCAGGGCTATCGTCCGTTCGGCGCCCAGCGACGGCGTCGCCCCGTTCGACGTCGCCACCTCCTGCGGCAGCATGTCGGCCGTGATGGGCTCACCCGGATCGCCGGTCGCCAGGATCAGCAGCCGCTCGATATTGTTCCGGAGCTGACGAATGTTGCCCGGCCATGGGTGAACCTGCAGCACGGCCACCGCGTCGTCGCCGACGATCCGCCTCGGCAGGCCTTGGGAAGCGCTGATGGTGTCGACGAAATATTCGATCAACTCGGCGATGTCCTCGCGCCGCTCGGACAGGGCGGGCACGCGGATCGGCACCACGTTCAGCCGGTGAAACAGGTCCTCGCGGAACCGTCCCTCGGCGATCTCGGCTTTCAAGTCTCGAGAGGTGGAGGTGATGACGCGCACGTCGACCTGAACGTCCTGCTCGCCTCCCACCCGACGGAAGCGCTGGTCCACCAGGACGCGCAGCACGCGGCTCTGGCTTTCACGCGGCATGTCGCTGATCTCGTCAAGATAAAGCGTGCCGTTGTGGGCGCGCTCGAACACCCCGATCTTGCGCGGCCGGCCGTCCTGACCTTCCTCGCCGAAAAGCTCCACATCCAGGCGTTCGGGCGTCATGCCGGCGGCGGAGATGGCGACGAACTCGGCCCTGGCCCGAGGGCTGCCCTCATGGATCTGGCGCGCCACCAGCTCCTTTCCCGATCCGGCGGGCCCGGAGATCAGCACGCGGCTGTTGGCCTGCGCCACCTTGCCGATGGTGCTGCGCAGCGCCTGGGCGGCCTGGGACTTACCGATCAGGCCCGACGGCGTCATGGTCGCCGCGCGCAGGCGACGGTTCTCCCGCTTGAGGGTTGCGGCCTCGATGGCCCGCTCGACCACGACCACAAGCCGATCGGACTTGAAGGGCTTTTCGATGAAGTCGTAGGCGCCGCGCTTCAACGCCGTCACCGCCGTCTCGATATTGCCGTGGCCCGAGATCATCACCACCGGCAGGTCGGGATCGATTTCCTTGACCACCTCCAGCAGCTCCAGCCCGTCCAGCCCGCCGCCCTGCATCCAGATGTCCAGGATGGCCAAGGAAGGCTTTCGCGCCCGGATGGCGGCCAAGGCCTCGTCGGAGTTGGAGGCTACACGCACGGAATGGCCTTCGTCCTCCAGAAGACCCGAAACCAGGTCGCGGATATCCGCCTCGTCGTCGACGACCAGAATGTCGGAACCGGTAGGTCGCATCTTGCCTCGCTATTCGGCGGCGACGGTCTGGAGCTTGCGCTCCGTCCCGCCGACGGTCTTGCCGGGTGGGTTCAGGGGGAAGATCAGGCACACGCGCGCGCCGCGCAGCGTCTCCGCGTCGGCCAGCTTCAGCTCGCCGCCATGGTCCTCGCAGATGCGCTTGACGATGGCCAGGCCAAGGCCCGTCCCCTTCTCGCGCGTTGTGACGTAGGGTTCGGTCAGACGATCGCGGTCCTTGGCCGGCAGACCGACGCCGTCGTCCTCGATCACGAATGTCGCCAGGCCGTCGTTCACCGTCAGCGACGCCAGAACGCCGGCGCCATCGTTCGCCGCAGGTTCGCCGGCGGCCAGACGACGCGCCGCGACGGACTCGCCGGCGTTCTTCAGAATGTTGATCAGCGCCTGGCCGACCATGCGGCCGTCGCATTGCAGCGTCGCCTTGGGCAAGGGCTCGGTCAGACCCACGACGATGTCGGGCGCCGCTACGCGCTGCGCAAAGACCGCCTCGCGCAGCATCTCCGCCGGGTTCTCGGGCGCGAAGCGCGGCGCCGGCATGCGCGCGAAAGACGAAAACTCGTCCACCATCCGGCCGATGTCGCCGACCTGGCGAATGATGGTGTCGGTGCAGCGGTCGAACACCTCCACATCCTCGCCGATCCGGGACCGGTACTTGCGCTTCAGCCGCTCGGCCGACAGCTGGATCGGGGTCAGCGGATTCTTGATCTCGTGCGCGATGCGGCGCGCCACGTCACGCCAGGCCGCGTTCCGCTGGGCGGTGACAAGCCGAGTGATGTCATCGAAGGTCAGGACCATCTCGCCGCCCTGCCCGCCTTCGATCCGGACGCGCAGCCGCCGCGTCTCGCCGTCGCGACTGACGTCGATATCCTCTTCAATATGCGCCTCGGCCCGTCGGACCAGGTCGCTGAGTTCCGGCGACAGGGTGGCCAGCTCATGGCCCAGCACCTCCGCGCCGTCGATGTGCAGCAGTTGAAGGGCGCTGTCGTTGATCGCGGAGATGCGGCCGTGGCGGTCCAGGCCGATGACCCCCGCGCTGACGCCGGACAGCACCGTCTCGATGAAGCGGCTGCGGTCCTGGGCCTCGTCGCTGGCGGCCTTCAGGGCGGTCTGCTGGGCCTGCAGGTCGCCCGTCATGCGGTTGAAGGCGGCCGAAAGGTCCGCGATCTCGGCCGGGGCGCCCTCCCCGTCCACGCGCGCGCTGAAGTCGCCGCCGGCGACCTGGTCCGCCGCCTTGACCAGACGACCGATGGGCGCGGAGATGCTGCTGGCGGCCGACATGGCCATCCACACGGCGCCGACCAGGACCAGCAGCGCCGTCTCCAGATAGCTGAGGATGAAGGCCGACTGGATGCGGGCGCGGCTTTCCTGAGCCTCCCGGTAGCTCTGGATAGCGTCGAGGGCCGTGCGCATCTGGGCGACGAGGCCCGGCGCCAGCGGACGCACGACATAGAGATAGGCGTCGCCGTATTCCGGCAGGGGATAGACGGCGCGAACGGTGTCGGGGTTCTCGGTGACCTCGACCGGCGCCTCGGCGCCCTCGGCGGCGACCTCCAGGGCGGATTTCGGCGGGGCGAGATAGGGCGGCGCGCCGGGTCGCTCGGCCTGGGCCAGAACCTGACCGTTACCGTCCAGGATGTAGATGGCCGGATAGTCGAAGAAGTCGGCGATCTGGGCCAGGGCGCCGTTGAACTGGATGCGGTTGCCGAAGGCGGATCGGACGCCGCCCAGCTCGTTGGTGATGGTCCCCAGGTCGCGCTCCAGTCCCTTGCCCACGTCGGCGATATAGGCCCGGCCGATGTCGGCGCCGTTCTCGACCGAGGCCTTGACGTTCTGGCTGAACCACTGATCGACGCCGCGGTTGACCAGAACCCCGAACACCAGGGCGATCAGCACCGCCGGGATCACCGCCACCATCGAGAACAGGGCGACGAAACGCAGGTGAAGGCGCGAACCCGCCTCATAGGCCCCGCGCGCGAGGGCCAGCACCCGCCGGCCGATGACGAAGGCCAGGACGGCGATCAGGACCAGATTGGCGATCAGGACGCCCAGTGCCAGCCGGCCGGATGATCCGGCCCCGCCGTCGGCGCCCGGCGCGATGGCGGTCAGCCAGACCGACGCCGCGGTCGCGGCCATGGCCACGATATAGGCCAGGCCGAACGCCGCCCGCGCCCGCTCCGAATCCAGCCGTCCCCAGAACGGCTCGTCTCCCGACGCGAGGTCGGCGCGAGGAGCCGGGCTGGAGGGCGTATCCGTCATGCCACGGCACTCTCCACAAACTGTGGCGCGATTTCAACAGAGGACTCGCCGACCCGCGGCATATTCCGTCGCCAAAGCGCCGCCATCGCCGCCTCTACGGCTTGGGGATCGTCGATCCGGCAAATTCTTGCCTTAGCCTCGCGGCGGTGTTGCGGATCGGCCGGCCAGGGGGCCTGTTCGATGTACCAGCCCAGGTGCTTGCGGAACATGCGCAGGCCCAGCGGCAAACCATAGAAGGCGACCGACGCGCGCAGGTGCTCGACCACGATCGCCAGCCTTTCCTCGCGGTCCGGCTCGGCCAGGGCCACGCCGTCGATCAGCGCCCGCTCCAGATGCGCCGCCAGCCACGGGCGCCCATAGACGCCGCGTCCCAGCATCAGGCCGTCCGCGCCCGATCGGTCCAACGCCTCCCGCGCCTGTTCGGCCGTGATGATGTCGCCGTTGACGATGACCGGCACGCCGACCGCCGCCTTGACCTCTCCCACCGCGTCCCAATCGGCCTGACCGGTGTAGAACTGCTTGCGGGTGCGGCCGTGCACGGTCACGGCCTTCACCCCGATCTCTTCGGCGCGGCGGGCGAGGTCCGCGGCGTTGCGGCTGTCGTCGTCCCAGCCCAGGCGCATCTTGACGGTGACGGGCCGCGTCGTCGCCCGCACGGCCGCCTCCATGATGCGACAGGCCAGGTCCGGCGTCCGCATCAGGGCGGACCCGGCGGCGGAGCCCGTCACCTCCTTGGCCGGACAGCCGAAGTTCAGATCGACGATGTCGGCGCCGGCCTTCTCGGCCACGCGCGCGCCTTCACCCATGGCCTCGGGATCGCGCCCGACCAGCTGGATGACCGTCAGCGGCAGGCCCTCGCCCACGGCGGCGCGGCGCACCACGTCCGGGCGGGCGCGGGCCAGCTCCCTGGCCGCCACCATTTCCGTCGCGACATAGGCTGCGCCCAGCCGGGAAGCCAGCAACCGGAACGGCAGGTCGGTGACGCCCGTCATCGGCGCCATCAGCACCTGGCCGGGCACGGTCACGGCGCCGATCTGGAGGGTTCTGCTCATCCGCGCCTTTCGCCGCATTCGACACCCTCTCGTCAAGCAGGACCGCGGCGCTTAGAAGGCCGGCATGACCTTTTCCGCCATCATCGTCGCCGCCGGCTCGGGCTCCCGCGCGGGAGGCGAGAAGCAGTGGAGGCCGCTGGGCGGCAAGCCCGTGCTGCGCTGGTCGGCCGAGACCCTGCTGGCGGCCGGCGCGGGCGAACTGGTCGTGGTGGTCGCGGCCGGCGC
>NZ_JAYRPA010000042.1:0-23083 GCF_041911375.1 Brevundimonas sp. | reverse complement strand
CGGAGGGGGGCAAGCCCGTCCCCGCCCTGACCGGCCGCGCCGCCGGCGAGCGCCCGCTGGCGTCTCCGGCCGTGCGCAACCGCGCCCGCGACCTGGGCGTGGACCTGACCTTCGTGCCCGGGTCCGGCCCGGCCGGACGGATCACCCACGAGGATCTGGACGGCTTCATCGCGCGCGGCGGCTCGGTCCCGGCGACGGCGCCCGCTGCGGGTGGTTCGACCTACGCCAGGGCCGAAGGGACCACCGAGGTCCGCATCATCGGCCTGCGCCGCAAGATCGCGGAGAAGATGGCCGAGAGCGTGCGCCGCATCCCGCACATCACCTATGTCGAGGAAATCGACATGACGGCGCTGGAGGAGCTGCGCGCCCACCTGAACGCGACCAAGGCGAAGGACCAGCCCAAGCTGAACGTCCTGCCCTTCATCGCCCGCGCCATCGTGGTCGCCCTGCGCGACCAGCCGCAGATCAACGCCACCTATGACGACGAGGCCGGCGTCCTGACCCAGCACGCCGCCGTCCACCTGGGCATCGCCGCCCAGACGCCGAACGGCCTGATGGTGCCGGTGGTCCGCCACGCCGAGGCGCGGGACCCTTACGACACGGCGCTTGAGATCGCCCGCGTCTCGGGCGCGGCCAAGGACGGCAGCGCCAAGCGCGAGGAGCTGTCGGGCTCGACCATCACCATCACCTCGCTGGGCACGCTGGGCGGGGTGGTCCACACCCCGATCATCAACCACCCCGAGGTCGCCATCGTCGGCCCGAACAAGATCGCCGAGCGCGTGGTGGTCAAAGACGGCCAGATGGTCGTGCGCAAGATGATGAACCTGTCCTCCAGCTTCGATCACCGCATCGTCGACGGCCACGACGCGGCGGTCTTCGTGCAGCGGATCAAGGGCCTGCTGGAGCACCCGGCCACCCTTTGGATGAACTGAGACCCATGCAGCAGCTCAAGACCAAGGTCCTCATCATCGGCGCGGGCACCGGCGGCTATGTCGCGGGCATCCGCTGCGGCCAGCTGGGGCTGGACACCGTGCTGGTGGATGGCGGCGACGGCCTCGGCGGCACCTGCCTGAACGTCGGCTGCATTCCGTCCAAGGCCATCATCCACGCGGCGGGCAAGTTCGAGACGGTGGCCAAGGCGGCCAATGGCGGGACGCTGGGCATCACGGCGGCGGCGCCCGCCATCGACCTGAAGCAGACGGTCGAATGGAAGGACGGGATCGTCCGCAAACTGAACGCCGGGGTCGCGGCCCTGCTGAAGAAGGCCAAGGTCAAGGTGATCAAGGGCTGGGCGAACTTTCAGGACGCCAAGACCTGCATCGTCCAGACGGACGACGGCGACATCCGCATCACGGCCGAACACGTCATCCTGGCGACGGGCTCCGAGCCGGTCGAACTGCCCTTCCTGCCGTTCGGCGGCGACGTCATCTCCTCGACCGAGGCGCTGAGCCTGTCGGAAGTCCCCAAGAAGCTGGTCGTCGTCGGCGGCGGCTATATCGGACTGGAGCTGGGCATCGCCTTCAGAAAGCTGGGCGCAGAGGTGGCCATCGTCGAGATGGCCGAGCGCATCCTGCCGCTCTACGACAAGGCCCTGACCGATCCGGTCGCCAAATGGCTGACGAGCCACGGCGTCGAACTGCATCTGGGCGCGCGCGCGGGCGGCTTCGGCGACGGGAAACTGTCGATCACGACCAAGGACGGCGAGCCGCTGCAGTTGGAGGCCGACAAGGTGCTGGTCACGGTCGGCCGCCGTCCGCGCACGCAGGGCTGGGGCCTGGAAAACATGGGCGTGGCCATGGCCGGGCCGTTCGTGAAGATCGACCAGCGCTGCGCCACCTCGATGAAGAACGTCTGGGCCGTCGGCGACCTGACCGGCGAACCCATGCTGGCGCACAAGGGCTCGGCCCAGGGCGAGGTGGTCGCCGAAATCATCGCCGGCCATGACCGGGTGTTCGATCCCGTCACCATCGCCGCCGTCTGTTTCACCGAGCCGGAGATCGTCTCGGCCGGTCTGGGTCCCAGCGACGTCTCGGGCCGCGACGATGTCATCCAGTCCGTCTTCCCCTTCGCCGCCATCGGCCGGGCGCTGGCCATCGAGGCGGGCGAAGACGGCGGCTTCGTGCGCGTGATCGCCTCCAAGACCGATCATCGCATCCTGGGCATTCAGGCGGTCGGCCAGCATGTGTCGGAGCTGTCGAACAGCTTTGCCCAGATGCTGGAGATGGGGGCGGTGCTGGAGGATGTGGCCGGGACCATCCACGTCCACCCGACGCTGGGCGAAGCCTTCCACGAGGCGTCGCTGCGCGCGCTGGGCCACGCGATTCATATTTGAGGGCGCTATCGCTCGCCGCGCGGCGGCTCGCTGCTTAAGCGCGGTGGGTGGGCGCCCTTCCGACGATAAGATCTATCGCCCCGTGGAGCCGAAGCCGCCGGCGCCGCGCGCGGTGTCGTCCAGCGCCTCGACCTCGACCCAGTCGGCGCGTTCGTGGCGGGCGACGACCAGCTGGGCGATGCGCTCGCCGCGACGGATGACGAAGGGCTCGGCGCTGATGTTGGCCAGGATCACGCCGCACTCGCCGCGATAGTCGCTGTCGATCGTGCCCGGCGCGTTGGGGCAGACGATGCCGTGCTTCAGCGCCAGGCCCGACCGGGCCCGCACCTGCGCCTCATAGCCCAGCGGCAGGGCGATCTTCAGCCCCGTGGGCACCAGCGCCCGCTGACCGGGCTCCAGCGTCATCGGCTGGTCCTCGGGCACCGCCGCGCGCAGGTCCATGCCGGCCGAGCCCGCCGTCTCATAGGCCGGCAGGGGCAGGCCTTCCGAATGGGGCAGGCGCTGGATCTGGACGCGGGTGACGGTCATGCGGGGTCCTTGAACTGTTCGGCGATGCGGGCCGCCAGGCGGCGGGCGATGGCGGCCTTGGACTGGCGCGGCCAGGCCTCGGCGCCCGAGGCCGTGACCAGGAGGATGGTGTTGCCGTCCGAGCCGAACACCTCGTCCGAGACGTCGTTGCCGACGATCCAGTCGCAGCCCTTCCTCGACAGCTTGGCGCGGGCGTTGGCCTCCAGGTCGCCGGTCTCGGCGGCGAAGCCGATCACGAGCCTGGGCCGGTTCGGCCCCGGCGCGGCGACGCCCGCCAGGATGTCGGGGTTCTCGATCAGGGCCAGGGTCGGCGGGCCGCCGGGCCCCTTCTTGATCTTGCCGCCGGCGACGGTGTCGATGCGCCAGTCGGCCACGGCGGCCGACAGCACGGCGATGTCGGCGGGCAGGGCGGCTTGCGTCGCCTTCTGCATCTCCAGCGCGCTCTCGACGTCGATGCGCGTCACCCCCGGCGGCGCGCCCAGGGCCGTGGGGCCGGACACCAGCGTCACGTCGCAGCCCAGTTCGGCCAGGGCGGCGGCGACGGCGTAGCCCTGCTTGCCGCTGGAGCGGTTGGTCAGGCCGCGTACCGGATCGATCGGCTCGAACGTCGGGCCGGCGGTGACCACGGCCTTGCGCCCCGCCAGCGGCCGACCGGCGACGCCCGCCATCAGACCCTCGATCGCCTCCAGGATGGCGGCGGGTTCGGCCATCCGGCCCGGGCCGAACTCGCCGCACGCCATCTCGCCCTCGTCCGGCCCGACCACGGCGACGCCGTGAAAGCCGTCGAAGCCCTTCAATCGCGCGACATTGGCCTGGACCGCCGGGTGCAGCCACATCCGCACGTTCATCGCCGGCGCCAGCAGCACCCGCTTGTCGGTGGCGATCAGGGTGGTGGAGGCCAGATCGTCGGCCAGCCCGTTGGCCGCCTTGGCGATCAGCCCGGCCGTCGCCGGCGCCACGACCACCAGATCGGCCCAGCGCGACAGCTCGATATGACCCATCGTCGTCTCTTCGTCGGGATGGAACAGACCCGAACGCACCGGATGGCCGCTCAGCGCCGCCAGCGACAGGGGCGTGACGAACTGGGCCCCGGATTCCGTCAGGATCACCCGCGTCTCGCCGCCCGCCTTGGCGATCAGACGCACCAGCTCCAGCGCCTTGTAGGCGGCGATGCCGCCGCCGACGATCAGCAGCACCTTGCGGTTCGAAAGCGGGCGCATGTCCATGTCTCTGCTCTAGCCGCCCGTCATGACGGCGTCGAGACGCGGAAAGAGAACATTGCAGGAACACCCAAGTTGTGCTTTTGTCGCCTCCAGCGGGTGATGGAGGGACCGATGAACGCGCTGAAGATGGGAACGGCCGCGCTGGCGGCCATGGGAATGCTGGTGCTTGGCGCGTGCGACAACGCCTCGGCGGTGGAGACGCGCGAGCGGGCGGCGGTCGAGACCGTGCAGCCGGTGGGGCTGACTTCAGCGACCGAGACCGTGGCGACGGTCGAGGCCAAGCCGGTGCTGACCGCCAGCCGGCGCGAGACGGTCGACGCCAAGATCGCCCGCCTGTACGAGCGCAACGGCGCGGATTTCGGCGTCCGGTCCGCCGAGGACTATCTGGCCAAGGTCGCCGACTTCACGACGAAGACGCCGCCGGGGACCGAGACGATCAAGCGCCCGAACGGCGACACCCTGCTCTATCAGGCTTCGACCAACACCTTCGCGGTCGTGGCGCGCGACGGGACAGCGCGCACGATGTTCAAGCCGACGACAGGCGCCGCCTACTGGGCTGAGCAGAAGGAGCGGGCGCCGACCTTCGGCCAGCGGCGCGCCGCCGAAGGCTGATCGAGCGTCCGATCGACGCGCCAATCGACGCCGGGAACAGGCTGCTATAGAGGCGGGGTTCGACAGACCCTGATTTCGGGACCCCGCCAGATGGCCGACACCCCTGCCCCCGCCTTCGACACGCCGCCGCTGAAGACCGCCCTGATCTACGACTTCGACGGGACGCTGGCGCGCGGCAACATGCAGGAGGTCAGCTTCATCCCCTCGGTGGGCATGGGGATCGGCGACTTCTGGAACGAGGCGGAGCGGCTGACGCGGGACGCCGACGGCGACGGCATCCTGATGTACATGCAGCTGATGCTGCACCATGCGCGGCAGAACGGCCGACCGGTGACGCGCGAGACCCTGCGCGACCATGGCCGCGAGGTGGCCCTGTTCGAAGGCCTGAAGGACCTCAGCTGGTTCGAGCGGATGAACGCCTTCGGGGCGCGGTACAACCTGGATATCGAACACTACATCATCTCCGCCGGGCTGGAGGAGATGATCGAGGGCACGCCGATCCGGCCGGCCCTGACCCACGTCTTCGCCTCCCATTACGTCTATGACGACAAGGGCGAGGCCGCCTGGCCGGCGGTGGGCGTCAACTACACCACCAAGACCCAGTACCTGTTCCGCATCAACAAGGGCGTCCGGAACCACTGGGAGCATGAGCGCATCAACCACTTCATCCCCGACGACGAGCGGCCGGTGCCGTTCGAACGGATGATCTTCATCGGCGACGGCGACACCGACGTGCCGACCATGAAGATGATGCACACCAAGGGCGGCTTCTCGATCGCGGTGTACGACCCGCGCTCGAACGAGAAGGACCAGAAGAAGGTCTACAGCCTGATCTCCGAGGACCGGGTCAACTTCGTCGCCGCCGCCGACTACCGCGAGGGCTCCGCGCTGGACCTGATCGTCAAGGGTCTGGTCGGCCGCATCGCCATCACCGCCGGCACCATGCCCGCGGGCGTCTGAACCTCAGCCGTCCTCGCGGACGTGGGCCAGCCAGTCCTGGCTCTGCATTTCGTTGAAGCGGGACACGGTGCGCTCGAACTCGAAGGCGCCGACGCCCTCGGTGTAAAGCGCCTCGGGCCGGGCGGCGGCCAGCACGATCAGCCTGGTCTTGGCCTCATAGAGAGCGTCCACCAGCGTCACCAGGCGCCGGGCCTCCTGCTGGTTGGCCGGCCCCAGGATCGGCACGTCCTCCAGGAACAGGGTGTGGAAACGCCGCGCGACGGCCAGATAGTCCTGCGGCCCCAGCGGACGGCCGCAGAGCTCGGCGAAGGTGGCGCGCGCCATCGCCCCGACCGTGCGCGGAATGATCACGTCGCGCCCCAGCACGGCCAGATGCGTCGGCTCCTCGGGCTCGCCGCCCTTCAGCTCGCGCCAGAGCGTCTCGAAGGCGGGGCGGTCGTCGGGCGTATGCCAGACCTGGGACGTCGTCAGGCGATCCAGCCGCCAGTCCCGCGCGCCGGCGGTCTCGACCACGTCGCAGCGCGCGCGGATGATGTCGATGAAGGGGGTGAAGAGCTGGCGGTTGATGCCGTTCTTGTACAGGTCCCCCGGCGCGCGGTTGGAGGTGACGGCCAGCACCACCTTCTCCTCGAACAGCGCCTCGAACAACCGGCCCAGGATCATGGCGTCGGCGATGTCGGTGACCTGCAGCTCGTCGAAGCACAGCAGCCGCGCCTCGGACGCGATCAGCCTGGCGATCGGCGGGATGGGGTCGTCCCCCCTGTGGATCCCGAAGACGGCCTTGCGCGACCGGGCGTCCCCGTCGCGCCATTGCCGCACCAGGTCGTGGACCCGGGCCATGAAGGCGTGGAAGTGGGCGCGCGTCTTCCGGGGTTCGGGCGTGGCGGAATAGAACAGGTCCATCAGCATGGACTTGCCCCGTCCCGGCGGGCCCCAGAGATAGACCCCCTTCACCTCGGGCGCGCGTCCGAACAGGCCGCGCTTCGCCAGGTCCGTCTCCAGCCGCTCCAGCGCCGCGATCACCGGCTCCTGGGCGGGGTCGGGCGTCAGCACGCCCTCTTCCACGCGGATGTCGTAGGCGTTGCGGATACGGGAGGTCATGGCAGCGCTGCTTAAAGGCCCGAGCAGCGAAAAGCGATTGCTTCGCCGCTGCGAACGCCTAATTGCAGAGCGCTTCTCCAAACACATAGTCGTCGCGCTGAAGCAGCGAGGCTCCGCGAGCCGAGCGATAGCGCGTCCGAAGGACTGACAAAGATGGGTTATCGCGTCGCGATCGTCGGGGCCACGGGCAATGTGGGCCGCGAAATGCTGAACATCCTCGAGGAAGTGAACTTCCCCGTGGACGAGCTGCACGCCATCGCCTCGCGAAAATCCAAGGGCGTCGAGGTCTCCTTCGGCGACCGGACCGTCAAGTGCCAGGACATCGAGCAGTTCGACTTCTCCAAGGTCGACATCGTGCTGATGTCGGCGGGCGGGACCGTGTCGAAGGAATGGTCCGAGAAGATCGGCAAGGCCGGCCCCATCGTGATCGACAACTCCTCGGCCTTCCGCAAGGACCCCGAGGTGCCGCTGATCGTGCCGGAGGTGAACCCGGACGCGGTCAAGGACGCCAAGAAGAAGAACATCATCGCCAACCCGAACTGCTCCACGGCCCAGCTGGTCGTGGCGCTGAAGCCGCTGCACGACGCGGCGAAGATCAAGCGGGTGGTGGTCTCGACCTATCAGTCGGTCTCCGGCGCCGGCAAGGAAGGCATGGACGAGCTGTGGAACCAGACCAAGGCCATCTACGGCCTGGGCGACGCCAGCCCCAAGAAGTTCCCCAAGCAGATCGCCTTCAACGTCATCCCCTACATCGGGTCGTTCCGCGACGACGGCTACACCGACGAGGAGGCCAAGATGTGGGACGAGACGCACAAGATGCTGGACCCCGACATCAAGCTGACCGTGACGTGCGTGCGCGTGCCGGTCTTCGTCGGCCACTCCGAAGCCGTGACGGTCGAGTTCGATCGCCCGATCGAGCCGGACGAGGCCCGCGCCATCCTGCGCGAGGCGCCGGGCGTCCTGGTCGTCGATAAGCAGGAGCACGACGGCTACATCACCCCGGTCGACGCCGCCGGCGAGTTCGCGGTCTACGTCAGCCGTATCCGCAAGGACCCGACGGTGGAGAACGGCCTGAGCTTCTGGGTGGTGTCGGACAACCTGCGCAAGGGCGCCGCCCTGAACGCGGTCCAGATCGCCCAGCTGCTGGACGAGACGGGCGTGATCAAGTCCTCGACCGGCTATCGCACCCTGACGGTCTGACACCCATACGCCGCCGGGCGGGCGCGCCCGGCTGGCGGACCAAGGATCATCGCCATGTCTTCGACGTCGCCCACGACCGGCACGGACGGGCGAGCGGTCGCGACCGCCATCGCCTGCTACACCCTGTGGGGCCTGCTGCCGCTGCTGTTCATGGCCATGGCGGCGCACGGCTTCGCCGCGCCCGAGATCCTGGCCCACCGCGCGGTGTGGTCGGTGTTCGTGGCCGGCCTGTTCCTGCTGCTGGCGGGCCAGTGGGGCGAGGCGCGGGCCGTGCTGGGCCAGCCGCGGACCTTCGGCTGGCTGGTGCTGTCGGCGGTGATGATCGCGACCAACTGGAGCCTCTACGTCTTCGCCACGACGCACCACGCGACGCTGGAGGCGAGCCTGGGCTACTACATCAACCCCTTGCTCAACATGGCGGCGGGGGCGGTGCTGTTCCGCGAGCGGATCGACCGGCTGAGCGGCGTCGCCATCGGCCTGGCCGCCGTGGGGGTGGCGATCCAGACCGCGGCCCTGGGCCATGTCCCCGTCATCGGCCTGACGCTGGCGATCACCTTCTGCGCCTATGCGGTGATCCGCAAGCGGGTGCCGGCGTCGGCCCAGACGGGGCTGTTCGTCGAATGCCTGGTGCTGCTGCCGGTCGGGGCGGTCTTCCTGGCGTGGCTGGCCACGCATGGGCAGGCGGCGGGGTTCGCGTCTCCGGCCGGGCTGGCCTGGGCGCTGGTCAACGGGCCGGCGACGGTGATCCCGCTGGTGCTGTTCGCCTGGTCGGCGCGGCGGTTGCCGCTGTCGACCGTGGGCTTCATCCAGTTCCTGGCGCCGACGCTGCAGTTCGCCTGCGGCGTCTGGGCGGGCGAGGCGCTGACGCCGCTGCGGGTCGTCTCCTTCGTCTTCATCTGGGCCGGCGCCGGCGTCTTCGCCCTGGCCGCCTTCCGGCGCAGCCGGGCGGCGCGGCAGGCGATCCGCGAGACGGCAGAGCCCGCTTAGAGCGCCGCGTACAGCGCCTCCAGCAGGCGCAGGGCGCGCGGGTCGCCGATCAGGTGCGGCGACTGGCGCGTCATGACATAGGCGGCGGACAGGCGGCGCGACGGATCGGCCATGGCCATCGACCCGCCCCAGCCGTAGTGGCCGAAGGACCGGCCCGGCCCGAAGACGTTCAGCCCGTCATTGCGCATCAGGCCCGCCGCCCAGCTGATGGTGTAGGGCAGCACCTTGTCCGGGCCGTGGATGCGCTCGCGCGTCAGCTGTTCCAGGGTGGCGTCCGACAGCACCGCGCGGTCGCCCAGCCGCCCCCCGTCGGCCACCACGCCCATGATGCGCGCCAGGCCCAGGGCGGTGCCGTGCAGATTGGCGGAGGGGATCTCCATCCGCCGCCATTCGCTGGAGCCGCGGCCGCCGGGCGCCGAGCCCCGGTCGAGGAAGGCGGCCTGTTTGATCGGGTCGATGGGTCCCAGGCTGGGGGCGGCCGTCGGCTTGCGCATCTGGGCCACCCGATGATGCTCGGCCTCCGGCAGGCCGATCCACAGGTCGAGGTCGGGGAAGTCCTCGCGCAGGGCCTGGCCCATGGTGCGGCCGGTGACGCGGTGGAACAGTTCGTTGGCCAGGTAGCCGACCGTGATTGGGTGATAGCCGGAGGCCGCGCCCGGCGTCCACATCGGCGCCTGGGCCGCCAGCTTCGCCACCACGGCGGGGGCGTCGAACCAGAGGGCCGGATCGACCGCCTCGGAGAAGCCCGGCAGGCCGGACTGGTGGCTCATCAGCTGGGCGACGGTGACGTCCTGCTTTCCCTCGGCCGCGAAGGCGGGCCAGACCGAAGCCACTGTCTGGTCGTAGGACAGCCGGCCCGCCTCCACCGCCATGGCGATCAGCAGGGCCATGACCGCCTTGCCAGTGGAGAAGACCGGCGTCAGCGTGGCGTCGGTGAAGGGGTGCGTCCGTGCCGTGTCGGCGTGGCCGGCCCACAGGTCGACGACGGGCTGTCCCTGGATCAGCACGCTGAACCGCGCCGCCTGCTCGTTCAGCCCCTCAGGCGCGTCCGTGAAGTTGGCGGCGAAGGCGTCGCGGACGGCGGCGAAGCGCGGGTCGCAGGTTCCGTGGATGGCGATGGCGTCGGTCATGAGAAGGTCTTTAGCCTCTCAGCGGCGAGATTTCAGACCCTGGCCTCGAAAAACAGAGTCTGAATGGTGTGAATCGTCTGAAATCCAGGTCGAAGGGGGCGGCGATCAGGACAGGCTCCGCCGGCTGATGGCCGGACCCGGCGATCATCGCACAGCTGGCGACCCAGGCGCGCCGATTGCCGGCTGGCGGCGCCAAGCCACTGAAACCACGGGGTTCAGCGATCAGAATTGCGATCGCCGGCGCCGCGTCGCCTGCCAATCCGCAGACGAAAAAGGCCTCCCGCCGAAGCGGGAGGCCTCTGATCGTTTCGATCCCCGCGGGATCAGGCGGCGGCGACCTCGGTGGCCTGTTCGGCCAGGATGGTCAGGCCTTCGCCGTTGACGTCGGCGAAGCCGCCCTTGACGTCATACTGGGTCCGGGCGGCGCCGTTATAGACGGTCACCAGACCCTCGCGCAGGGCGGTCATGAAGGGGGCGTGGTCCGGCAGGACGCCGAAGTCGCCCTCGACGCCCGGCGCGTCCACCTGGTCCACCAGGCCCGAAAAGACCTCGCGTTCCGGCGAGACGAGGGAGAAGTTCAGCTTGCCGGCCATGATCAGGCTTCCGCCGCCATCTTCTCGGCCTTGGCGACGGCTTCTTCGATCGGGCCGACCATGTAGAAGGCCGCTTCCGGCAGGTGGTCGTATTCACCGGCCACGATGCCCTTGAACGAGCGGATCGTGTCCTTCAGGTCGACGAAGGCGCCGGGGGTGTTGGTGAACTGTTCGGCCACGTGGAAGGGCTGGGACAGGAAGCGCTGGATCTTGCGGGCGCGGGCCACGATCAGCTTGTCCTCTTCCGACAGCTCGTCCATGCCCAGGATGGCGATGATGTCCTTCAGGCCCTTGTATTGCTGCAGGACTTCCTGAACCGAACGGGCGACGTTGTAGTGTTCCTCGCCGATCACCAGCGGGTCCATGATCCGCGAGGTGGAGTCCAGCGGGTCCACGGCCGGGAAGATGGCCTGGGCGGCGATGTCGCGGCTCAGAACGGTCGTCGCGTCCAGGTGGGCGAAGGAGGCGGCGGGCGCCGGGTCGGTCAGGTCGTCGGCGGGGACGTAGATGGCCTGGACCGAGGTGATCGAACCCTTCTTGGTCGAGGTGATCCGCTCCTGCAGGTTGCCCATCTCGGTGGCCAGGGTCGGCTGATAGCCCACGGCCGAGGGGATGCGGCCCAGCAGAGCCGACACTTCCGAGCCGGCCTGGGTGAAGCGGAAGATGTTGTCGACGAACAGCAGCACGTCCTTGCCTTCCTCGTCACGGAAGTATTCCGCGATCGACAGGCCGGTCAGGGCGACGCGGGCGCGGGCGCCCGGCGGCTCGTTCATCTGGCCGTAGACCAGGGCGCACTTGGAGCCTTCGGTCGAACCGCCGTTCTTGGCCGGGTCCACGTTCACGTTGGACTCGATCATCTCGTGGTACAGGTCGTTGCCTTCACGGGTGCGCTCGCCCACGCCGGCCAGAACCGAATAACCGCCGTACGCCTTGGCGATGTTGTTGATCAGCTCCTGCATGGTCACGGTCTTGCCCACGCCGGCGCCGCCGAACAGGCCGATCTTGCCGCCCTTGGTGTAGGGGCACATCAGGTCGATGACCTTAATGCCGGTGACCAGGATCTCGGCCGAGGTCGACTGCTCGTCGAAGCTCGGGGCTTCCTTGTGGATCGGACGGTAAAGCTCGGTCTTGATCGGACCGGCTTCGTCGATCGGCTGGCCCACGACGTTCATGATGCGGCCCAGGGTGCCGGGGCCGACCGGCGCCTGGATCGACGAGCCGGTGTCGGTGACGGCCTGGCCGCGGGTCAGGCCCTCGGTCGTGTCCATGGCGATGGCGCGGACCATGTTCTCACCCAGGTGCTGGGCGACTTCCAGAACCAGGGTGAAGGGCTCGCCCGTCTTCTGGTCGACGTTCTGGGTGTGCAGGGCGCTGAGGATGGCCGGCAGATGGCCGTCGAACTCGACGTCGACGACGGCGCCGATGACCTGGGCGATGCGGCCCGTGGCGACGGCGGAGACGGGAGCCGCGGCGGGGGCGGCCTTCTTGGCGGCCGGCTTGCGGGCGGCGGGCTTCTTGGCTGCGGCGGAGGGGGCGACGGTGTCGGTCATGGCTGGGGTCCGTATCGGAATGTCTGTGCGGTCAGGATCAGAGGGCTTCGGCGCCGGCGATGATCTCGATCAGCTCGGTGGTGATCTGGGCCTGGCGCTTGCGGTTGTACTGCAGGGTCAGGGCGTTAATGAGGTCGCCGGCGTTGCGCGTGGCGTTGTCCATCGCCGCCATCTGCGAGCCGAAGAAGCCCGCCTGGTTTTCGTACAGGGCGGCCAGGATCTGGGTCGTCAGGTTACGCGGCAGCAGGGTCTCGAGGATTTCCTCTTCCGAGGGCTCGTATTCATAGACCGCGCCGTTCAGGTCGATCGGGGCCGTGTCGCCGTCCACCACGGCGGGGATCAGCTGCTTGGCGGTCGGGACCTGGGCGATGACCGACTTGAACTGGCTGTAGAACAGGGTGACCACTTCGGCCTGGCCGTCCTCGAACGCCGTGGCGATCATCTCGGCGATCGGCTGGGCCGAGGGCAGGCCGACGGTCTTGTGCTCGCTCAGTTCGAAGGTGCGGACCAGCCGGTCGCCGTACTGGCGCGACAGCTGATCGCGCGACTTGCGGCCCACGGCGATGATCTTCACGTCCTTGCCGGCGGCGATCAGGCTGTTGATCCGCTCGCGCGCGGCGCGGATGACGTTGGTCGAGAAGCCGCCCGCCAGGCCCTTGTCCGCCGTGGCCACCACGATCAGGTGACGCTGGTCCTGGCCGGTGCCGGCCAGCAGGCGCGGGGCGTCGGCGCCCGAGACGCCGGCGGCCAGGTTGGCGATGACCGAGGCCATCTTGCGCGCATAGGGGCGGGCGCTCTCGGCCTGGTCCTGGGCGCGTTTCAGCTTGGCCGCGGCGACCATCTGCATGGCCTTCGTGATCTTCTGCGTGGCTTTCACGCTTCCGATCCGATTGCGCATTTCCTTGAGGCTGGCCATCCGGCTTTGCTCTTCCTCTAACTAACCGGCGGGGCTCAGGCGAAGGTCTTGACGAAGGCCGCCAGGATGTCCTTCAGCTCGGCTTCCAGCTCGGGCGTCAGGTCCTTCTTGGTGCGGATGCCGTCCAGCAGCGAGGCGTGGTTGGCGTGGATGCGGGCCAGCAGCTCCTTCTCGAAGCGGCCGACGTCGCCCACCGCGATGCCGTCGATGTAGCCGCGCGTGCCGGCGTAGACCGAGACGACCTGCTCTTCCATCGCCAGCGGCGAGTATTGGGGCTGCTTCAGCAGCTCGGTCAGGCGGGCGCCGCGGGCCAGCAGCTTCTGGGTCGAGGCGTCCAGGTCCGAGCCGAACTTGGCGAAGGCGGCCATTTCCCGGTACTGGGCCAGCTCGCCCTTGATGGTGCCGGCGACCTTCTTCATCGCCTTGGTCTGGGCCGAGGAGCCCACGCGCGACACCGAGATGCCGACGTTCACGGCCGGGCGGATGCCCTGGTAGAACAGGTCCGATTCCAGGAAGATCTGACCGTCGGTGATGGAGATGACGTTGGTCGGGATGTAGGCCGACACGTCGTTGGCCTGGGTCTCGATCAGCGGCAGGGCGGTCAGCGAGCCCGAGCCGTAGTCCTCGTTCAGCTTGGCCGAACGCTCCAGCAGGCGGCTGTGCAGGTAGAAGACGTCGCCCGGATAGGCTTCGCGGCCCGGCGGACGGCGCAGCAGCAGCGACATCTGGCGATAGGCGACGGCCTGCTTGGACAGGTCGTCATAGACGATCAGGCCGTGCATGCCGTTGTCGCGGAAATATTCGCCCATGGCGGTGCCGGCGAACGGGGCCAGGAATTGCAGCGGGGCCGGCTCGGACGCCGTGGCGGCCACGACGATGGTGTATTCCAGCGCGCCGGCTTCCTCGAGCGTCTTGACGATCTGGGCCACGGTCGAGCGCTTCTGACCGATGGCGACGTAGATGCAGTAGAGCTTGGCGCTCTCGTCGTCGGTCTTGTTGACGTTCTTCTGGTTCAGGATGGTGTCGATGGCGACGGCGGTCTTGCCGACCTGACGGTCGCCGATGATCAGCTCGCGCTGGCCGCGGCCGACGGGGATCAGGGTGTCGATCGCCTTCAGGCCGGTCTGCATCGGCTCGTGAACCGACTTGCGGGGGATGATGCCCGGCGCCTTGACGTCGACGCGGCGACGCTCGGTGAACTGGATCGGGCCCTTGCCGTCGATCGGCTCGCCCAGCGGATTGACGACGCGGCCCAGCAGGCCCTTGCCGACCGGCACGTCCACGATCTCGCCCAGGCGGCGCACGTCGTCGCCCTCGGCGATGGCGGCGTCGGCGCCGAAGATCACCGCGCCCACGTTGTCGCGTTCCAGGTTCAGGGCCATGCCCTTCACGCCGGCCTTGGTAAACTCGACCATTTCACCGGCCTGGACGTTGTCCAGACCGTGGATGCGGGCGATGCCGTCGCCGACCGACAGCACGCTGCCGACGTCGGAAACGTCGGCTTCGACGCCGAAGTTGGCGATCTGCGACTTGAGGATGGCCGAGATTTCAGCGGCGCGGATGTCCATGACGGGCTCTCTGTTCTTCAGTCTTTTGGTTGCGCCGTTCAGGCGCCTACGATCTTGCGGGGCGGGCTTACGCCCGCTTGAGGGCGAACTTCATCTGGTCGAGCTTGGTCTTCAGCGAGGCGTCGAACAGCTTCGAGCCGACCTTGACCTTCAGGCCGCCCAGGATCGACGGGTCGACGCGGGCGGTCAGTTCCGGGGCCTTGCCCAGGCTCTTGGACAGGGCGGCGGTGATGGCGGCGACCTGCTGGGCGTCCAGCGGCTGGGCCGAGACGACCTCGGCGGCGACGACGCCCGTGTGCTTGGCGTAGCGGGCCTCGAAACCGGCGATCACGGCCGGCAGGTCCCGCGCGCGGTGGTTCTGAGCCAGCAGGCCCAGGAAGTTGGCGGTGGTCGTCTCGAACTTCGCCTTGGCGGCGATGGCGGTCAGGCCCTTGACCTGATCCTCGGCCGAGATGACCGGCGAGGTCGCCAGACGGCGCAGATCCGCGCTGTCCAGCCAAGCCGCCTTCAGCGACTTCAGGTCGGCGCGCACGGCGTCCAGGCGACCGGTTTCGAGCGCCAAGTCAAACAGCGCCTGTGCGTAGCGATCGCCGACTTCCGTCGTTCTGAAATCATCAGCCACTGATAAAGGGTCCGAAGTCGTTGTGTCAGGGTCGCGACCGGCGGCGGTGACGCGCCGATCAAGAGCTTGAAATGCTTACGGAAAGCACGACAGGGGCCGTATCCGCAAACACGCCCCCCGCAAGCCGGGCGCCTGATAGCACGGGGTTTCGCCGCTCGCAACATTGTGTGATGGCCCCCAAAGGTCGCAGGGTGCGTCGCACGGGTGCGACCATCGGCCCTTCACGGCCGCTTGAAGGGCGACGACAGCCCCGCTACGGCAGCGGCTTCACTTCTATATGGGAAATCCAATGTTCGAAGGCCTCGGCGCCATCTTCTCCGACCCCGCCGCCTGGGCGGCCCTGATCACCCTGGTGGTCATGGAGGTCGTGCTGGGGATCGACAACCTGATCTTCATCTCGATCCTGTCGAACAAACTGCCCCCCGAGCACCGGCAGCGCACGCGCCGGATCGGCATCGGCCTGGCCCTGGTCATGCGACTGGGCCTTCTGGCCACCATCGGCTGGATCGTCGGCCTGACGGCGCCGGTCTTCGACCTGGGCTGGTCGGGCGCCAGCTTCGAGACCGCCTTCAGCTGGCGCGACCTGATCCTGATCGCCGGCGGCCTGTTCCTGGTGTGGAAGGCCACCAAGGAGATCCACCACTCCGTCGACGTTACCCCGTCCCACGACCTGCTGGAGAAGGACAAGAAGGACGTCGTCATCAACAACGTCGGTTCGGCCATCTTCCAGATCATCCTGCTGGACCTGGTCTTCTCGATCGACTCGATCCTGACGGCCGTCGGCATGACCGACCACGTGCCGATCATGATGATCGCCGTCGTCATCGCCGTGCTGTGCATGCTGCTGGCCGCCGACCCGCTGGCCAACTTCATCGACAAGAACCCGACCGTCGTGATGCTGGCGCTGGGCTTCCTGCTGATGATCGGCGCGGTGCTGATCGCCGACGGTTTCGGCGTTCACGTGCCCAAGGGCTACATCTACGCGGCCATGGCCTTCTCGGCCCTGGTCGAGGCGCTGAACATGCTGTCGCGCAGCGCCCAGTCCAAGAAGGCCAAGGCCGAGGCCGCGCGCGCCGAAGCGAACGCCGCCGAAGCCCGAGCCGAAAAGGCCGAGGCCGAGGCCGCGGCGGACCAGGCCTGACCATGACGCGCCCGGCGACGCGATCCGCAGCGTGGCCGGGCGTTCTGGTTTCGGGCGTCCTGGCCCTGACCGCGGGCGCGACGGCCGCCCGGGTCCCGGACCAGGCCTATGAGGTCGTGGCCGCCTATCCCCACGACCCGACGGCCTTCACCGAGGGCCTGTTCGTCAAGGACGGCGCGCTTTACGAAAGCACGGGCCTTTATCCGTCCTTCATCCGGCAGGTCCGGCTGGAGACCGGCGAGGTGCTGCGCCAGCGCGACCTGCCCACGGTCTATTTCGGCGAGGGCGTCGCCGCCATCGGGGACCGGCTCTACAGCCTGACCTGGCGCAACCACCTGGGCTTCGTCTGGACGTTGGGCGACTTCACCCCCGTCGGCGCCTTCTCCTACGCCGGAGAGGGCTGGGGCCTGACCACGGACGGGCGGCGACTGGTCATGAGCGACGGCACCGACCAGATCCGCTTCATCGATCCCGCCACCTTCGCCGAGACCGGCCGGATCGCCGTCACCGCCGACGGCCGCCCGCTGGACCGGATCAACGAACTGGAGTGGGTGGACGGCGAGATCCTGGCCAACATCTGGCAGGACAGCCGCATTGCGCGCATCGACCCGGAGACGGGGCGGGTCCGCGCCTTCATCGACCTGGCCGCCCTTGCGCCCCAAGGGTCCGACATCGATCCGAACGACGACGTCGCCAACGGCGTCGCCTGGGACGCCGAGAACCGGCGGCTGTTCGTCACCGGCAAGCGCTGGCCGCGCCTGTACGAGATCCGGCTGAAGCCGATGGACGGACCCGGTCGATAAAGTCAGTCGATTGTCTTTGCGCCGGCGATAGCGAAAGCCTATGTGGCGCCCATGCTCCCCACCCTGCGCCAGCTCCAGTATCTGAAACTCCTGGCCGAACACGGCTCGTTCTCGCGGGCGGCCGAGGCGGCGCACGTCAGCCAGCCCGCCCTGAGCGCCGGGGTGCAGGAGCTGGAGCGCATCCTGGGCGCGCCCGTGGTCGAGCGGGCGCGGGGCAATGTCATCATGACCGCCGTCGGGGCCGAGGCCGTGCGCCGCGCCGAGGACGTGCTGGCCCGCACCGAGGACCTGGTCGAGGCGGCCAAGAACGCGGGCCGGCCGCTGTCGGGCCGGTTCCGGCTGGGCGTCATCCCGACGGTCGCCCCCTTCCTGCTGCCGCGCAAACTGCCCCAGGTGAAGGCGGCCTATCCGAACCTGAAGCTGTTCATCCGCGAGGACCTGACGCCCCGGCTGATCGCCGCGCTGAAGGCCGGCCAGCTGGATGCGGCGGTGATCGCCCTGCCCTATGACGCGCCGGGCATAGCCCACGCCCGCATCGGCGACGACGAAATCCTGGCCGCCGCGCCGCACGACCACGCCCTGGCCGCGCCCGGCCCGATCCGCCCCGGCTCGCTGAAGGCCGAGGACCTGATCCTGCTGGAGGACGGCCATTGCCTGCGCGACCAGGCGCTGGCGGCGCTGGACATCGAGGCGCCGCGCGGCGACGACGTCTTCGCCGCCACCAGCCTGCACACCCTGGTGCAGATGGTCGGCTCGGGCCTGGGCGTGTCCTTCCTGCCCCGGATGGCGGTGCAGGCGGGGCTGGCCGACAATCCGGCCGTGGCCGTTCGCGCCTTCGAGCCCCAGTCCGACGGAAGCCAGCCCCACCGCGAAATCGTCGTCGCCTGGCGCGCCGGCTCCAGCCGCGCGGCCGAGGCGCGGCTGCTGGCGGAAGCGCTGACGCTGGATTGAGCCGCCTTGTCGGCCCTCGTGCGTACCGATAGCAATAACGATTAGTTATGATTGTGTGGCGGGGGCCAAGATGCGTCTGAGCGAAATAGCCCTTGCGGCGAGCCTGCTGGTGCTGACGGGTTGCGCCTCGCCGGCGGCGACTACGGGAGGGCCGCCCGTGGCGTTGTCTCCCGCCTTGGCCGCTGACGCCCGCGTGCGGAACATCGAGGTCGCGACCGCAGTGTTGTACAACATGCCGCTGCCGGGCTTTTCGGAACAGCTGCGCGCGGCGCTGAACGACTGTGCGACGGGGGACCGGCCACTGGATCTGCGCGCACAAGTCGAACAGCCCGATCGCGAGCGGCTGCGTGTCACCGTCGAGCTGGTCGATCCCGGCGCCGACCGGTCGCCGGTCGGTCGCTATGAGATCCAGCTGGCTGAGGCGGCGCCTCTGGTCCGCCACGTCGACGGACCCCCGCAAAGCGATGTCGGCTCGCGGGTGGGCCGACGACTGTGCGCGGAGGCTTTCGAGCCGCAGGCGGCCGCCATCCTGCAGGGGCTCGACATGATGTCGTTTCCTAACAGCTTGCGGCCGTCACGCGCGCCGGGGCGTCAGCGTCCGCCAGACTGGGGTTTCGTCCAGCCTTCAACCTACGGCGACGAGCATTATCTGACCCGGATGGACGAGGGCCGCGAGGACTGGGTCATCGGCCTGCGGATCATTCGGAGAGAGCCGGAGGGCGTGATTGGCTGCTTCTCCGACAAGGCCTTGAACGGAGGAAGCTATCGCACCCGTCAGGCCATACGGATCGTCGTCGATGACGCCGGCGGCTACCGCGTGGCCGAGAACGATCTGAACGAACCGACCTGTAAGCCGGAGCCAGGCCAGGGCTAGACGAAAGATAAAGGGCCGGCGGATCGCTCCGCCGGCCCTTCTTGTTTCCGCGATGAGCGGCCGGATTACTCGGCGGCGATCGGGGCTTCGGTTTCCGGGCCGCGGGCCAGGTTGCGCAGCACGTAGGGCATGACGCCGCCGGCCAGCAGATAGTCCAGCTCGGTCTGGTTATCGATGCGGCAGCGGACCGGGAAGCGGGCCATCTTGCCGTCCGACGGACGGAACAGCTCGACCCACAGGTCCTGACGCGGACGCAGGCGGCCGACGTTGGCGTCGGTCAGGCCGCGGATGGTGACGATCTCCTCGCCGGTCAGGCCCAGCTTCTGCCAGCCGTCCTGCTTGAACTGCAGCGGCACCACGCCCATGCCGACCAGGTTCGAGCGGTGGATGCGCTCGAAGCTCTCGGCGATGACGGCGCGGACGCCCAAGAGGCGCGTGCCCTTGGCCGCCCAGTCGCGCGACGAGCCGGTGCCGTATTCCTTGCCGGCGAAGACGACCAGCGGGCGGCCTTCCGACTGGTAGCGCATGGCCGCGTCATAGATCGACATGACGTCGCCCGAGGGGAAGTGCTTGGTCACGCCGCCCTCGATCTCGGGCGTGATGCGGTTCTTGATGCGGATGTTGGCGAAGGTGCCGCGCATCATGACTTCGTGGTTGCCGCGACGGGCGCCGTAGCTGTTGAACTCGGCCGCCTCGACGCCGTGGTTCGTCAGATAGACGCCGGCGGGCGAGGTCTTCTTGATCGAACCGGCCGGGCTGATGTGGTCGGTGGTGATCGAGTCGCCGAAGATGGCCAGGACGCGCGCCTCGACGACGTCCTGGACCGGGGTCAGGTCCATCGACAGGCCTTCGAAGTAGGGCGGGTTGGCGACGTAGGTCGAGGCGTCGTCCCACTCATAGGTCTGGCCGCCGGTGACCTTGATGGCCTGCCAGTGCTTGTCGCCCTTGAAGACGTCCTTGTAGCGCTTGGCGAACATGGCCGGGGTGACCGACTTGCGCTGGATGTCGGCGATTTCCTGGGCGGTGGGCCAGATGTCCTTCAGGAAGACGTCATTGCCCTTCTTGTCCTGGCCGATCGGATCCTTGGTGATGTCGGTCCGCATCGAGCCGGCGATGGCGTAGGCCACGACCAGCGGCGGCGAGGCCAGGTAGTTGGCCTGGACGTCCGGGTTCACGCGACCTTCGAAGTTGCGGTTGCCCGACAGCACGCTGGTCGCGACCAGGGCGTTGTCGTTGATCGCCTTGGAGATGGCCGGGTCCAGCGGGCCCGAGTTGCCGATGCAGGTCGTGCAGCCGTAGCCGACCAGGTTGAAGCCCAGGGCGTCCAGGTCCTTCTGCAGGCCGGCGTCGGTCAGATAGTCGGTGACGACCTGCGAACCGGGGGCCAGCGAGGTCTTGACCCACGGCTTGGCCTTCAGGCCCAGGGCGTTGGCCTTGCGCGCCACCAGGCCGGCGGCGATCAGCACCGACGGGTTGGAGGTGTTGGTGCAGGAGGTGATGGCGGCGATGACGACGTCGCCGTCGCCGACGGTGAACTTCTCACCGTCCACCGCCGCGCGCGGGGCGTCGGTCGGGCGGCTGAACACTTCGGCCAGGGCGGTTTCGAAGGCCGGGGCGGCGGTGGTCAGCTCGACGCGGTCCTGGGGACGCTTGGGGCCGGCCAGCGACGGCACGACCGTGGCCAGGTCCAGTTCCAGCACGTCGGTGAAGACCGGATCCTCGCTGGTCTCGTCGATCCACAGGCCCTGGGCCTTGGCGTAGGCTTCGACCAGGGCGACGCGCGCCTTGTCGCGGCCCGTGGCGGTCAGATAGCCGATGGTGGCGGCCGAGACGGGGAAGAAGCCGCAGGTGGCGCCGTATTCCGGGGCCATGTTGGCGATGGTCGCCTGGTCCTCGATGGTCATGTTCGGCAGGGCGTCGCCGAAGAATTCGACGAACTTGCCGACCACGCCCTTCTTGCGCAGCATTTGGGTGACGGTCAGCACCAGGTCGGTCGCCGTCGTGCCTTCCGGCAGGCGGCCGGTCAGCTTGAAGCCGATGACTTCGGGGATCAGCATGGGGATCGGCTGGCCCAGCATGGCCGCCTCGGCCTCGATGCCGCCGACGCCCCAGCCCAGCACGGCCAGGCCGTTGATCATGGTGGTGTGGCTGTCGGTGCCGACGACGGTGTCGGGATAGGCGACGGTCTTCTTGCCTTCGTCCAGGGTCCAGACGGTCTGGGCCAGGTTCTCCAGGTTGACCTGGTGGCAGATGCCGGTGCCGGGGGGCACGACGCGGAAGTTGTTGAAGGCCGACGAGCCCCAGCGCAGGAAGTTGTAGCGCTCGATGTTGCGCTCGTACTCGCGCTCGACGTTCTGGCCGAAGGCCTTGGAGGTGCCGAAGTGATCGACCATGACCGAGTGGTCGATGACCAGGTCGACGGGGACCAGCGGGTTGATCTTGGCGGCGTCGGCGCCCAGGGCGCTCATGGCGTCGCGCATGGCGGCCAGGTCGACCACGGCCGGAACGCCGGTGAAGTCCTGCATCAGGACGCGGGCGGGACGGAAGGCGATCTCGTGCTCGACCGAGCCCTTGTTCTCGACCCAGGCGGCGACGGCCTTCAGATCGTCGACGGTGACGGACACGCCGTCCTCGTTGCGCAGCAGGTTCTCGAGAAGCACCTTCATCGAGCGCGGCAGGCGGGAAATCCCGGTCAGACCGGCTTCCTCGGCGGCGGGAAGGCTGTAATAGGCGTACTTCTTGCGCCCGACGGAAAGGTCCTGGCGGGTCTTGAGGCTGTCGTTCGACGGCATGGAGAGTGTCCTCTGGTCAGCGCCGCCCGACAATTCGGTTCGCCCCTTCGCGCGCTGGACGACGGGGCGCACAGGTCCCCGCCGCGCGCCGCGAAAGCCGGCTACGGCGTTGGCGCATATAGCCCCGCCAGACGGCCGGGTCCATGTGTCCACACTTCCGGCATGGACATTGAGAAGGGTTCGCAAAATACGGCGCAACTCTCCCTCCCCGTTCGGGGAGGGTGGCGAAGCCGGGTGGGGCCGGCAAGGCAAGTCACGCCAAGCCCGTGTTGTATCGCCCGGCCGTCCCCACCCGGCCGCTGCGCGGCCGCCCTCCCCCGCGAGGGGAGGGAGATTCACACCTCATGATCCACGCCCTGTCCCTGTCCGGCCTGACCCTGGCGCGCGGCGAGCGCGTGCTGTTTCGCGATCTCGACTTCGATCTGAAGGCCGGCGAGGCGGTCGCCCTGACCGGCGCCAACGGGGCGGGCAAGACCAGTCTGCTGCGCGCCATCGCCGGGCTGATCCGGCCGGAGGCGGGCGAGATCGCCTTCGCCGACGCCGACCGGAACCGGCTCGATCCCGGCCAGGCGCGGGGCCGCGAGACCCATCTGCTGGGCCATCAGGACGGGCTGAAGTCCGCCCGCACGGCGCGCCAGGAGCTGGGGTTCCAGTGCGACTGGCTGGGCCATACCCAGGACGGGTTCGACGATGCGGTCGCGGCCTTCGGCCTGAAGCCCCTGCTGGACCTGGAGGTCCGGCGCCTGTCGGCCGGCCAGAGGCGGCGGCTGGCCATGGGTCGACTGGTCGGATCGCCGCGCGCCCTTTGGCTGCTGGACGAGCCGATGGCGCCGCTGGACGCGCGCTGGCGCGACGCCTTCGCCGCCTGCATGCGGCGGCACCTGGACGCCGACGGCCTGATCGTGGCCGCCGTGCACGATCCGCTGCCGATCGCGACCCGGCCGCTGGACCTGGGAGGACTGGCGTGAGGCTCGGCCCGCCCGATCCCGAGGGCGTCGAGCCGCGTCCGCCGGGCCTGCGCGGCGCCACGCGGGTCCTGCTGGAGCGCGAGCTGGACCTGGCCTGGAACGGCGGCGGCGGGCCGCTGCTGGCGTGCGGCTTCCTGCTGTGTCTGACGGCCCTGCTGCCGCTGGCCGTGGGCGGCGACCCCGCCACGCTGCGGCCGGTCGCCGGGGGCGTCGCCTGGCTGGCGCTGGCGCT
>NZ_JAYRPA010000041.1:0-52354 GCF_041911375.1 Brevundimonas sp. | reverse complement strand
GACCCCCGCTGTCGAGGAGGAAACGCCCGCCGCCACCGGCCCGCAACCCTACAGCGCCGCGACCAGCGCTCTGAACACCCAGGCCGCGCCGCCCGCCGTCGCCACCACGCCGTTGACCCCGGCGCCCACGACGGCCCCGGCGGCGCCCGCGATCACCGTTCAGCCGCTGAACTGATTTACGCTGAGACGTAACAGAAAGCCCCGACCATCTGGTCGGGGCCTTTTCGTTGGCGGCCAGGAAACGGCAGGGCGGCGGCGCAGAGCGACCATGCCTGGTTCCATAGCCGCCCAAGCTTGCCTAGAAGGGAGCGAATCCCAGTTGGAGCTCACCCATGAAGACTCGCGCCGCCGTCGCCTTCGAGGCCAAGAAGCCGCTGGAGATCGTCGAGGTCGATCTGGAGGGCCCGCGCGCCGGAGAGGTGCTGGTCGAGATCAAGGCCACCGGCATCTGCCATACCGACGCCTACACGCTCGACGGGCTGGACAGCGAAGGCGTCTTCCCGTCGATCCTGGGCCATGAAGGCGCGGGCGTGGTGGTCGAGGTGGGGCCGGGCGTGACCTCGGTCGAGGTCGGGGACCACGTCATCCCGCTGTACACCCCGGAATGCCGCCAGTGTAAGTCGTGCCTGTCGCGCAAGACCAACCTGTGCACCGCCATCCGCGGGACACAGGGCAAGGGCCTGATGCCGGACGGCACCAGCCGCTTCAGCTACAAGGGCCAGGCCATCGCCCACTACATGGGCTGCTCGACCTTCTCGAACTACACCGTCCTGCCCGAGATCGCCCTGGCCAAGATCCGCAAGGACGCGCCGTTCGACAAGGCCTGCTACGTCGGCTGCGGCGTGACGACGGGCGTCGGCGCCGTGGTCAACACCGCCAAGGTCGAGCCGGGCGCCAACTGCGTCGTCTTCGGCCTGGGCGGCATCGGCCTGAACGTCATCCAGGGGCTGAAGATGGTCGGCGCCGACATGATCGTCGGCGTGGACATCAACGCCGACAAGGAAGAGTGGGGCCGCCGCTTCGGCATGACCCACTTCGTCAATCCGAAGGACGTCGGCGACGTGGTCGCCCATCTGGTCGAGCTGACCGGCGGCGGCGCGGACTACACCTTCGACTGCACAGGCAACACGGTCGTCATGCGTCAGGCGCTGGAAGCCTGCCACCGCGGCTGGGGCGAGAGCATCATCATCGGCGTGGCCGAAGCGGGCAAGGAGATCGCGACCCGCCCGTTCCAGCTGGTCACCGGCCGGGTCTGGAAGGGTTCGGCCTTCGGCGGCGCGCGCGGCCGCACGGATACGCCCAAGATCGTCGACTGGTACATGGACGGCAAGATCGAGATCGATCCGATGATCACCCACACCCTGCCGCTGGAGCGCATCAACGAGGCCTTCGACCTGATGCACGAGGGCAAGAGCATCAGGTCGGTGGTGGTCTTCTAGGTCCGTTGCGTTGAGAAACGGACGGCGCTAGCGTCGCCGTAAGAACAGCGAGGAGGCCGCCATGTTCACCCACGTCACCCTCGGCGCCAACGACGTCGAGGCGTCGCGCCGGTTCTATGACGCCGTGCTCGGCGCGCTGGGCGTCGACGCCGCCAGCGGACCGGACGCCAAGGGGCGGTTCTGGTGGCGTACGAAGACGGGGGCCTTCGCGGTGGGCGCGCCCATCAACGGTGAACCGGCTTGCCACGCCAACGGTGGAACGATCGGCTTCCACGCCAAGACGCCGGAGATGGTCCAGGCCTTTCACGACGCCGGCGTCGCGGCAGGCGGAAAGGCGATCGAGGATCCGCCCGGCGAACGCACCGGTCCGTTCGGCACGCTGGTCCTGGCCTATCTGCGCGATCCGTCTGGCAACAAGATCTGCGCCATGCACCGGCCAGGGTGACTGGACCGGCCCAGCGCCTGCCCGCTAGGGATGGGCGCATGGAAACCGTCAAACAGCACGCCGTCCACGGCGGAACCTTGCGCTATCTGAGGCACGACAGCGCGATCACCGGCACGCCCATGACTCTGTCGGTCTTCGTCCCGCCGGGCGAGGGGCCGTTCCCGGTCCTCGTCTGGCTGTCAGGCCTGACCTGCACCGAGGACAATTTCACCACCAAGGCCGGGGCCTACCGCGCGGCGGCGGAACATGGCGTGATCATCGTCGCGCCCGACACCAGCCCGCGCGGAGAAGGCGTCGCCGACGACCCTGCCTATGATCTGGGCCAGGGCGCGGGCTTCTATGTGGACGCCACACAGGCGCCCTGGGCGCCGCACTTCCGGATGGAAGCCTACGTCACCGAAGAGCTGACAGGCCTGATCGACGACCAGTTTCCGACGACCGGCCTCCGCTCCATCTCCGGGCACTCGATGGGCGGGCACGGCGCCCTGACCCTCGCGCTTCGCCATCCCGACCTGTTCCGCTCGGTGTCGGCCTTCGCGCCGATCTGTTCGCCGAGCCGCTGTCCGTGGGGAGAGAAGGCCTTCACCGCCTACTTCGGCGAAGATCGCGCCACATGGGACCGCCATGACGCCGCCCGGCTGATCGAGTCCGGCGCGGCCAAAGGCGTCTATGACGACATACTGATCGACCAGGGCGACGCCGACAGCTTCCTGACCGAGCAGTTGAAGCCGGAACTGCTGACGGCGGCGGCGAAGGCGGCGAGCCAGACCCTAACCCTGCGGATGCAGCCGGGTTATGACCATTCCTATTTCTTCATGGCCAGTTTCATCGCCGACCACGTCGCGTTTCACGCCAAACGGCTTTCAGCCTAGGCTTCGGAGAAGCTCCGATGCGTTGGCTTGTGCTCGGGATCACAGCGGCGGCGCTGGCGCTTCGGCCTGAACACCGACGGGCACGACGACCAGCAGTTCGCGCTCAACGCGCTGCATTGGCTGTCACGCCTTCTGCCCTGATGCTAGAGGGACGCGATGAGCGCTTCAGACCCCTATGAACCCATGTTCTCCGCCCTCTGCCGCGAAGTGGGCTTTTGCCTGCACGAGAAGGGGCAGAAGCGGGTGATCGCGGCCTTGCCGTCCGGGCTGGACGCGGGGGTCAAGGCGGTGTTCGCCGCCGAAGGCGTCGACGAGCCCAATGCGCCGGGCGACCTGAAGCGGGCGGTGCGCGACTGCCTGAAGACGCACTTGCCGCAAAGCTGAGCCGCATCGCATAAGGCGGAACGAATTCGGGCCCGACGGCTTGGGTTCGGCGAACGGGCGCCTAGATGAGGCGCATTGGAAATCTTGTCGAACAGGAGCCCACCATGGCCTTCACCCTGCCGCCCCTCCCCTACGCCTATGACGCCCTGGAACCGGCCATCGACAAGGAGACGATGACCTTCCACCACGACAAGCACCACCAGGCCTATGTCGACAACCTGAACAAGGCCGTCGACGCCGACGCCTCGCTGCAGGGCAAGTCGATGGAAGAGCTGTTCGCCACCATCTCCAAGGCGCCGAAGGCCGTGCGCAACAACGGCGGCGGCCACTGGAATCACAGCCTGTTCTGGGAACTTCTCGCGCCGGAAGGCCAGACGGGCGAGCCGTCGGCCGAGCTGAAGGCGGCCATCGACGCCGACCTGGGCGGCATGGACAAGTTCAAGGAAGACTTCAACGCCGCCGGCGCCGCCCAGTTCGGCTCGGGCTGGGCCTGGCTGATCGTGCAGGATGGCAAGCTGAAGATCACCTCCACGCCGAACCAGGACAATCCGCTGATGGACGTCGCCGACCAGCAGGGCGCCGTCGTCCTGGGCGCCGACGTCTGGGAACACGCCTATTATCTGAAGTACCAGAACCGCCGCGCCGACTATCTGAAGTCCTTCTGGTCGGTCGTGAACTGGAACAAGGTCAACGAACTGTACGCCGCCGCCAAGTAAGGCGGCCCGGATCGGGACACGACCGATCGACGCCCGCCGGAACCTCCGGCGGGCGTTTTCGATTCAAGCTGTACAGAACGGGAGAGACGCGATGCGTATGGCGATGGCGGGGGCCGCGACGGCCGCTGTGATGCTGGCGGCCTGCCAGCCCGCGAACGAACAGAAGGCGGGCGAGCCTGCGCCGCCGAATCCGACCCAGACGGTCGCAGCCGCGGCCGAGAAGCCGGTCTATCGGTTCAAGATCGGCGCGCTGGACGCCATCGCCCTGTTCGACGGAGAAAACCCGGTCAGGAACGACAACCAGACCTTCGGCGTCGGCCTGACCCCGCAACAGGTCGGGGCCGCTCTGGCCGCCGCCGGCCAGCCCGCCGATCCCATCACGCTGGAGATCCATCCGCTGCTGGTGACGAACGGCGATCGGGTCATGTTGTTTGACGCCGGCCTTGGCGCGGGCAAGGGCCAGCTGATGCAGAGCCTGAGCGCCGCAGGGATCGATCCCGCCCGTATCACCGACGTCCTCATCTCGCACGGGCACGGCGACCACGTCGGCGGCCTGATTGCGAACGGCGCCCTGGCCTTCCCCAACGCGGCGATCCGGATGTCCCAGGCCGAGTGGGCCTCGCTGCGCGCCAACGCCGAAATGGCCGACTTGGTGCGGGTCATCACGCCGAAGGTCCAGACCTTCGAGCCAGGCGGCGAAGTCGCGCCGGGCGTGGCGGCCCAGGACACCTCGGGCCACACGCCGGGCCACGTCTCCTATCTGATCCAGGACGGCCAGAACCAGCTGCTCTACACCGGCGACATCGTTCACCACTGGCTCTTGTCCGTCGAGCATCCCGACTGGCGCAACGGGTACGACAACGACCCGGTCGCCGGCATGGAGCGTCGAATGGACGAGATCACCGCCTTGCGGGCGTCGGGCGCCCACATCTACGCCTATCACTTCCCCTTCCCCGGCCTGGGCAAGATCCAGACGCGCGAAGGGCGAGCGATGTTCATCGCCGAAGCGCAATCCGCCAGGGACTAGATACGCAGGTCCAGATTATGCCGGGCGCGCTCGTTCATCCGCTCGGCATGATGCTGGCGCAGCATGCGGCGCTGGCGAAGCATATCGTGGATCCCGTCCGCCAGTTCGAGCAGTTGGCCGTCGTTCAACGGCTCGACCAGGTCGACCAGTTTACTTTTCAACGTCGCGAAGCCTGCCTCTGACAGGCCGGTCTGGAAGGTCTTGGTTTCATTCGTCACCGTTATCCTCCTGGATCGTCACCCGCGATTGGAGGTTTCACTCGATCGGAAAAGGCTGGCTTGCAGTCATCGTTCCGTTCCATCGTGCTTAACGACCCGTCCGGCTTGACTCCCAGCGTCCCCGTGGCCATAAGCGCCGCCTTCCATGCCTGCCGGTTCACCGGAGGGGCGGATGATGACGGAAGATGCGTGGACCGCCGTTGAGATCGCATTCCCAATCGAGGGGATGCCGGGCCGCATCAGTGAAAGAGAATAGAATGTCCAAGCGCCACAGCGCCAAATACAAGATCGACCGGGCCATGGGTGAAAACCTGTGGGGCCGCTCGAAGTCCCCGGTCAACAAGCGCTCCTACGGCCCCGGCCAGCACGGCCAGCGCCGCAAGTCGAAGGTTTCGGACTTCGGCCTGCAGCTGAAGGCCAAGCAGAAGCTGAAGGGCTACTACGCCAACATCACCGAAAAGCAGTTCGCCAAGACGTATGACGAGGCCGCCCGTCGCAAGGGCAACACCTCGGAAAACCTGATCGGCCTGCTGGAAGCCCGTCTGGACGCGGTCGTCTATCGCGCCAAGTTCGTCCCGACGCCTTGGGCCGCCCGCCAGTTCGTCAACCACGGCCACGTCCTGGTCAACGGCAAGAAGGTCGACATCGCCTCGTACCGCGTGAAGGCGGGCGACGTGATCTCGGTCAAGGAAAAGTCGCGCAACATGGCGCTGGTGCTGGAAGCCCAGCAGTCGTCGGAACGTGACGTGCCGGACTATCTGGAACTGAGCGACCGCTCTTTCTCGGTCCGCTTCGTCCGCGCCCCGGAACTGGCCGACGTGCCCTATCCGGTGAAGATGGAGCCGAACCTGGTCGTCGAATACTACGCCTCCTAAGCGTAGCCAGACCGCAAGACTTCGGGGCCCCGGACATGTCCGGGGCCCTTTGCTTTTCAGGCGGTTCCCTTCGCAGGCGAATAGGGTCATTGTGAGTACGTTCGGATTGATGGGCATGGGAGACCGGCAGTGAAGCGAGCCGCCATCGCACGCATGGTCCTGATCCTCGCGGCCGCCGCCAGCATGACCGCCTGCGCGGGCACGGTGGCGCCGACGGTCTCGACGGCCGGCATGCCCGGCGCGCTGGAGCCGGTCCATGCGGCGGCCTTCACGCGCGACGAGGCGGTCTTCTGGGTCAGCTCGAACGGATGCACCCGCAAGGAGGACCTGATCCCGATCGTCACCATCCAGGGCGGCGACGCGATCATCACGCTGCGGCGCCTGGACGAAGACACCTGCCGTGACCCCGAGATCGACGGCGTCGAGGTGAAATGGTCGTTCGAGGAACTGGGACTGGCGCCCGGCCAGGCGGTGAGCGTCAACAACCCCTACCAGCTGCCGCAGACCTGAAGCGCTTAGCCTTTCATTAGGCCTAACCGTAAGTGCGCCGGTTAAGCTTCTCCCGATAGGTGGACGATTCCAAACCCCTCTCCGGGATGAGTAATGCGTCTCCTTTCTTGTCTGACCGACGACCATAATCTTTGGCTCGTCGGCCTCGCCGCCGGCCTTTGCGTGCTGGGTTCCGTCATCACCATGCGGCTGTTTCAACGCCTGCGTTACGCCCAGCGGGGCGCACGCGCCGCGTGGACCTTCATGGGCGCGGTCGCCACGGGTGCCACCATCTGGTGCACCCACTTCGTGGCGATGATCGCCTATGAACCCGGCGTCGACGTGACCTATGAGCCCACGCTGACCGGCGTGTCGCTGGGCGTCGCCATCGGCGGCAGCGCCCTGGCGCTTTGGGTGGCTGCGAAACGCTTCCGACACGCGGCCGAAATGGGCGGCGCCCTGTTCGGCCTGGCCGTGACGGCGATGCACTACACCGGCATGGCCGCCTTCGCGGCCGAGGCGGTGATACACTGGTCGCCCTCCTACGTCGCGGCCTCGGTCGTCGGAGCCCTGATGCTGAGCGCCCTCGCCTTCAACCGCGCGCGCGCCGCCGGCCGCAACGGCGCCATGTGGAGCGCCGTCGGCCTGATGGTCGCCGGCATCGTCGCCCTCCACTTCACGGGGATGGCGGCGATGATCGTCATTCCGCTGGGCCCGCAGGTCGATTCCATTTCCGGTGATCAGACCAATCTGGTGATGGCCTTCGCCGTGGCCGGCGTCGGACTGCTGGTGCTCGGCACCGGCGTGTCCAGCCATGCTCTGGATCTGCAATCCCGAGCCCAGGCCAGGGCGCATTTCGACCAGTTGATGGAGGGCAGCGTCGACGGCATGGTGGTCGAGCAGGACGGCCGCATCCTGGCGGCGAACGCCGCCTTCGCCGCTCTGGTCGACGTGCCGGGCCAGGCCCTGCAGGGAGACCGCCTGTCGCGCTGGATCAGCGAACTGGACACCCTGTCGGTCGGCTCTCTGAGCCAGACCACCTTGGCCATTCCCGACGCGGCCCCCATCCCCGTGGAAGTCGCCGTACGCCGCGACGCCCAGCAGGCGGCGGACACGCCCTTCATGATCTATGCGGTTCGCGATCTGCGCGCGCGACTGGCCCAGGAGCGGCGTATCGCGCATCTGGCCCGCAACGACGGGCTGACCGGCCTGCCAAACCGCGCCAGCTTCCTGGAATGGCTGACCAAGCAGACGGGCGACAACAGCCCCCACGCCCGGGTCGCCCTGCTGGCCATCGACCTGGACCGGTTCAAGGAAGTCAACGACGTGCACGGCCACGCGGCGGGCGACCAACTGCTGGTCCGGATCGCCGAACGCATGAAGGCGGCCCTTCGCCCCGGCGAATTCGTCGCCCGCTTGGGTGGGGACGAGTTTGTGGCGGTCACGCCGGTCGAAACGCGAGAAGGCTCGCTGGGGCTGGCCGAGCGTCTGCGCGAGGCCATCATGCAACCCGTCGACCTGGGCCATGCGGAGGTGTCCTGCGGCGCCAGCGTGGGCATCGCCCTATGGCCCGACGACGCCACCGATATCTCGGCGCTGATCAATGATGCGGACCTGGCCATGTATCGGGCGAAGGCGGCGCTGACCGCGGACGTGTGCTTCTACGAAGAAGCCATGGACGAGGCGGTGCGCAATCGTCGCCGCATGGTGCAGCAGCTGCGCGAAGCGCTGGATCAAGACCAGTTCAGCCTGAACTGGCAGGTGCAGGCCTCGGTCGAGACCGGCGAGATCACGGGCTACGAGGTGTTGTTGCGCTGGCGCCGGCCCGACGGCGCCTTCGTCTCGCCGGCCGACTTCATTCCCCTGGCCGAAGAAAGCGGACTGATCCTGCCGATCGGCGAATGGGTCCTGCGCACGGCCTGCGCCGAGGCCGCCGCCTGGCCCGAACCGCACAAGGTCGCCGTCAATCTGTCGCCGGTCCAGCTCAGCCACGTCGATCTGCCGCGCCTGGTGCACCAGATCCTGCTGGAAACCGGCCTGTCGCCGGCCCGTCTGGAGCTGGAGATCACCGAGACCGCGATGATCACGGACATGGAGCGCACCACCCATATCCTGCGTCAGCTGAAGGCCCTGGGCGTGTCGATCGCCATGGACGACTTCGGCACCGGCTATTCGTCTCTATCGACCTTGAGGGCCTTCCCGTTCGACAAGATCAAGCTGGACCGTTCCTTCATGTCGGAACTGGACGGCGGCCCCCAGTCCTCCGCCATCATCCGCGCGGTCCTGGCCTTGGGGGAGAGCCTGGAGATTCCGGTTCTGGCCGAAGGCGTCGAGACGCTGGAGCAGCTGTCGTTCCTGCGCGCGCAGGGCTGCAACGAGGCGCAAGGTTATCTGCTGGGTCGGCCCAAGCCGGTCGCCGAGCCCCTGATCCAGAACGAAGCCATGGTGCTCTGGACCGAAAGCCGGGCGACCGAAGCGGCCTGACGCGTCAGCGGGCCCGGCCGTATCCCGGCCAGAAGGCCTTTCCTGCCCGTTCATACTGCGGCGGGAGGCCTTCGCCGCGGCCGAGGGTCACGGCGGCGTGGTGCGGCCATTGGGGATCGTCCAGGGCCGCCCGGGCGATGGCGACCAGATCGGCCTGGCCCGAGGCCACGATGTCCTCGGCCTGCTGCGGATCGAAGATCATGCCGACCGCCATTACATTGGCCTGGGGCGCCGCCGCCTTCATCGCTTCGGCGAAGGGGACCTGATAGCCCGGCTCTGCGCCCGGGATGTCAGCCCGCGCGACATTGCCGCCCGAAGTCAGGTGCAGATAGTCATAGCCCATGTCGTGCAGCGCCCGACCGAAGTCGGTCACCTCGTCCAGCGCGACCCCGCCCTCGACCCAGTCCGAGCCGTTGAAGCGTACGCCTAGGGCCTTCGTTTTCGGCCAGGCGTCACGCAAAGCCCGCGCCACCCGCAGCGGGAAGCGGGCGCGGTTTTCAGCCGAGCCGCCGTACTGGTCGGTGCGCAGGTTCGAAATCGGAGACAGGAACTCGCACAGCAGATAGCCATGGGCCGCGTGCAGCTCGACCAGATCGAACCCCGCACGATCCGCTCGGCGCGCTGCGTCTTCGAAGGCCGCGACGACGCGGTCCATGTCGGCTTCCGTCATCTCCGTCGGCGTGTGCCAGTCATCTTGGAAGGCGACGGCCGAGGGGGCGAACGTCTCCCAGGCGCCTTCAGCCTCGGTCAGGGCGCGCCCGCCCTTCCACGGCACCGCAGTGGACGCCTTGCGGCCCGCGTGAGCCAGTTGCACGCCGATGGGCGTGTCGGAATAGGTGCGGATTCCCTTGAGGATATCGCCGAAGGCCGCCTCCTGGGCGTCGTTCCACAGCCCGGTGTCGCCGGGCGTGATCCGACCCGCCGCCTCGACGCCCGTGGCCTCGACGATCACCAGCCCTGCGCCCGAGATCGCCAGCCGACCCAGGTGCTGCACATGCCACGGCTGCGGCAGGCCCTCGACCGCCGAATACTGGCACATGGGCGCGATGGCGACGCGATTCTTCAGCGTCAGGGGGCCGATGGGGCGCGGGGAAAAGAGCTGGCTCATTCTGTAGGGGTCCGAGGTCGAATGGATGTTCGTAGCTATGACAGTTGCGGACCCGATCAAGGCCTACCTTGCGGATTGTTCATCCAGCTTGCCGTTTTTTCACGTGTTTCCCGCACGATCACGCGCCACAAAAGGGTCAAGCTTCATAGGGGAACCAACCAATGCTTCGTCTCGCCATCGCCATCGCCATCGCCGCCCCTCTGCTGAGCGGCTGCATCATCGTCTCGACCGAAAAGCCGACCACGCGCGTGATCGCAGCCCCCGCCGCCGAGGCCGGGCAATAATGCGCGCGGGTCTGAAAATTCTGGCGGCGGCGGCGTCGACCGCGCCGCTGCTCGCCGGATGCGTCATCTACAGCAACGAGGCGGGTGAAAACGTCCGCGTCGACATCGGCGACAAGGCCGCCCCGCCGGCGGAGGCCATCGGCAGCGCCCGCTTCGAGGACGGCGCCCTTGTGGTGCGCGTCGATTCCAACGGATGCACCCAGACTGCGGATTTCGAACTGTCGGTCGTGGACGGCTCTCCCGCCGACGTCACTGTGCGTCGCACCCGCGAAGACCTGTGCAAGGCCCTGGCGCCGGACGGCGTCGAACTGCGCTGGACCTATGCGGACCTGGGGCTGGAGCCCGGGACGCCCACGCGGATCCTCAATCCGCTGAAGTAGGCCCCGCACGGAACGGACCCAGCAGCTCGGCCGGGATCCGGCTGGGCCGCAGGGTCCGGCTTTCCACCAGGCACCATTCGGAGACGCCTTGGGCGCAGACGCGGCCCTCGGCGTCCTCGATCCGCACATACCGGTTGAACCGGGGGCCTTGAGGATCGCCGACCCACGTCCGCGCCTTCACGTCCTTGGCCTCTGGCGGCAGCGGGCGCAGGTAGTCGATCTCGTGCCGCAGCGCGACCCACGACCACTTCGCCCGGGTGTCTGCGTCGAAGCGCGCGTTCCAGTGCGCCGTGCCCGCGTCCTGCAGCCAGCCGACATAGACGACGTTGTTCACATGGCCGTTGGCGTCGATATGCTCAGGACGAACCTCCAGCGGAACCGTGAACAGCTCCCGGTCGAGGCGAGGCTCTAGGATCGGCCGCGCCATCAGGCCTCGCCCAGGACGACGCCCTTCTCGGCCATCAGGGCCTGAAGCTCGCCCGACTGGAACATCTCGCGCACAATGTCTGAGCCCCCGACGAACTCGCCCTTCACATACAGTTGGGGAATGGTCGGCCAGTCAGTGAAGGCCTTGATGCCTTCGCGCAGCGCCTCGTCCTGCAGGACGTCGACGCCGACGAACGCCGTGCCGACGTGGTCGAGAATCTGCACCGCCAGCGAAGAGAAGCCGCACCGCGGCTGGTCCGGCGTGCCCTTCATGAACAGCACCACGTCGTTCTGGGCGACGGTGTCGGCGATGAAGGCGTGGACGGGATCAGCGGCTTGGGTCGCGGTGTCGGTCACGGGAATGGCCCTTTCTTGAAGCCCGTCAGCTAGGGACCGCCCGGGGCCGGGTCAAGGTCAGGCCGCGCGGCTGACCCGCGCCATTTCGATCTGCGCCGCCAATCCCGGCGGCATGTCGCGCTCGGGCGTCGCCGCCAGCATCTTCAGGCGATCGACCTCGTCCGCCGCGACGATGACGCTGGAGATGCTCGGATCCGTCAGCACATAGGCCAGGCAGATCGCCTCGGCGGTCCAGTTCTGCGTGCGGTAGAGGAAGCCGAAGGCGTCGTCCCCGCCCCTGCGCTCGGGATGCTGCTCGCCGCCGCCGCCAAAACCGAACAGACGCTTCTTCACCGGCGCCGCTGGGCCGCGTCGTCTCTTTCGCCGATCGGTGAAATAGTCATAGGCGAAGACCGCCATATCCTGCTCGCGCGCGGACCGTATGCGGTGACGCACGGGCCAGCCCGAGTTCAGATCAAAAGGCGTCAGCAAGGCGTCGAACGCGCCGGTCGACACATAGGCGTCCATGACCGCCCCGTCCCCCGCCACGCCCAGCAGGCGGACCCGGCCCGTCGCGCGCATCGCCTTCAGCGCGTCGAGCGACGACCTCGGCAGTTCGTCCTCGGCCGGCTCCTGCAGGGCCGCCAGATCGATCCAGCCCAGCCCCGAATAATGCAGCGCCCGATCGATGGCTGCGGTCATGCCCCGGGCGGAGAAGTCGCGTTGCGCGCTGCGCCCGTCGCCGAGGCCGAGCGTCAGCCCCACGGACACCAGCTTGCGATCCACGTGCGACAGCGCTTCGCCCAGCACCTCGGCGACCACCGGATCGGCCGTCTCCAGCCGATAGCTGTTCACGCCGCATTCCAGGGCCGTGTACATCAGTTCCAGCGCGGCGCCGCGCCCCTTCGCCAGCGTATCCTGCCCAAGGCTGAGGGTCAGGTTCGAGACCGCCGCGCCGGAGGTTCCGAAAGGACGATAGCGCATGGCTCAGCCCTCCTTCGCCGGAGCGGACGTCTCCAGAGCCAGGGCGTGCAAGGCCCCGCCCATCTGTCCCTTCAGGGCCGCATAGACCAACTGGTGCTGGCGGACCCGCGCCAGGCCGGCGAACGCCTCCGACACGATCCGGGCGCGATAGTGATCGCCGTCCCCGGCCAGATCCTCGATCGCGATTTCGGCGCCCGGAAAGGCCTCTTCCAGATGCTGACGCAGGGTTTCCACGGACATGGGCATGGGCGGCGTACTCTCGAAACGGTCCGCACAGCCTGACGGAAAATTCTTAACCCCCGCCTACGGCCCGCGGACGCCGATACAGCCGGACGTCCGAGCCCTTGTACAGGGCGGACGCATAGGGCGTGTAGCCGACCCGCTCGGCCAGCCGAACGGAGGCGGCGTTGTCCGGAGAGATCATGCAGACGGTGGCGTCCGACTTGAGATGGTCGTCGGCCCATCCCAGCGCCGCCCGCAGGGCCTCGCCCGCAAAGCCCTGCCCCTGAAAGGCCGGCGCCACGCCCCAGCCCAGTTCGGGAGCGTCGAACGGCGGGTCCAGCTCGCGCCGGTAATCGAACACGCCGACGCTGCCGACATAGTCGCCGCTGTCCTTTAGCCGCATCGTCCAGTTGCCGTGGCCGAGCGCCGCCCAGTGGCCCAGGTCGCGCAGCAGCCGGAACCAGACCTCCTCCGCCCCCAGGGCTCGGCCCATGATGTGGCGGGTGAAGGCTGTATCCGACCAGAGCGCAAGCAGGTCGTCCAGGTCGGCCGTCGTGACCGGCGTGAGGATCAGCCGATCCGTAATCAGGGTGCGTTCGGTCACATCAATCCCAGTTGCTTGAAGCTGGCGACGCCGTCGCGACCCACGACCAGGTGATCGTGAACCTCGACATTCAGCGCGCGACCAGCCTGCACGACCTGTTTCGTCATCTCAACGTCCGCCCGGCTGGGCGTCGGATCGCCGGAAGGATGGTTGTGAACCAGGATCAAGGCGCTGGAGGACAGCTCCAGCGCACGACGAATCACCTCTCGCGGATAGACCGGCGCATGATCGACGGTGCCGCGGTTCTGCACCTCGTCCAAAATGAGCTGGTTCTTCTTGTCGAGATAGAGCACGCGAAACTGCTCGCGCGGCTCGTGCTGCAGGGCCACCCGCACATAGGCCAACAGCGCCGTCCACGACGAGATCACGGGCCGTTTGGCGGTCGGCTCGCGCGCGATCCGCCGCGTTACGTCGAAGATCAGCTGCAGGTCCAGGGCGACGGCCCGCGTCGCCTTGCCCGCCGCATAGCCCAGGCATCGCGCGACGACCTCCTCGACGGCCTCATGGCTGGCCGCCCCGATCCCCTCCAGGCCGCCGAAGCGCGCAAGCAGCTCCTTCGCAAGCGGCTTTGTGTCTTTGTAGGGGACGCTGCGGAACATCAGCAGTTCCAGCAGTTCGTAATCCGGCAGCGCGCCCAGCCCGCCCTTCGCCGCCCGCTCGCGCAGGCGATCGCGATGGCCGCCATGGCGCGGCGCGACCTTCTTCTTCGGTTCCGGCCTCGCGTCGTCCAGCATGCCCCCTCCAGCCTCCGCAACCTAGGCGGAAGGCGAAGGCATCGCCAGAGGCGTCACATCGGCTTGAACAGCCCCTTGGGAGAGGCGGTGAAGATTTCCACGCCATCCTCGGTCACGCCGACCGTGTGCTCGCACTGAGCGGACAAGGACTTGTCGCGCGTGACGGCCGTCCACCCGTCCGACAGGACCTTCACGTGCGGCTTGCCCAGGTTCACCATCGGCTCGACGGTGAAGAACATGCCGGCCTTCAGCGTCGCACCTTCGCCCTTGCGGCCGTAGTGCAGGACGTTGGGGCTGTCGTGGAACACCCGGCCTATGCCGTGGCCGCAGAAGTCGCGAACCACGCTCATGCGCTGGGCCTCGACGAACTTCTGGATGGCGAAGCCGATGTCGCCGAACGTATTGCCTGGCTTGATTTGGGCCAGACCCAGTTCCAGCGATTCATAGGTGACGTCGACCAGCTTTCTGGCGCGGGTCGGCACCTCGCCGACGCCATACATGCGGCTGGAGTCGCCGTGCCAGCCATCGACGATGACGGTGTGGTCGATATTGACGATGTCGCCGTCCTTCAGCACCCGATCGCCCGGAATGCCGTGGCAGACCACATGATTGATCGAGGTGCAGACCGTCTTCTCATAGCCCTTGTAGCCCAGGCAGGCGGGCAGGCCGCCGTTGTCCAGGGTGAACTCGCGGATCAGGTCGTCGATTTCGCCGGTCGTGACGCCGGGTTTCACATGCTCGACGATCATGTCCAGCGCCTCGGCGACCAGCCGGCCGGCCTTGCGCATGCCTTCGAAGGCCTCGGCGTCATGAACGCGGATGGCGCTGGAGCGCACCAGGACGTCGGTTTCGAGTTCGGGGGTTTCGTACATGGGGGGCTGGGTCTTCGATAATGCGGACGCGGCGAAATCCGTTCGCTGCAGATGGTCTTTATAGCATGAAACCTCAACCCCGTCCTTCAATGCGAGGGCCGTAGCGGCCGAGGTTTCGAAGCACGATTTGATCCAGGCTTCCCGACACTGGGGCATTGATGTTGCCGCAACGTCACCTCTCGAAGCCGTGATCATGTGCGCTTTCCGCGCCACGGTTTCGCCAGTTTCAGGGCGGAGAGCGGCCTTGCATGCAACGCTTTCGTGTCGAAAACGCTGCCGCATCGTCTCTCCCCGAACCCGCCGCACGACGGCGGGACAGTAATCAGGATCAGGTTATGAATCCCAGGAACACCGCCCGCCTTGGCGGCCTTGCGCTGTCGTCCGTGCTGCTGGCGGGCGTCGCCGCCCCCGCCTTCGCCGGCTCCTTCTACGTGCAGGAACAGTCCACCCGCGGCCAGGGTCGCGCCAACGCTGGCGTCGGCGCCGACAAGGGCGTCCAGTCGCTGTGGTGGAACCCGGCCGCTATCGCCGGAACCCAGCGCGAACTGTACGTCGGCGCCCACGGCCTGATCCTGGATTCCGATGTCGATGACCGCGGCTCCAGCCTGACCTACAATGTGCCGGTGACCGGCGTCGGCGTCGTCAGCAACACCGAAGCGGTGAACGGCGATCCCCACGTCCACGAGGTGGTCGAAAGCGGCATCGTGCCGAACTTCGCCGTGTCGATGCCGATCGGCGACCGCTTCAACGTCGGCCTGGCGGTCCAGGCGCCCTACAACTTCACCACCAAGTACGAGCCGAGCGACTTCGCGCGCTATGACGCCCTGACGTCGGAACTGCGCTCGGCCAACGTCAGCCTGGTCGCGGCCATGAGCGTGACCGACTGGCTGGACGTCGGCGCCGGCTTCGACGCCCAGTACGCCAAGGCGACCCTGAGCTCGGCCCTGCCCAACGTGCCGGTTCCGGCCGCGCTGTCGCCCGCCTACGTCATCGCTCCCGCCACCGACGGCCGCAACGACCTGGAAGGCGACGGCTGGGATTACGGCTGGAACGCCGGCGCGCAGATGGACTTCGGCCGGCTGGACCTGGGCGTGTCCTACCGCTCCAAGATCGAGCACGAACTGGAAGGCTCGGTGAACATCTCGGGCCTGACCGGGCTGCTGGCCGGCGCCAACGTCTCGACCGACGGCGGCGCAACCTTCACCACGCCGTGGTACGCGACCGTCGCGGCCCGTTACGCCGTCAACGACCGTCTGACCCTGAACGCCCAAGTCAACCAGATCGGCTGGAGCGAGTTCGACGCCATCCGCGTGGCCTACACCGGCGGCGGCTCGACGATCGTCCAGGACTATGACGACGTCACCACCGGCGCGATCGGCTTCGACTACATGATCGACCCGACCATGACGGTGCGCGCGGGCGTGGGCTACGATCCGACCCCGACGTCGGACGACCACCGCACGGCTCGTATCCCGGACGGCGACCGCTGGCTGTACGCCGCCGGCCTGTCCAAGACGGTCGGATCGATGACGTTCGACGGCGCGGTGACCTACATCGACATCGATACGGCGACAATCAACGACACCCGCGACCTGTACGGCAACGGCCTGGTCATCTCGACCCTGCGCGGCGAAGCCAAGGGTTCGGGCGTGGGCTTCTCGCTGGGCGCGACCTGGAACTTCTAAGGTCGACGACAACCTGACATGAGAACGGCGGCTCCTCGCGGAGCCGCCGTTTTTGTTTGGCCTCAGCCCTTGGCGGCGCCGTAGCCCTTGCCGCCGTTCGACGGGCGGCGACGGGGGCGGCGCTTCATTTCGCCCTCGGGGCGAGGTTCGCGCGGCGTGATCTTCTCGCCGGCCAGCGGATTGTAGGCGCGTTCCGGGCGCGGAGCCGCCGCCGTTTCGCCGGGGCGGTTGCGACGTTGGCGATGAGGCTGGCCGCCGCCTTCCGGGCGGACGCCGTCGCGATGCGGGTTGCGCCCGCCGCGACGACCACGGCCGCCCTCGTTGCGGTCGCCGCCCTCACGTTCCGGCAGGGTCGCCTTCTTGGCCACGCCGGCCGCCATGATGGAGGCGTCCAGCTGGGCCAGTTGCTTGTCGTTGCGGCGGTCGATGGCCGGGATCTTCTGGCGCGTGACCTTTTCGATGTCCTTCAGCAGCTTCATCTCGTCGCCGGCGACGAAGCTGATGGCGGTGCCGTCGGCGCCCGCGCGGGCCGTACGGCCGATGCGGTGCACATAGGCTTCCGGCACGAAGGGCAGTTCGAAGTTCACGACGTGCGAGACGCCGTCCACGTCGATGCCGCGCGCGGCGATGTCGGTGGCGACCAGGACGCGCAGCTTGCCCTTCTTGAAGGCTTCCAGCGTGCGCTCACGCTGGGGCTGGCTCTTGTTGCCGTGGATGGCGCCGGCCTCGACGCCGCCGGCTTCCAGATAGGCCGCAACCTTGTCGGCGCCGTGCTTGGTCTTGGTGAAGACCAGGCAGCGCTTGTATTCCGGATCGCTGAACATCTCGGTCAGCAGGGGGCGCTTGCGGCCCTGTTCGATATGGACGACCGACTGGTTGATGCGCTGCACCGTGGTCGATTGCGGCGTGACCTGGACCTTGACCGGATCCTTCAGCAGTTCGCCCGCCAGCTTGCCGATCTCCGTCGGCATGGTGGCCGAGAAAAACAGGTTCTGGCGACGCGCCGGCATGCGGCTGACGATCTGGCGGATCGGCTTGATGAAGCCCAGGTCCAGCATCTGATCGGCTTCGTCCAGAACGAAGATTTCGGTCGAGGACAGGTCCAGCGTCTTCTGCTGGATGTGGTCCAGAAGGCGGCCCGGCGCAGCGACCAGGATGTCGAGGCCCTGCTGCAGGGCGCGTTCCTGGGCGCCGTACTTCACGCCGCCGAAGATGACCGCGACCCGGAAGCCCAGGTGGGCGCCGTAGGCCTTGAAGCTGTCGCCGATCTGGCTGGCCAGCTCGCGCGTGGGGCTCAGGATCAGGGCGCGCGTGGTGCGCGGCACCGGCGGGGTGCGGTTCTCGGCCAGGCGATGCAGGATCGGCAGGGCGAAGGCGGCGGTCTTGCCGGTGCCCGTCTGGGCGATGCCCAGCAGGTCCCTGCCCTGCATGACGTCGGGAATGGCCTTTTCCTGGATCGGGGTCGGCTTGGTGTAGCCTTCCGACGCCAGAGCCTGGAGGAGGGCCTTGTTCAGGCCCATGGATTCGAAGGTGATGCTCACAGCAGTCTGTCTTTCGCGTGCGGCAGGGCGCTTTCAGCCATGGCATGACGCCGAAGGGCCGCGCTCCGCCAGTCCCGACGGGGCTTCGGAATGAAGCCTGCGGGGTGGATCGGGCGCCGCCCCGCGTGTCCGGGCAGCGAATGAACTTGAGGGGCCGGCGGCTGCTACAGACAGGTCTGAATAGACCCACACGCGCTGGAGACGCCGGAGATCGCGATTGTGCGATGCAGCGCAGATGGGCGCATAACGTGGATAAGTCAAGCTGAAGGCGCTGTCCCCGAAGTCTCCGCAGACGAAAACCGGGGTCGTGCGCGATAGGCGGACCGGCGCTGATATGACGACTGGGGAACGCGGCGCCGCCGTGAATGCGGCCCTAGGGGACGTCGGGCGCGTCATCGATATTCGGATGGGCGAGATGCGGGACGCGCGGGCGCCAGGGTGTCAGGGCGGCGGGCGGCGGCCGGCGGGCGGCGGCCGCAGGCCTGACCGGATCGAAGGTCAGAAAGCCTGACGCCTAGGGCGGCGAGAAGCGCGGCGACGATGGAAAGGACCCGCCGAGATTATAGGTCCGTCGCCGCCGCCTGTAATTCGATCGCGCCGAATGTGCAGACGGAATGTCCCGTCTGTCTTCGGAATCGACTGGGAGGGGCGAGCGAGTATTCGTCCCCGCTGTCTCGCCCGCCCCTTCCCGACGGCGGCGTTCAGGGATTGAGCGCCGCGAACACCTGGTTCCAGTTTCCGCTGATCTCGGCGTTGCGCAGCGGCTTGACGCGTTCGACCAGGATTTCGCCGCGCGGGGTGTCGCCGCGCTCGATCAGGCCGATGACCTCGGCGGTGTAGTCGGCCAGGGGCATGGAGTTGGGGTTTTCGGCGTGGCCGGGCATCAGGTCGGTGGCGACGGCGGGCGGGGCCAGCTCCAGCACCTCGATCGGCGTGTCGCGCAGCTGGTGGCGCAGGGAGATGGTCCAGCTGTGGATCGCCGCCTTAGTGGCGTTGTAGGTCGGCGTCGCCGCCAGGGGAATGAAAGCCAGCCCGGAGGTCACGGTCATCACGGTGGCGGCCGGCCGCGCGCGCAGGTGCGGCAGCAGGGCCGCGGTCAGGCGAATGGGCCCCAGCAGGTTGGTGGTGATGGTGGCGTCCACCACGTCCAGGTCGAACGGCTCGGCCGTCAGGTCTTCGACTTGCATGATGCCGGCGTTGTTGATGACCACGTTCAGCGCGGGGTGATCCTTGACGACCTGGGCAGCGAAGGCGCGGATGGCGGCGGGGTCGGCCACGTCCAGCGCCGCCCAGGCCATGCCGGGATTGGCGTCGGCGACGGCCTTCAGCGGGGCCTCGCGCCGGCCGGTGATGATGATCTGGTTTCCGCGCGCGTGAAGCGCCTCGGCCAGGGCGCGGCCGATGCCCGTGCCGCCGCCGGTGATCAGGATGGTGTTGCCGGTGATGTTCATGATCGGGCTCCTTTCAGGACGCGTGCCTTCGCGTCGCAGCCGAGGTACGACGGTCACTCTCCATTGGAAAGCAGGCACCAGAAACTGCTATACTTACCGGAAAGGAAGATTTGGACATGATAGCCGTTCCCACCGCGAAAATCGCCCACCCCGACACGGGCGAAACGGCCGACCCGCGGGTCGAGGCCCTGGTCAACGAGGTGATCGGCCGGGTCGCGGACAAGTGGACCATGCTGATCCTGGAGGTGCTGGCCGAGCATGGCGAGTTGCGTTTCACCCGCGTCGGCGAGCTGGTCGGCGGGATCAGCCAGAAGATGCTGACCCAGACCCTGCGGCTGATGGAGCGCGACGGACTGGTGATCCGCACCGTGCATCCGGTGATCCCGCCCAAGGTCGAGTACCGCCTGACGGACCTGGGCGTCACCCTTGCGGAGGCCTTCTGCGGCGTCTGGACCTGGGCCGAGACGAACATCGACCGGATCGAGGCGGCGCGCGCCCTGTTCGACAGCCGCAAGGGCTGAGGGCGGGGGAACCTCCACCGTGCCGACGGGTTGACTGCGCGATCGGCAGCCAAGGGAGATCGCCATGAAGGTTCGCGACGTCATGACCCGGGACGTGCACATCGCCCGGCCGGGCGACACGCTGCGCGAAGTGTCCGAGCGGATGGCGCGCGGCGGCTTCGGCTTCATCCCCGTCGCCGATGGCGACCGTCTGATCGGCACGATCACCGACCGCGACATCGTGGTGCGGGCCGTGGCCGCCGGCGCCTCGCCCGACGCGTCCGTGCTGGAATACATCAGCCGCGACGCCCAGACCGTTCGCGACGACGCCGACCTGAAGGCAGTTCTCGACCTGATGAGCAGCCGCCAGATTCGCCGCTCCCCCGTGGTCGACAAGCATGAGCGGGTCGTGGGCGTGGTCTCGCTGGGCGACCTGTCGACCCGGGTGAAGGAGAAGTACGCGGGCGAGACGCTGGAAAGCATCTCGCGCAGCTGACGCCGTTCAGGCTTTCTTCACGGCGTTTGCGAACCCGGCGCTAAGCCTCCTCCTTCATCCTGTTGCGCTGCGGATCAGGGAGAAGGCTGCATGGCGCGCGCGCAGTTCCAGAAGGGACAGAAGGTCTGGGTCGAATGCGTCGGCGCATGGACTTACATCGAGAAGGTCCAGCCCGTCTGGGCCAAGGGTTTCGACGAGCCGGTGCGCGTTACATACGACGTCGGCCTGGGGCGCGACTTCGCGGCCAATGAGCTGCAGCTGGCGGTCGAAGATCCGGCCGCCAACGATCTGGGCCAGTGGCGCCTGATGCGCGCCCGTAACAAGTGGCAGTCCGAGGAAGACTGTCTGCACCATCCTTATCCCGGCAGCTATCCGGTGGTCGTGACCGACGCGGCGGACTGGGGCGGCTGGCGAGTGCCGGGCGCCGAATACGATCGCGACCCCGAGCGCATCGAGTTCCAGGCCCGTTTGATCGCGGCGACGCCACGCCTGCTGCGACTGGCGGAACAGTTGATGGAACTGGCGGCCGAGGCGCCCGATGAGGCGCCCCCTCCCCTGCTGGCGCTGGCCCGCCAGGCGCGCGAGGTGACCACCGCCGTGCTTCGCGTGCCGGCCGACGCGCCGTCCGTCGCCGCCTGAACGCAAAACACCGCAAGCAAGCCTCGACACGAATCCACGACGCAGCCTAGATTCCCCCGACAGAGGAATTGGGTCGGGAGATCGCCTTGTCAGGCAATGAGCGGCGCGCACAGCAGCCGGGGCGTCGGGCCTCGGATCGCGGCGCCGGCACGCCGGCCTGGCTGAGGATCACCGTCCTGACCATCGCCCTGGCCGCGGCCGCCTATGTGCTGCTGGCGTCGCGCGAAGCCGGCCGGCCGGTGCGCGAGGCCCAGACCCTGCGCGAGCAGACGCTGACGCAGGGCGCGGCCCTGCTGGCGGCCCAGACCCGCCTAAGCCTCGACGCCGCCGGCGCGGGGCTGTCCGCCGCCACAGCGGTGCTGCAAGGCGAAGGCGCCCCGTCGGCTGCGCTCGAGGCTGCGCGCCGCGCCGCCCCGGAAGCGGCCTTCGCGATCCGTGACGCGAGCGGAGAGGCGCTGGCGATCGACGGCGCGCCAGCCGAGGCTTTTTCCGCCGGGAACGGCGCAGCCGGCGTCCGTGCCGCGAGCGATGGCGGACTGATCGTGGACGCCGCGCCGGTGGGCGGGCGCAGTATCAGTGCGCGTCTGCAGCCTATGACCGCCACGGCCGAGGGCCTGACCCTGCGTCTTGTCGCGGCGAACGGCCGGATCCTGGCCTCTTCGGCTCCGGACGAGACGAGCCAGGCGGCGGCCGCCCTGCTGGGGGCCGAGCCTAGCGAGCTGGCGGCCGCCCAGGAGGTCCGCTCGGTCGCCGTGGGGAGACTGCATGGCGCGGTCGCGGCGGCGCGCGTTCCTGGAACAGATCTGATCGCCACCGCCAGCAGCCCGGCGCCCCCCGCCGGCGTCGCCGCCTTGCTGAGCGACACCTGGGTGCTGGGCGCGCCCGTGCTTCTGGGGCTGGGCGTGCTGGCCCTGCTGCTGTTCCAGCATTGGCGACAGGCGCGCGCCAGCCGGGACTGGGCGTCGGCCGAGAAGCGGTTCCGCATCGCCGTCGAAGCCGCCCGCTGCGGCGTGTGGGAATGGGACCTGGACGGCGACGAGGTCACCCTGTCGGACTATATGGCCATGATGCTGGGCTTTCCGCAGGGCGGGACGCTCGACACCGAGGCGGTGATGGCGCGCATCCACCCGCGCTATCGCGGCGAGGTGTCCCACGCCCTGCGTCAGGCGGCGGCGTACGGCGCCTTCGAGGTGACGTTCCCCGTTTCCCTGGAGGGCGGCGGCGTCCGCTGGATCGACGCCCGCGGCCAGGCGCGCGGACAACGTGGAGAAGACGGGTTCTCGGCCATTCTGGGCGTCGCGCTGGACATCACCGAGGCGCGCCGCGCCAAGGTCCGCGCCGAGGCCGCCGAAAGCCGCCTGCGCGACGGCGTGGAAAGCATTTCCGACGCCTTCGTCCTGTTCGACCGGCAGGGCCGGCTGATCCTGTGGAACGAGGCGTTCGAGGACGCTTTCGGCTTCGAACGCGGCGTGGTGCGGCGCGGGGCGATGAAGGACGAGCTGAACCGCATCGCCGCCCTGGCCATCAAGGCCGACCATCCCCCGGCCGACAACCGGGCGGGCCGGCGCGAGCTGGAGTTGAACGACGGGCGCTGGCTGCAGATGAACGAGCGCTTCACCTCCGAAGGCGGCTCGGTGGTCACCGCCGCCGACATCACCGCCATCAAGCTGCAGGAGGCCGAGCGGAACCGCGCCGCCAATCACCTGCGCCAGATGGTGGACAAGCTGGAGATCAGCCAGGAGCAGCTTAGCCTGCTGGCGCGCAAGTACGAGGTCGCCATGACCCGCGCCGAAGCGGCCAACCAGGCCAAGTCCGAGTTCCTGGCCAATATGAGCCACGAGCTGCGCACGCCGCTGAACGCGATCAACGGCTTCTCGGAGATCATGGCGGCCGAGATGTTCGGTCCGCTGGGGGATGCCCGCTACAAGGGCTATGCGGGCGACATCCTGAAGTCGGGCCAGCACCTGCTGAGCCTGATCAACGACATCCTGGACATGGCCAAGATCGAGGCCGGCAAGATGACGCTGCACTACGAGCCGGTGTCGCTGAAGGAAATCTGCGACGACGCCGTGCGGCTGATGCGTGGAAAGGTGCAGGAGGCCGGGCTGAGCATCGCCTTGCGGGCCGACGACCTGCCGGACATCGAGGCCGACTATCGCGGCGTCAAGCAGGTGCTGCTGAACCTGATCTCGAACGCCGTGAAGTTCACGCCCGAGGGCGGCTCGATCACCCTGGCGCTGAGCCCGTTCGTCGGCGAAGGCGGGGAGGATCGCGTGCGCGTGGCCTGCACCGACACCGGCATCGGCATCGCGCCGGAAGACCTGGTTCGCCTGGCCCGGCCGTTCGAACAGGTCGAGGGTCAGCACTCCAAGACCACCCAGGGCACCGGCCTTGGCCTGGCCCTGACCAAGTCGCTGATCGAGATGCACGGCGGGCGGCTGGCGATGGAAAGCGAGCCGGGCCAGGGCACGACGGTCAGCTTCGACCTGCCGGTGCGACGGCCCGCGGCGCAGCCGGTCGAGACCCCCGCCCGCGTCGCAGCCTAAGTTGAGCCTGTGGCCGGCGCGCTGCGCCTAGCCGCCCATCGCCACGAAGGGGCCGTTCAGGAAGCGGGATTTGCCGTAGCGCAGGCGCTGTCCATCGTCGGACAGGACGCGTCCCCCCGCCGCTTCCAGCACCGCCTGCCCCGCCGCCGTGTCCCACTCGGACGTCGGCCCCGAACGGGGATAGGCGTCGAAACGTCCCTCGGCGATCAGGCAGAACTTCAGCGACGAGTCCGTCCCCTGCCACCGCGTGCAGCCGTGCCGGGCGGCCAGGCGCGCGGCTTCGTCGTCGGTGACGCTGTGGCTGAGCAGGGCCATGCCCTCCTGAGGCCGATCGCGAACCTTGATCGGCCGCCATTCCGCCCCGGCGTGGGCCTCGCCCTCCTGAGCCTCGCCGAACTGACGGCGAAAGGCGCCGCCTTCCGGGGCGTCGCTGCGCCAGGTCGTGGCGGTCGCGGGGGCCGTCACCACGCCGGCGACCGGATAGCCGTCGCGAATCAAGGCGATATTCACGGTGAAGGCCTCGCCGCCGCGAATGAACCCCTTGGTGCCGTCCAGCGGATCGATCAGCCAGAACCAGCTCTCGGCCGATTCGGGCGCGCCGCCGGCGGCCACGGCCTCTTCCGCCACCGTCTGAACGCCGGGATAGGCGGCCTGCAGACGTTCGAGAATCAGGGCCTCGGCGGCGCGATCGGCCTGGGTGACCGGGCTGTCGTCGGCCTTGGTCTCCACCAGGGCGCCGCTGCGCCAGAACGGCAGGATCACGCGAGCCGCATCCTCGGCGATCTCGGCGAGGGTCAGGGCCAGCGCGCCGCTTTGCAGGTCGTGGGCCAGCTTGGTGGTCGGGACGGTCGTCATTGGCCGGTCGATAACCCATCGCGACGGTTCCATGAACCGACAAATCACGTCAGCTTCGCGCGCGAGACGAACTGTGACCCGAACGACCCGGACCGACGCGCCATGACCGATGCCTCCCCCCCCGCCTCCGCGCTGCCTCCCGTCGATCCGACCGAACTGGCGACCCTGGTGGCGGCCAAGCTGTGCCACGATTTCATCAGCCCGTCGGGCGCCATCGTCTCGGGCCTGGACCTGATGAACGACCCGTCGGCCCAGGACATGCGCGACGACGCCCTGGGGCTGATCGAACAGAGCGCGCGCAAGATGGTCGCCCTGGTGCATTTCGCCCGCGTCGCCTTCGGCGCGGCGACGACCAGCGAGCGATTCACCAGCCGGGAACTGCATGGCCTGGTGACCGGAATGACCGACGGGGGCCGCGCGACCCTGGACTGGCGGGTGCCGGAGGGCGAGTTCAGCAAGCCGCAGGCCCGCGCCCTGACCAACCTGGCCTATCTGACGGTCGGCGCCCTGCCGCTGGGCGGCGAGGCGGTGGTCCAGACCCGACGGGACGGGGACGCCCTGGTCCTGGAAGGATTCGCCGTCGGCGCGCGCGCCCGGCTGAAGCCCGAGGCCCTGGCCGGACTGAAGGGAGAACGCCTGACGGAGGGCCTGGCCGGCCAGTGGATCCAGCCCTACTGGCTGTGGCTGACCGTCACGGAAGCCGGGGGCGAGCTGCATCTTCAGGTTGAAGACGTCCGCGTAGCCATGGTCGCCCGGATGCCGGTCTGATAAGGTTTCCCAACGACTCGTTAACCGCCGAATGGCCATAATCGCGACGCGCGGAGGGTCGACCAAACCACCGTCGGCGTCTTCGGGAGTATTCGGCCTTGGACCTCAGCACCTGCCTCATCGTCGACGACAGCCGCATCATCCGCAAGGTGGCGCGCCGGATCGTCGAGGCGCTGGGCTATGAGGTCGACGAGGCTGCGGACGGCGCCGAAGCCCTGGCCTACTGCACCGGCGCCATGCCCGACGTTCTGCTGATCGACTGGAACATGCCGGTCATGGACGGGCTCAGCTTCCTGCGGCGCCTGCGCGGCCTGCCCGGCGGCGACCGGCCCAAGGTCCTGTTCTGCACCATCGAGACCCGCCCGGAGCGAATCGCGGAGGCGCTGGCCGCCGGCGCGGACGACTATGTGATGAAGCCGTTCGACGGCGAAATCCTGCAGTCCAAGCTGGCGGAGGTCGGGGCCATCGCCGCATGACGCCCGAGGACTTCGACAAGCTGCAGGCCCTGATGTCCACGCGCGCCGGCTACAGGCTGGCGCGCGACCGCATGCAACTGGCCGAGCACCGCCTGGGCCCGATCGCGCGGCGCGAGGGCTACGCCAACGTCGAGGCTCTGCTGGCCAATCTGTGGGCCAACCCGGTCGCGTCGCTGGGCTGGGCGGTGATCGAGGCCCTGCTTAATCCGGAAACCTGGTTCCGTCGCGACCGCGCGCCGTTCCGGGTGTTCGAGCGCGAACTGCTGCCCGCGCTGGCGGCCGCGCGCCCCTCGGGTCAGGTGCGCGTCTGGTCGGCCGGCTGCTCGACCGGACAGGAAGCCTGGTCGATCGCCATGGCCGGTCTGGAGACCGGCGCGCGGGTCGAGGTGGTCGCAACCGATCTGTCCAGCCGCGCGATCGAAAAGGCGCGCTCGGGCCTCTACACCGGCTTCGAGATCCAGCGCGGCCTGACCGCCGCGACCATGCTGCGCTGGTTCGAACCCCAGGAGGATCAGTGGAAGGTCAAGCCGGAACTGGCCCAGGCCGTCCGCTTCGTCCGCGCCAACCTGCTGGAGGAACCAACGGATGACGTGCGCTACGACGTCATCTTCTGCCGCAACGTTCTGACCGATCTGGAGCCGGCCAGACGCGCCCGGGTGCTGGACGGGCTGGAACAGCGCCTGGTCGACGACGGCTGCCTGTTCCTGGGCGCCGACGAGAAGCTGGAGGGCGAGACGGTCGCCTTCCGCCCGGTCAGCGGACGTCCCGGCCTGTATGTGAAGGCCCCGTCGGTCCTGCGCCGCGCGGCCTGACGATCTGACCGACGCGATCTTGCGTCGCGCGCACGCGGCGGGCCTACTGGCGCCCTAGCGTCACCGGGGAAACGATATGCGTCTGGTCCTGTTGCTCGCCGCCCTCGCGACCGCATTCGGTCTGGCGGTCCTGACCACCCAGTCCCCCCGGCCCCTGCCCGCGTCCAGCAGCGTCACGACCTTTTCGGCCGAGCGCGCCATGATCGACGTGCGCCGCCTCGCCGCCGAACCGCATCCGGTCGGCACGATCGAGCACGCGCTGGTGCAGGCCTATCTGCTGGGCCGGATGACGGACATGGGCCTGGCGCCGACGCTGCAGGCCGGCCTGCTGTCGCCGGCGGCCGTGGCGCGGATCGAAGACCGGGGCGAAAGCGCCGACGGACTGAGGGCGGTCAACATCATCGGCGTGCTGCCGGGCCGGGATCCGTCGCTGCCGGCGGTCGTCATGATGGCGCATTACGACAGCGTGCCCGGGTCGCCCGGCGCGGCCGACGACGCCTCGGGCGTAGCGGCGATCCTGGAGGCGGTTCGGGCGATACAGGCCCGGGGCGCCGCCGACCGCACCCTGATCGTGCTTCTGACGGACGCCGAGGAGTTGAACCTGGACGGGGCGCGCGCCTTCTTCAGCGAGCATCCCTTGCGCGACCGCATCGGCGCGGTGGTCAATCTGGAAGCCCGGGGCGGCGGCGGCCGGGCCATGATGTTCGAGACCGGCGACGGCAACGCCGAGACCATCGCCCAGTACGCCCGCGCCACGCGCGACGCGACCGGCGGTCCCTCCAGCAACGCCCTGGCGGTGTTCGTCTATCGGCTGATGCCGAACGGCACGGATTTCACCGTGGCGGCCCAGCGCGGCCTGGCGGGGGTGAACCTCGCCTTCATCGGCCGGCCGGCCCAGTATCATTCGCCGACATCGACCCCCGACGCCCTGGATCAGGGCAGCCTGCAGCACATCGGCTCGCAGGCGCTGGAGGCGGCCGACCACTTCCTTCGCGCGGAGGCCCTGCCGCAGGCGACATATAACGCCGTTCATGCCGACCTCTTCGGCCTGGTCGTGCTGCGTCACCCGCCACAGGCGGGATGGCTGCTGCTGGCCCTGGCCGCCGGCCTGACCGGATTCGCCGCCTGGGGGGCGCGCCATGCGACCGGCCTGCGCTGGAGCGACCTGGGCCGGGGCGTGGCCAGCGGGGCGTGGTTGCTGGCCGCCGGCCTGGTGCTGGCGCAGGCGGTGCGCGCGCTGGGCGGTCCGATGGGCCAGCGAATCGATTCCCCGGAAACCTACTACACGCTGCTGCGCCGCCTGCCGTGGATGGAGGCCGGGACAGGACTGGCGCTGCTCGGCGCCGTCCTGGTGCTGATGGCGGGCGTGGCGGTCATCGGACGACGCATCGTCGCGGGCGTGATCGCGGTCCTCGGCCTGCTGGCGCTGACGCTGGGCGGCTTCGATCCCGTTCTTGCCGTCGCCCTGGCGCTCGCCGTGGGGCTGACCTTCTGGCCGCGCGGCGAGACAAACGGACCCTGGGGCGGATGGCTGGGGCTGATCATCCTGGTCTTGATGTTCGCGGTCGTGGTCCAGGCGGCGGCCCCGGAGGCGGCCTTCCTGCTGGTCTGGACCGCCCTGATCGCGGCCGCATCGGCGGCCGGGTCCGCATTCATCAGCGCCCGTCTGGCCGATTGGCGCGCGCTGCCGCCCCCGCTTCTGGCCACCGGCCTGGTCGGCGCCTGGCTGCTGGGCCAGGGGCACGGCGTGTTCCTGGGCGTCGGCATGGACCTGCCGGGCGCGCTGGCGCTGATCGCGCTTCTGGTGCTGATGCTGGCCCGTCCGCTGGCGCCGTCCGGGCTTGGCGCGCGTCACGCCCTGGCGGCGGCGGCCGGGGCCTGTCTGCTTCTGGGCTGCGGCCTTTCGTTGGCCGGTCGAACGGCCGAGCCGCCCGCGCCGGACGCGGCGGTCGTCCCTTGAAGCCTGAATTGTCTTCGATCCTGCGGCGGTTCCGGGTTATGGCTGCCGCAACGTCCGCCTGAGCCGCTCCGCTTGCCTCACCATTCGTCTTTAAGTCTGTTCTTCGTCCTGTCCCTGGCTGTCGCCATAATGGGCGCGTGGACGGCGCTGGACCTGTTCAATCGCGTGCGATCGCATCTGGGCGCGGCGCGGCTGCGCTGGCTGACGATCGCCGCCCTGGTGTTGGGCGCCAGCATCTGGTCGATGCATTTCATCGCCATGCTGGGGTTCGATCCGGGCAGCCCGGTCTCCTATGACGTCGGCCTGACGCTGGCGTCCTTCCTGCTGGCGACGGCGGGCACGGGGATCGCCTTCCTGACCGCGGCCCGAACAGAGGCGAGCCCGGCGCGGTTGGGCGCAGCGGGGATCGCCATGGGCCTGGCCATCGCGGCCATGCACTATGTGGGGATGGCGGCGATGCGCACCGCCGCGGTCGTGGCCTACAGGCCGGATCTGGTCGCACTGTCGATCGCCATCGCCATCGCCGCCTCCACAGCCGCCCTGTTCGCGGCGCGCGAGGATCGCAGCCTGAAGTGGCGCGCTCTGGCCGCCCTTGTCCTGGGCGGGGCCATCGTGGCCATGCACCACACGGGGATGGCCGCCCTGGTCCTGACCCCGGCGGAGGCGGACCTGCGGCCGGGCGACGCCTCGCCGCTGATGCTGGCCGTCGCGGTGACGGCGGGATCGGTCGCCATACTGTTCCTGGCGCTCGGCGCCTCGGTCTTCGACCAGCGCACCAATATCCTGGCGGCCGTCGACGCCGGAGGCGTGGGCTTCTGGGAGGCGCAGCTGCCGTTGCGCGCGCCGGTCGTGTCCGCGCGCGTGCGGGAGATCCTGGGCATTCCCGCCGATGCGCGGCTGGGCCCCACCGAGATCGGCGATCGCCTGGCGCCCGCGGACCTGCCGCTTCACCAGGCCGCGCTGGAGGACGCGATAGCCGGCCGCAGCGACTATGACCAGGAATGGTTCATTCCGAGCGTCGGCCGCTGGATCCACCTGCGCGGCCGATTGATCCGCAGCCGGTCCGGCCGACCGCTGCGCATGTCCGGCGTCATCACCGACATCACCGACCGTCGTCAGGCCTTCATCGCCCTGGCCGACAGCGAGCGTCAGCAGCGCGTCCTGATCAACGAACTGAACCACCGGGTGAAGAACACCCTGTCCACGGTCCAGTCGATCGCGCGCCAGACCGCGCGGCGTTCGCCGGATCTGGCGGCCTTCACCCCCTTGTTCGAGGCGCGGTTGCTGGCGCTTTCCAACACCCAGAACCTGCTGACCGCCGGCAACTGGGAGCGCGCGCCGCTGCGCGATCTGCTGGAACAGGAACTGGCGCCCTACGCCGGCGAACAGGTGCGGCTGAACGGGCCGGCGGTCGACCTCGACCCGCGCCAGACGCTGGGCCTGGGCATGGCCTTCCACGAACTGGCGACGAACGCCGCGAAATACGGCGCCCTGTCCACGGCGGCGGGATGCGTCCGCGTCGACTGGTCGGTCGCGGGGGGCAGCCTTCTGTTGGACTGGGTCGAGAGCGGCGGCCCCCTGGTGACGCCGCCGACGCGCCGGGGCTTCGGCTCGCACCTGATCGAGACCACCGTCAACCGATCGCTCGGCGGTTCGGCCGCCCTCGCCTATCCCGAAGACGGCTTCACCTTCAGCCTGCGCCTGCCACTCTAGGGTACGTCAGAAACGGTCGCCCCAAAGGCGATGTTCTCGCTTTGATCGCGAGAACATCTTGTGAACCGGAACAAACCATGCACATAGTCCCGTCATCGAAAGGGGGCGGGTCCATGGCGGGTCTCTCCCGGAAACCAGATGGGAATCATGGCAAGGGAGACGGGTAAGATGGCTTCGCAGGCGGCATTGAAATTGGTGGGCAAGGAAGACGGCGACAAGCAGCGCGCGCTGGAGGCGGCGATCGCTCAGATCGATCGCGCCTTCGGCAAGGGCTCGGTGATGAAGCTGGGCAAGGCCGGGCAGGTCAACGAGATCGAGAGCGTCTCGACCGGCTCGCTGGGCCTGGACATGGCCCTGGGCATCGGCGGCCTGCCGGTCGGACGGGTGATCGAGGTGTTCGGTCCGGAATCCTCGGGCAAGACGACCCTGGCGCTGCACACGGTCGCCGAGGTGCAGAAGAAGGGCGGCGTGGCCGCCTTCGTCGACGCCGAGCACGCGCTGGACCCGGTCTATGCGCAGAAGCTGGGCGTCAATCTGGACGACCTGCTGGTGTCGCAGCCCGACACGGGCGAACAGGCGCTCGAGATCGTCGACACCCTGGTGCGCTCGGGCGCCGTCGACATCGTGGTGGTCGACTCGGTTGCGGCGCTGACGCCCCGCGCCGAGATCGAGGGCGAGATGGGCGACAGCCTGCCGGGGCTCCAGGCGCGCCTGATGAGCCAGGCGCTGCGCAAGCTGACGGCCTCCATCAGCAAGTCGAAGTGCATCGTCCTGTTCATCAACCAGATCCGTCACAAGATCGGCGTCATGTACGGCAGCCCCGAGACGACGACGGGCGGCAATGCGCTGAAGTTCTACGCCTCGGTGCGCCTGGACATCCGCCGCACCGGCGCAATCAAGAACCGCGACGAGGTGGTCGGCAACACCACCCGGGTGAAGGTGGTCAAGAACAAGGTCGCCCCGCCGTTCCGCGAGGTCATCTTCGACATCATGTACGGCGAAGGCATCTCCAAGCTGGGCGAGATCATCGACCTGGGCGTCAAGGCCGGGGTGATCGAGAAGTCGGGCAGCTGGTTCAGCTATGACTCGACCCGCATCGGCCAGGGCCGCGAGAACGTGCGCGAGTTCCTGAAGCAGAACCCCGACATTTCCGCCTCGATCGAAAAGGCCGTGCGCGCCTCGACCAACAAGATCGCCGACGAACTGCTGGGCACGCCCGAGCCGGACGAAGGCCAGGACCTGGAAGGCTAGGTCTCCAAGAACACTCCGCCGTCGCCCTCGCGACCCGCCACCGACCCCGCGAGGGTCGGCGGAGCCGGCCCGCTCGACCCCCATGTCGGGCGGGCCGTTTTTTGTCCGGGATCAGTCGCCGTTTCTGGCGCGAACCGAGGCGATCGAGCGGTCGATGAGCTCGCGCAGGATCGCCGGATCCGCATCGGCCAGCCGGTTCAGATACAGGCACGCGCTGCCCGTCTTGTGCTTGCCCAGCCGCGCCAGCAGGTCCGCCTGCTCGGCGAAGCCCGGCATGATGTAGAGGACAAGATTGGCCTTGCGCGGCGAGAAGCCGACCAGGGGCCAGTCACCGGTCGGGCCGCGATAGCGGCCGAAGCCGACGATGGACGCCCCCCACAGCACCGGCGGCTCTCCGGTCGCTTCGGCCATCATGGCGCTGATCGCTTAGGCGTCCGCGCGGCGCGCGGGGTTCTCGACCGCGGCGATGAAGTCGGGGACCGAGGCGTCCGTCGGTCGCGTCTTGGGCTCGGCGGCCATCGCTAGAGCCCCTTCACGATCCCCTCGACCATCCTCTTGGCGTCGGCGAACAGCATCATGGTGTTGTCGCGGAAGAACAGCTCGTTCTCGACGCCGGCGTAGCCCGAGCCCATGCCGCGCTTGATGAACAGGACGGTGCCGGCCTTCTCCACATCCAGGATCGGCATGCCGAAGATCGGCGACTGGGGATCGGTCTTGGCCGCCGGATTGGTCACGTCGTTGGCGCCGATGACGAAGGCCACATCGGCCGAGCTGAACTCGGCGTTGATGTCCTCGAGCTCGAACACCTCGTCATAGGGGACGTTGGCCTCGGCCAAGAGGACGTTCATGTGGCCCGGCATGCGGCCGGCGACGGGGTGGATGGCGTATTTCACCTCGACCCCCTCCGTCTTCAGCTTGTCGGCCATTTCGCGCAGCGCATGCTGGGCCTGGGCGACCGCCATGCCGTAGCCGGGGACGATGATGACCTTGGAGGCGTTCTTCATGATGAAGGCGGCGTCCTCGGCCGAGCCCTGCTTCACGGGGCGCGTCTCCCTCGCTCCGCCGGCGCCCGCCGCCGCATCGCCGCCGAAGCCGCCCAGGATGACGCTGACGAAGCTGCGGTTCATGCCCTTGCACATGATGTAGCTGAGGATCGCGCCGGACGACCCGACCAGCGCCCCGGTGATGATCAGGGCGATGTTCTCCAGGGTGAAGCCCAGCGCGGCGGCGGCCCAGCCGGAGTAGGAGTTCAGCATCGACACCACCACCGGCATGTCGGCGCCGCCGATGGGGATGATCAGGGTCGCGCCCAGGATCAGGCTGAGCACGAAGACGCCCCAAAAGGCCCAGGTGGCGGCCCCGCCCGAGCCGATCATCACGCCGATCAGCAGAACCAGCGCCAGGCCCAGACCGATGTTGATCAGGTGCCGCGCCGGCAGCAGGATCGGCGCGCCCGACATGTTGCCGTTCAGCTTGGCGAAGGCGATGACCGAGCCGGTGAAGGTGATGGCTCCGATGGCGACGCCCAGGCTCAGCTCCACGATCGACAGGGTCTTGATGCCGCTTCCGTCGGCCGAGAGGATGCCGAACGCCTCGGGGGCATAGACGGCGCCGATGGCGACCAGGCAGGCGGCCATGCCGACCAGGCTGTGGAAGGCGGCGACCAGTTGCGGCATGTCGGTCATGGCGACCTTGCGCGCGATCAGGGCGCCCGCGCCCCCGCCGACGATGACGCCGCCGGCGATCAGCGCCAGGGTCACGCCGTCCAGGGCGCCGGTCGTCCCCAGCGTCAGCAGGGTCACGCCAATGGCCAGGGCCATGCCGACCATGCCGAAGGTGTTGCCCCGGCGGCTGGTCTCCGGGCTGGAGAGCCCGCGCAGCGACAGGATGAACAGGACACCCGAAACCAGATAGGCCAGCGCGGCCAGCGATGCGTTCATCGTCCGTCCTCTCCCGAAAGTCTCATTGCGTCCGCGCCAGCCGCCACAGGGCGGCGGCGATGAACAGCGGGCCGATGAACATCAGCGCCCATTCGAACACGCCCAGCGGCCGCGCCTGCATCACGACCCGCACGAGTATGGCCGAGAAGACCAGCACGATGCCGCAGTCGTGCAGCCGCTGCCGCTGAAGCGGAATTTTGGTCCCGAACCAGCTCCACAGCCACAGGCCGATGCCGATCGCCGTGGCGATCCAGGAGGCGACGATGGCGATGTGGGCGGCGTCGGTCATGGCGCGGGCTTGAGCCCTTCGCCTCCGCCACGCCGGGCTGACCACCGCCTATAGGCCCGAACAGAACGCCAGACGAACATGGCGCCGACGACGCAAAAGAACGCGACGTGGCCCCAGTCGCCCGCCATGGCCGACTGCCATGCCCCCCCAGCGAAGACGCCGAGCGCCATGCAGAGGCCAATGCTGGCCACCGAGTTGCGAAACCGGGTCCCCAAGCGGTCGCTGGCTATGACGAGCAAAAGAAGCAAGCCGATCAGGACAGCAGCTGCCGCGGTGAGCGTCATGTCGAGGGACCATTCAATCATTTCGCCGGCCGCTCCTTCTTCTTGTACATGGCCAGCATCCGTCGGGTGACCATGAAGCCGCCGAAGATGTTGACGCTGGCCAGAGTCACGGCCGCGACGCCGGCGCCCTTGGCGACCCAGGCGCCGGGGCCGGTCGCATCACCCGAAACGGCCGCGGCGGCGATCAGCCCGCCGACGATGATGACGCTGGAGATGGCGTTGGTCACCGCCATCAGCGGCGTGTGAAGGGCCGGCGTCACGCTCCAGACGACATAGTAGCCGACGAAGATCGCCAGCACGAAGATGGCCAGGCGGAAGACGGTGGGATCGACGTGTTCCATTACGACCTTTCTCCCTCCCCGCTCCGGGGAGGGTGGCTGACGCGAAGCGTCAGACGGGTGGGAGCGGTTGGCGAAGCGACCTGCGGTCGTCCCCACCCGGTCGCCGCTGTCGCGCCGACCACCCTCCCCAAAATGGGGAGGGAGAGGTTCGGAGGCATCCTCATCCCCTCACCCCCTCATGCACCAGGGCTCCGCCGTGGGTGACGACGGCCGCCTTCAGGATCTCGTCCTCCAGATCGACCGCCAGGGCGCCGTCCTTGATCAGAAGTCCGACGAAGGCGGTCAGGTTTCGGGCGTAGAGGGCGGATGCGTCGGCGGCGATGCGGCCGGGTAGGTTGGCCCAGCCGATGATGGTGACGCCGTTCGGTGTGGTCACGACCTCGTTCAGCCTGGAGCCCTCGACGTTGCCGCCCGCTTCCACCGCCAGATCGACGATGACCGAGCCCGGCTTCATCGACGCGACGTGGGCGGCGGTCAGCAGGATGGGCGCCGCGCGGCCAGGGATCAGGGCGGTGGTGATGACCACGTCCTGTTTGACGATATGGGTCGCGGTCAGTTCGGCCTGCTTGGCCTGGTATTCCGCCGACATCGGCTTGGCGTAGCCGCCGGCGGTCTGTGCGTTCCGGAACTCCTCGTCCTCGACGGCCAGGAATTTGGCGCCCAGCGATTCCACCTGCTCCTTGGTGGCGGGGCGGACGTCGGTGGCGGTGACGACGGCGCCCAGGCGCCGGGCGGTGGCGATGGCCTGCAGCCCCGCGACGCCCACGCCCATGACGAAGCATTTGGCGGCGGCGACGGTGCCGGCCGCCGTCATCATCATGGGGAAGCCCTTGCCGTAGGCGTAGGCGGCCTCGATCACGGCGCGATAGCCGGCCAGGTTCGCCTGGGACGACAGCACGTCCATGACCTGGGCCCGGGTGATGCGGGGCACGAACTCCATGGCGAAGGCGGTGGCGCCCGCGCCGCGCAGGGCCTCGACCGTCGCCTTGTCGCGGTAGGCGTCCAGCATGGAGATCACGACGGCGCCCGGCTTCAGCGCGCTGGTCTCCTGGGCGGTGGGGCCGCGCACCTTCAAAACGATGTCGGCGCCGTCCAGCACGGCGCGGGTGTCGGGTTTCACTGTCGCGCCGGCGGCCCCGTAGTCGGCGTCCGGGATCGAGGAGCCCAGGCCGGTCCCGGCCTCGACCGCGACGGACGCGCCCAGGGCGATCAGCTTCTTGACCGTCTCGGGCGTGACGGCGCAGCGCGTCTCGCCTTCGCGACGTTCACGGGTGACGGCGATAGCGACAGCCAAGCGAATCCCCTCGTTTCTGTTCTTGCCAGAAACGTTAGGCCCGATAGGCGCACGGCGTCAAAGCACCGTTACGCCACGCTTGGCGGCGGGATGAGGAGATCTGACCCTGAAAAGGGGTTCAGCGGGCCTTGGGCTTGGACTTCAGCGCGAACCAGCCGACGACCGACAGGACCACCGCGCCGATCAGGCCGGCGATGAAGCTGCCGCCCGGATGGAACCACAGCGTCAGCAGCACCAGCAGCACAGCGACGCCCAGCGAGCCCCACTTGGTCATGAAGATGAACAGGTCGAAGGTCGACGCCTGCTCGTTGATCGCCATCTCGCCATGGACATAGGCCTGCGCGTCGGCGTCGGCTTCGGCGGTGGCGGGATTGTGCGGCTCGGCCATGGAGATTCCCCAGTCGTTCTTGGCGGACTTATAGCGAGGCGCGCGGTTCGCTCAAGTGCAAGTCGCCGCCTCCGATCCGCCCTTCACCGTGCCGGGAATGACGTCGGACGGATCAGGACAGCGCCTCGAACTGATCGACCAGCCGCTCAAGCCGCTGGCAACCCACGCTCCAGAAAGCCGGATCGCGGGGGTTCAGGCCGAAGGGCCTGAGAGCCTCGACATAGGTGCGGGTCCCGCCGCCGGCCAGCAGGTCGCGGTACAGGGGCGCAAAGCCCGCGGGATCCGCGCGACGCGCCTCCATCAGCGCCGCGACCAGCAGGTCGCCGAAGGCGTAGGCGTAGACGTAGAAGGGCGAGTGGACGAAGTGGCTGACATAGCTCCACCAGTGCTCGTAGCCGGGGTTCAGGGTCACGGCCGGCCCGAGAGAGGCGGCCATCTCGTCCAGCCACAGCTCGTTGATGCGTTGCTGCGGCACCTCCCCCTTCTGGCGCTCGTCATGGAAGCGGGTCTCGAAGCGGTGGAAGGCGATCTGGCGCACCACGGTGTTCAGCCCGTCCTCGATGCGGCCGGCCAGCAGGCCGCGCTGCTCGGCCTTTGGCGCGGTGGCCAGCAGGCGGTCGAAGGTCAGGCCCTCGGCGAAGATGGAGGCGGTCTCGGCCAGGGTCAGCGGCGTGTCGGCCAGCAGCGTGCCCTGATCCGCCGCCAGAATCTGGTGCACCCCATGGCCCAGTTCGTGCGCCAGGGTCAGGACGTCGCGCCGCTCGCCCATCCAGTTCAGGAACACATAGGGATGGCGGTCGGCGGTGACCGGGTGCGCATAGGCGCCGGACTGCTTGCCCGGCCGGGCGCGACCGTCGATCCAGGGGCGGTCGAAGAAGCGAGCGGCGCGGTCGGCGAAATCGCCGCCCAGGTCGGAAAAGCTGCCCAGCACGATCTCGCGTCCCTGATTCCAGGTGAAGGCGCGGGGCGCGGCGGTCTCGATTGGGGCGTTGCGGTCCCAGTGGTCCAGCCGCGCCTTGCCCATCGCCTTGGCCTTCAGGGCGTAATAGCGGTGTGACAGGCGCGGATAGGCCTGGGCGACCGCCTCGGCCATGGCGTCGACCGCCTCGCCGTCGACCTCATTGGCCAGGTGGCGGCTGTCGGCGGGGCGGCTGAACCCGCGCCAGCGGTCCTCCATCGCCTTGTCGGCGGCCACGGTGTTCAGCACCAGGGCGATGGTCGGCGCGCGGGCGGCCAAGGCCTCGGACAGGCCTTCGGCGGCGGCCTTGCGGCGGGCGGGCTTGGCGTCCGACAGCCGGTTCAGGGCTTCGGCCAGGGTCAGGCTCTCGTGACCGGACCGGGCGCGAAGCGCGGCCAGCTGTTCGTCGAACAGCCGCGGCCACTGGGCGGTGATCGGGCCGCGCTCGGCGATGAAGGTCTCGAGCTCGGCGGACAGTTCGTGCGGCTTCATCGCCCGGACGCGGCGCAGCCACGGGCGCCAACGCGCCGCGCCGGCGTGGGCGTTCAGGGCGGCCTCGAGCTCGGCGTCGTCGATCTGGTTGATCTCCAGCGTCAGCCAGACGGTCGGGGTGGCGATGGCGGTGATCTTCTCGCGCACATCGGCCTCGAAGCCCTGCGCGCCCGCGTCATCGCGCGCGGTGGAGGCGGCCAGGAAGGCGTAGGCGCCCAGGGCGCCCAGAATGTCGGACGCCTGCTCATAGGCGGTGATCGCCCGGTCCAGCACCGCGCCCAGCCCGGCCGGATCGGCGCGTTCGGCGACCAGTCGGCCGCGCAGGCTGTTCAGCTCGTCCACCAGCACGCGCGAGCGGGCCAGGTCCGTGGCGATGCGGGCGTCGTCGCGCGAACCGTAGAGGTCGGTCAGGTCCCACAGCGGGGCTTCGGTCTCGGGGGTCTTGAAGGGGGCGTTCATGGTGCTGTTGTGGGGGGCGGGCGAGCGCGCCGCAACCGGGCAAGGCCTTCGCGCGACGCTTTCATTGTGCCAAGCCTGCGGATCGGAGGACCGCCATGGACCAGTTCAGCGACACCGGCCGCAGCGGGCTGGGCGGAGAGCGCCGGCTGTTCGCCGCGCGCCTGATCACCGGCCTGTTGCAGGGTCTGGCGCTCTACGCCCTTTATTTCGCGGGCGAACATGGCCTGTGGCCGCGCACCCAGCCGGCGGCGTTCGGCGCCCTGGCGCTGGCGGCGGGCTATGCGCCGGTCGTGGTGCTGGCGGGCGTGGGAAGGCTGTCGGGGCGGACGCTGACGATCTGGACGGCGGTGGCGGCCGTCGTCCTGGCGCTGCTGGGCTGGCACGACGTGGACCGGCGCGTGCTGGAAAGCTGGACCCAGCCGCCGTTCCTCAGCCTTCCGACGCTGGCGTTCGCCGCCGCGGCCCTGTTCATCGCCCATCACCTGATCGCGCCCGCGGTGCGGGCCGGGCGCCCGATCGCGCCCTATGCCGACTATTTCGACGTCGCCTGGAAGGCCGGCGTGCAGCTGGCGCTGTCCCTGGCCTTCACCGGCGCCTTCTGGCTTCTGCTGCACCTCGGCGGCGCGCTGTTCCGGGTGATCGGCATCGACGCCCTGGAGCGCCTGCTGTCCCAGGCCTGGTTCGCCATTCCCCTGCTGTGCCTGGCGTTCGCCACGGCGGTGCAGCTGACCGACGTGCGCGACGGTCTGATTCGCGGCGTGCGGACGGTGGCCCTGATGCTGCTGTCATGGCTGCTGCCGGTGATCGCCGTCCTGGTGGCGAGCTTTCTGCTGGCCCTGCCGTTCACCGGGCTGGACGGACTGTGGGGCACCCGCAGCGCGACGACGCTGGTGCTGTCCGCCGCCGCCGCCCTGATCATCCTGATCAACACCGCCTATCAGGACGGCCGACCCGACAACCTGCCGCCGCGCGCTCTGCGGGTCGGGGCGCGGATCGCCAGCGTGCTGGCGGCGCCGCTGGTGGGCCTGGCCTTCTGGGGCCTGATGCTGCGGATCGGCCAGCATGGCCTGACGCCCGACCGGATCATCGCCCTGGCCTGCGCGGCCGTGGGCGCGGTCTACGCCGTCGGCTATCTGATCGCCGCCGTGCGGCGCGGCCCGTGGCTGAGGCCGCTGGAACGGACAAACGTCATCGCCGCCGTCCTGTCGGTCGCCGTCATCCTGGCCCTGTTCAGCCCGCTGCTGGATCCGGCCAGGCTGTCGTCGGCGAACCAGACGGCGCGGCTGGAGCGCGGCGCGGTGGCGGCCGCGGACTTCGACTTCGACTTCCTGCGCTTCGAAAGCGGCAAGGCCGGGCGCGCGGCGCTGGATCGGTTGGCGCGCTCCAGCGAGCCCGAGGTCGCGCGCCTGGCCCAGGCGGCGAAGCAGCGCGATGCACGGGCGTTCGACACGCCGGCGGAACTCCGTCGCCGGGCGCAAGGCGTGCGGATCGCGCCCGTCGCGGGCCAGACGATGCCCGAAGGCTTCGCCGCGCAGACGGAAGCCCTGCCCGACGTGCTGACCTTCTGCAGCGGCGACCAGCCGTGCGTGCTGAGACGGCTGGATCTCGACGGCGACGGGCGGGAGGAAGCGCTGGTCGCGGCCCAGCGCATGGTGCTGGCGTTCGGCCAGCGCGAGGACGGGCGGTGGCGGGCCCTGGGCCGCTACGGGCCGGGCTGCGTCGAGCCGCGCGATCGACTGCGCGACGCGCTCGGCGGGGACGTCGCGTCCGCTCCGGCCGCCCTGCCGGACCTGATCGTCGGCGGGCGGCGCCTGCAGGCGCAGCCCGAGGTCGACTGCGGCGCGGGTTAACCGGACGGTCACCACGCCCCACAACGCCATTTTCACCTCGTCAGCCTAGGAATCGTCCCGAAACGAGCCAGCCCGGTCGAGGCCGGCCGCCGATGATGACGAGGTTTCCATGGCCAAGACCGTTCTGGTCGTCGACGACGATCCGACCCAGCGCCGCCTGATCCAGGCGGTTCTGGAGCGCGACGGCTATGCGGTGGTCCACGCGAACGGCGGCGGCGAGGCCATCGACCGCATGACGCACGGCGGCGGGGCCGACGTGGTGCTGCTGGACATGGTGATGCCGGAGATGTCGGGCATGGAGTGTCTGGCCGAACTGCGCAGCGCGGGCGTGACCACGCCGGTCATCGTCCTGACCGCCAACGCCGGGGTCGAGGCGGTGGTCAAGGCCATGCAGGCCGGCGCCCAGGACTTCTTCGTCAAGCCGGTCAGCCCCGAGCGGCTGCTGGTCGGCGTGTCGAACGCGCTGCAGCTGACGCAACTGACCGCCGAGGTCGGGCGGCTGACCAAGAAGGCGCAGGGCCGCGCCAGCTTCGACGACATCATCGGCGAAAGCGCGCCGATGCGGCTGGTCAAGGCGCTGGGCGCGCGAGCGGCCCGGTCGTCCATTCCCGTCCTGATCACCGGCGAGAGCGGCGTCGGCAAAGAGGTCATCGCCCGCGCCCTGCACGGCGCCAGCGACCGGGCCGGCAAGCCGTTCGTCGCCGTGAACTGCGGGGCCCTGCCCGCCAATCTGGCGGAGTCCATCCTGTTCGGCCACGAGAAGGGCGCCTTCACCGGGGCGGTGGAGAAGACGCTGGGCAAGTTCCGTGAGGCCGACGGCGGCACCCTGTTCCTGGACGAGATCGGCGAACTGCCGCTGGATCTGCAGGTCAAGCTGCTGCGCGCCCTGCAGGAGGGCGAGATCGATCCCGTCGGCGGCAAGCGGCCGGTCAAGATCGACGTGCGCATCGTCTCGGCCACCAATCGCGATCCGGCCCAACAGGTGAAGGACGGCGCCTTCCGCGAGGACCTGTTCTACCGGCTGAACGTCTTTCCGATCGAGGCCCCGTCCCTGCGCGAGCGGCGCGAGGACATCCCGGCCCTGGTCGACCACTTCATCGCGCGCTTCAACGCCGAGGAAGGCAAGCGGATCGCCGGCTGCGCGCCGGAGACGATGGCGCTGCTGCAGGGGTTCGACTGGCCCGGAAACGTGCGCCAGCTGGAGAATGCGGTGTTCCGCGCCATCGTCCTGGCCGACGCGCCCTTCCTGCAGCCGCACGACTTCCCCGCCATCTCGGGCGTGGCCGCGCCGATGCCGCAGGCCCAGGAGGCCGCGCCCGCGCCGGCGCCGGCCTATGGCGACCTGCCGCCCCTGCCCGACCAGCCCATCCGCATCCTGGACGACCGGGGGCACCTGCGCACCCTGGACGACATCGAGCGCGACCTGATCCAGCACGCCATCGAAGTCTATTCCGGCCACATGAGCGAGATCGCGCGACGCCTGGGCATCGGCCGCTCGACCCTGTACCGCAAGGTCCGCGAACAGGGGTTGGAAGGTCAGTTGAAGGAGGCGGGTTGAGGTTTACGCGACCAACCCCTGCAAGGTCGCCGAACTTCCATCGCCTCATGCTCGCTTGAGCCGAGATGACGACGGGGGTCAGTCGTCCTTCTTGCGTCCCCACCGGCGCTTCGGCGCCTCGCCCTTGGCCTTGGCGGCGATTTCCTTGAGCTTGCGGCCCTGCATGGCCGACAGCGCCTGACCCGGCGCGCCCTTTTCAGGGTCGGCGAAGGCGCGGCCGTGGGTCTTGATCCGGTCGCTGACGGACTCGAGGAACTCGCCCTCCCATTCGGACAGCGAAACGCCCGCCTTCTCTGCCGAGCGGCGGGCGCGCTTCAGGGCGTTGAGCGCGGCGCGTTGCGCCGCCTTGCGTTCAGCCTCGAACGGGCTGGCGGGCGGCTTTCTCGCGCCGCCCTTGCCGCCGCCGAAGCCGGATCGCTTCAGGTCAGACCTCGCCGAGAGCCGACAGGTAGAGGTCGAGGATCGCCTCTTCCTCCTGGCGCTTGGCCTTGTCCTGCTTGCGGATGCGGATGACCTTGCGCAGGACCTTGACGTCGTAGCCCTCGCCCTTGGCCTCGGCGAAGACCTCCTTCATGTCGGTCATTACGGCCTGCTTGTCCTCCTCGAGACGCTCCAGGCGCTCGATGATGGTGCGAAGGCGGCCTTGGGCCGTGGCGGTCAGGACGTCGGGCGAGGCGTCGAAGGCGGCGTCATCGGCCATGGGGAGAACTCCAGAAATCAGGCGCGGACGCTAACCATGCCGGGCCGCGCGGCTCAACCGCGAACACGAAAAAGGCCGCGGACAAAGTCCGCAGCCTGTGGATCGTAGGGCTTTCCTGATGCGCTGCCGCCCTTCGGGCTGCCTGAGCGCATCCTTTTCACGCCACCGCCCTGCGGGCTGCTTGAGCGCATCTTTTTCGCGCTACCGCCCTGCGGGCTGCTTGAGTGCGTGCTTGTCGCGCTACCGCCCCTGGGGCCGCCAGAGCGCGACGCCTCTTGCGAGGCTCAGGAAAATCCTTAGCCCTGCTTGGCCTTGAAGCGCGGGTCGGTCTTGTTGATGACGAAGACGACGCCCTTGCGACGCACGACCTTGCAGTCGCGGTGGCGGGTCTTCAGGGACTTGAGCGAGCTGCGGACCTTCATGGTCGGACGTCCTGAGAGAAACCAATAGAAAAGCCGCTGACCCGGTCGGATCGCGGCGGAGGCGGTGCGTATAGATAGGCGACTCCCCGCCGTCAAGCCGAAAGGGCGTGAAACCCGCCTTGGCGCTCTCCCGGGGCGGGAGGTCGCCAGAAGGGCTGGCGCAAAGCTTTAAAGGATGGAGGCCTGACCTCCGAGTCGAACGGAGGGTTCACGGGGTTGCACGCCCGTCGCGTCGCCACTCCGCCATCAGGCCGTCAGAGGGACTGCGCTATTACGCCGCACCGGCGGAGGACGTCGACAAAAATGAAGGTTAATGACGCCAATTGGGGAAGCGGACCGTGCGGTTTCGCGTGTCAGGCGTTTTGCATGAACCGCGGCCTTCGCGCGGATGTCATTTCCCCCGTTTGGCGAGCTGCTCTAGTTTGATTCTCATGCGCTTTTCCTCCCGCCTCCTCCTGATCGGCTGCGTCGCCGCCTGCGCGCCCATGTTGCCGGAGCCGCCGCTGCCGGCGATTCCGACGTCGCAGCCCGCGCCCGCGCCCGCAACCACGCCCCCCGCGCCCGCGCCGACTCCTTCGACCAACCCGCCGCTCGCGGCCTACGACCAGCAGGGCTTCGAGGGCTGGAAGCAGAGCTTCCTGGCCCGCGCCAGCAGCGCCCGGCGCGCAGCCTACGCCCGCGAGATGGAGGGGCTGACGCCCGATCCCAGCGTGGTGCGGCTGGACCGCAACCAGCCGGAGTTCTCGCGCCCCGCCGGCGTCTATGTGCAGAACGCCGCGACCGCCGTCCGCATCGCCCAGGCCAAGCAGCGCATCGACCGCGTGCCGTGGGCGGTGGTCCAGCGCTTTGGCGTGCCGAGCGAGATTCTGGTCGGCATCTGGGCGCAGGAGAGCGCCTTCGGCCAGGTGCAGGGCGACTATGACGTGATCCGCTCTCTGGCGACCCTGGCCTATGACGGCCGCCGACGGGAATGGGCCGAGGGCCAGCTGAAGCACGCCCTGGACATCGTCATCGACGGCCGGCGCGAGCGCGGGGGGCTTAAGGGCAGCTGGGCCGGGGCCATGGGCCAGACCCAGTTCATGCCCGACAACTATCTGCGTCTGGGCGTCGATCAGGACGGCGACGGCCATGTCGACATCTGGGGCGACGACGCCGACGCCCTGGCCTCGGCCGCCAATCTGCTGGCCCAGGCCGGCTGGAAGCGCGGCCAGACCTGGGGCTATGAGGTGACGCTGCCGGCCGGTTTCGACTACGCCGAGGCGGAAGGGCCCAAGCATGACTGGGCCTACTGGGCCGCCAAGGGCGTGCGCCTGGCCCAGGGCGGGACGCCCAACGGCGCCGAGGCGCGGGAGCCGGCGACCATCCTGCTGCCGCAGGGCGCGAACGGCCCGGCCTTCATGGCCCTGCCCAACCACTATGTGATCCGCCGCTACAACAACTCGGTGTCCTACGCCCTGGCCATCGGCCTGATCGCGGACGGGATCCAGGGCAAGCCCGCGCTGACCAAGGCCTGGCCCAACGACGCGCCGCTGACCCGCGACCAGCGCATCGGCGCCCAGAACGCCCTGACGCGCATGGGCTTCGACACCCAGGGCGTGGACGGCGTCATCGGCGCCAACACCCGTGCCGCCCTGCGCCGCTGGCAGCAGGCCAACGGGCGTATCGCCGACGGCTATCTGACGGCGGAGCTGGCCGACGAGCTGATCCGCCGGGCGGCATAGGCGCCAGGGGCGTGCTCACCCTCTCCTGTTGGGAGAGGGTGTCAGCGATTCAGCCTGCCCAGTTGGGCGGGCGCTTTTCGAGGAAAGCGGCGACGCCTTCGCGGCCTTCCTCGGAGACGCGCGCGCGGGCGATGCGGCGGGCGGTGTCGTCGATCAGGCCGGTGTCGATCTTGTGGTGGGCGATGTCGTGGACCAGGCGCTTGGCGTCGCCCATGGCGCCCGGCGCATTGGCCGACAGGCTGTCGGACAGCATCTCGATGAACTGGTCGACCGAGCCTTCCGGCAGGACCAGATCGATCAGGCCGGCGTGGGCGGCGTAGTCGGCGTCGAAGATGTTGGCGGTCAGGAACAGCTGGCGCGCGCGGCGGGCGCCGACCGCCTCGATCACATAGGGGGCGATGGTCGCCGGGATCAGGCCCAGCTTGACCTCGGAGAAGGCGAAGCGGGTCCCGGCCACGGCCACCGCCATGTCGCAGGCGGCGACGATGCCGGCCCCGCCGCCCATGGCCGAACCCTCGACCACGGCCACGGTCAGGGCGGGCACGTCGTGCAGGGCCTTCAGCATCCGGGCCAACCCCTGGGCGTCGGTGCGGTTGTCGGCTTCGGACCAGCCGGCGGCGTCGCGCATCCAGTTCAGGTCGGCGCCCGCGCTGAAGGTGCCGCCCGCGCCGCGGATGAAGACGACGCGCACACGGTCGGCGCCGTGCAGGGTTTCGAACGCCTCGTGAAGGGCGGCGATGGTCGCGGCGTCGAAGGCGTTCTTCCTGTGCGGCCGGTTGATGGTGACGAAGACCACGCCGTCGGCCGTGGCGTCGATCTGGACCAGGTCGTCGTTGGCGTCCGGCGCGGCGTCAGGCACCAGAGGCTGGGCGATGCGGTTGATCTCGACCTCTTCGGCGTCGGTGACGTCCAGGGCTTCGAGGTCGGCTTCGGTCGGCTTGCGGTCGGTCATCTGGGGCTCCTTGGCCGGAGAACGTTCGGGAGGGGTGTAGCGCTCCCGAACGCGGTTGGGAAAGCGCGTGTCGCGCGGCAGGTGACGAAGGGCGCGCGAGCCCCTACCTAGGGTGCATGACCGTTCATGTTTCCCCGCCGCCCATCCTCGAAACCGCCGGCGTCGACCCCGACGAGGCCCTGTCGATCCTGAAGGGCGCCCTGAACGGCGCGGACGACGGCGAACTGTTCCTGGAACGCTCCGAGAGCGAGAGCCTGGTGTTCGACGACGGCCGGCTGAAGTCGGCGGCCTATGATGCGACCGAGGGCTTCGGCCTGCGCGTCGTGGCGGGCGAGACCGCCGGCTACGCCCACGCCAATGAAATCTCGGCCGCCGCCCTGCGCCGCGCCGCCGACAGCGCCGCTCTGGCCAAGCAGGGTCACGCGGGCGTGGCGGCCGAGGCCCCGCGCGCCACCAACCAGAAGCTTTACGGCGAGATCGACCCCCTCGCCTCGCCCGCCTTTTCCGACAAGATCGCCCTGCTGGCCGAGATCGACGCCTGGGCCCGGGCGCGCGATCCGCGCGTGGTGCAGGTTTCGGCTTCGCTGGTCGGGGAGCGGCGGGCCATCGAGATCCTGCGCGCCGATGACCGGGCGGTGCGCGACATCCGCCCGCTGGTGCGACTGAACGTGTCCGTCACCGTCGAGCAGGACGGCCGACGCGAGAGCGCTTCGTCCGGGGCCGGCGGCCGGGCCGGGTTCGAGACCTGGGTGGCGCCCGAACGCTGGCAGGCGCAGGTGGACGAAGCGCTGCGCCAGGCGCTGGTCAATCTGGAGGCGGTCGATTGCCCGGCCGGAGAGATGGACGTGGTGCTGGGCGCCGGCTGGCCCGGCGTGCTGCTGCACGAAGCGGTCGGCCACGGCTTCGAAGGCGACTTCCACAGAAAGGGCTCGTCGGTCTTCAACGGCATGATGGGCAAGCGGGTCGCGGCGCCTGGCGTGACGGTGGTGGACGACGGCTCGATCGCCGGACGGCGCGGATCGCTGTCGGTCGATGACGAGGGCACGCCGACCTCGCGCACTGTGCTGATCGAGGACGGCATCATGGTCGGGCTGATGCACGACCGGCTGTCCGCGCGGCAGATGGGCGTGGCCGCGACGGGTAACGGGCGGCGCCAGTCCTTCGCCCACATGCCGATGCCGCGCATGACCAACACCTTCATGGAAGGCGGCAAGGAGTCGAAGGCCGACATGATCGCCAGCACGAAGCGCGGGCTCTATGCGGCCAACTTCGGCGGCGGTCAGGTCGACATCACCAACGGCAAGTTCGTGTTCCAGTGCACGGAGGCCTATCTGATCGAGGATGGCCGGATCACCGCCCCGGTGCGCGGCGCGACCCTGATCGGCGACGGGGCGACTGCCCTGACCCGCATCGAAATGATCGGCGACGACTTCGCCTTCGATCCGGGCGTGGGCGTCTGCGGCAAGGCGGGCCAGGGCGTGCCGGTCGGCATCGGCCAGCCCAGCCTGAAGATCGGCGGCCTGACGGTCGGCGGCACCGCGGTCTGACGCCAGGACAGACTGGAGCCTGATCTGCGGCATCAGCGGAATCGCGAACCGATCTCCCTCAGCCGATCAGGCTCTAGCGGAACCGTATCGGACGGTGACGTGTTTCCCCGCCACACTGGAGAGGAGACCACAATGTCCACCGAACGTACCGTTGAACATCCCGATGGCCGCGTCGAGCGCGTGACTGAAAACACGTCCGCCCCGACCGTGGTCGAACGCCGCGGCGGCAGCGGCATGGGCGCCATCGTCGCCCTGATCATCGGCCTGCTGGCCGTGCTGGTCATCGGCTACTTCCTGATGAACATGAGCCGCAGCGAACAGGTCGAGTCCAACGCCATCGCCGGCGCGGCCGAGAGCGTCGGCGGCGCCGCCGAGAACATCGGCGACGCCGCCCGCGACGCCGTGCCCGCCAACTGATCAGAGTCGATGACCGCGCCGCGCGCCCGGCTTGAAGCCTGCCTGTCCAGTCCCCGGCTGCGCTGGGGACTGGGCGGGCTGGCTGTCGTGGCGATCGGCGCGGCCGCGATCGCCATGACCGCGCGCCCGCAATCCGCCGCTGCGGACGTCGACAGCCCGCTGATCCAGATTCGCCTGGTCGCGCCCACCGAGCCCGAGGTGGAGCCCGGCGCGGTGATGGACGTGGGCCGGCTTCGCGACGACTTCGACCGCGCCGCGCTGGCTCGCGCCGAAGCGGCGAGGCGCGCAGAACAGGCCGCCGCCCAGGCGGCACTGGCCTATGTGGACGACGCCTATGTCGAGGGCGATGAGGTCGCGACCCTGCAGACGGCGACGGACGATTACGAGGCGCCGAGGGTGATCCTGCCGGCGCCGCCCCGGCGCGAGATCGACCTGCGCCGCGAATACGCCGGCGCCCCTGGCGCCTATGGCTTTGATATTCCGCGACCCGACTACGCCGCCGAACGGCGCGCCCGGCGCGAGGCGTGGGAGGCCCGCGCCGCCCAGGAGGCCGCGCGGCGAGACCGGGCCTATGCGGACGCCCGCTACTGAAGCGAGCCTTCGCCGTCTGGCCGCCAGTCCGGACCGCGCACCTCCAGACCGTCGGCTTGAAGCCGATCCAGCACCCCGCCCTTCTCCGCCAGAAGCCTGAGCGGGGCCACCGCCAGGGTGACGCCCGGCTGGGCCAGAGCCTCGCGCGTCGCCTCGATCCAGCGCTGACGAAGGACAGGTCCGATCCCGGGATCACCGGTGGGCCAGCAGCGGTCGAAGGCCTGGTCCAGAGGATTGGCCAGCACGGCCTGGACCCTGAGCCGGCTCCAGTCGTCCAGGCGACGCGCCGCGCCGTCGGGGCCCGCCTCGGCCGCCCGCGCGGCGGCGTCCAGGCACGGCAGATGGGTCTCTAGCGGCGCCTGCAGCAGATTGTCGATCATCTCGTCGCCGCGGATGACGCCGACCGGCGCGCCGGAGACGCCCGCCGTGCGGGCCGCCGCTCGCACGACCTGCTCCACCGCCCGCTCTCGCCGCGTCGAGCCCGCAGTCTTCAGCAGATCGAAGCTCTGGACCGTCGGCGTCTGGGTGCGCCAGGCCTTTGACCGATCACCTGCGTGCAGACGCTCCAGCCGGGCCATCAGCTCGGGCGAGGCGTAGTCGGCGATGGTCGCGTCCTTCGGCAGGCGGGACAGGGTGCGGATGCGCCAGATCACGCGCATCACGTCGGTCAGGGAGGCGCGGCCCTCGATCGGATAGAGGATGCGCTGGGCCCGGGCCGTCGCCGCCTCCAGCGCTTCGGGCCGCCAGGCGTAGTCGCGCGGCACGCCGGCGACGGACCCGACCAGAATGACCGATCCCGTCGCGGTCTCGACGGTCCACATCGGCAGGCCTGCCCGACGCGCGACGACCACGATCTCGTCGACGGTCGCGACGTCCGGGCCGCCGTCGACGGGCTGTGCATTAGCGCCGGTCGTCATGACAAAGGCCAGCCCGAGGGCTGCAAGCGCGATCCTGAAGCTCATCGTCCCCGCCTCAAAACATTACCGGACTGTATAGATTGCAGCAGCAAAGTATTGGCACGTGAAATCCTTGTAATGATGTCGTCGATTTAATCCACCTTTCGGCCTTGTAACTGGAGATGAACGGCAGGCGTCGGCACACATCCCTCACCAAATCCGAGGGGAAGACCAATGACAAGAACCACCCTGCTGGCCACCACAGCCCTGCTGTTCGCCGCCGGCGCCGCCCATGCGGGGGACGAGCCCCAGGTGGCCGAGGCGCCCGTGCCGACCGGCGCCACCAGCCAGGCGCCGCTGGCGGACGCCGCCCAGCGCGGCGTGCTGGTGTTCACCCCCGACTTCTTCGCCGCCCAGCGCCCCAACACGGCGCTGGACATGGTCAACCGGGTGCCCGGCTTCTCGGTCGAAGACGGATCGGGCGCGCGCGGCTTCGAGGGCGCGGTCGGCAACGTCCTGATCAACAACGCCCGCCCCGCGTCCAAGAACGACACGGGCTCCAACGTCCTGGGCCGCACCCTGGCCAGTCAGGTCGACCGCATCGAGCTGATTCGCGGCGGCGCGCCCGGCATCGACATGCAGGGCTATTCCGTCGTCGTGAACGTCATCCTGAAGGCCGAGAGCAGCCGCCAGTCGATCCTGACGTGGAACACCACCCAGTTCGAGGGCGCCGGCACGGACCTGTACGGCGGCAGCTATCAGTTCACGGCCCGCGACGGCGATCGCAGCTGGGGCGTGACCCTGTCCGACGGCATCAGCATGAGCGATTCGAACGGCGCGGGCCGTCTGGTGCGCCGGGACGCCAACGGCGCGGTCCTGCGCGACGAAAAGACGATCAACGACGGCTATGGCGGCGGCAACTCGATCCGCGGCACCTATGCGGGGCCGCTGGCCGGGGGCAAGGTCGACCTGACCGCGCGATACGGCATCAACGACTGGCACGGCTACGACATCGCCCAGTCCCCCGCCGCCTATCGCGAGAGCCGCGACGACGAGGACGTCAAGGGCGGCGAATTCGGCGCGACCTGGGAGCGCCCGCTGGGCGAGCGGTTCAAGCTGGAAACCCGCCTGATGCACCAGTTCGACAGCTGGGACGGCCTGTCGACCTATGACGTAACGGAAGACGGCGTCGATGCGCCCCGTCAGGAGTTCGACTATTCGGGCGACAGCTCCGAAACCATCCTGCGCGCCCTGGTCCGCCACGAACGGTCCCCCAAGATCACCATCGAGGCCGGGGGCGAGATCGCCTACAACATGCGCGAGACCGAACAGGCCTTCACCGTTGGCGGGACGCCCGTTCCGCTGCCCAGCGCCTCGGTCAAGGTCGAGGAAACCCGCGGCGAGGCCTTCTCCAAGGGCACCTGGCGGCTGCATCCCGACCTGACGCTGGAGGGCGGCCTGCGGCTGGAGGCGTCGACCATCAGCCAGTCCGGCGACGCCGACCAGGAGAAGAGCTTCTTCTTCGCCAAGCCGCGCTTTCAGGCGACCTGGACGCCGATGCCCGACAACCAGCTGCGCTTCCGGTTTGAACGCGAGCTGGGTCAGCTGGACTTCTCGGACTTCGCCGCCTCGGCCGAATTGCAGGACGAGACCGTGTTCGGCGGCAACGTCGACCTGGAGCCCGAGCAGCGCTGGATCAGCGAACTGACCTACGAGCGCCGCTTCTGGGGCGACGGGGTGGTGTCCATCGGCTATCGCCACGACGAGATCGTCGACGCCATCGACGTCATCCCGCTGGCCGACGGCCTGTCCGCGATTGGCAACATCGGCGACGGGACCCTGGACCAGCTGGCCCTGAACGTGGTCCTGCCGCTGGACAAGTTCGGCTTCACCGGCGGCCAGTTCACCTTCAAGAACGAGTGGAACAGGACGCGCGTGACCGACCCGACCACGGGCGAAGAGCGCCCCATCTCGGGCGTGCGGACGACCCAGGCCAACGTCGGCCTGCAGCAGGACATCGCCAGCTGGAAGCTGCAGTGGGGCGTCAACTGGCTGCCCTATCTGAGCGGACAGCCGACCTACGACCCGGACCAGATCTCCAGCTGGAGGGGCTCGGACTATGTCGAGATGTTCGCCGAGTACAAGCCGACCTCGACCCTGTCGATCCGGGCGCAGCTGAACGTGTGGGACGACTTCTCCGTGCGCCGCACGGTCTTCACCGACCGCGAGACGCGCGACACCCTGTTCGTCGAGGAGCGCCAGATCGATCCCCGCACCTTCTTCTCGCTCCGGGTCCGAAAGACCTTCTGAGGCGGCGACAGCCGCGACAGACAGGCGCGAAAGAAAAAGCCCCGGCGGATGGCTCCGCTGGGGCTTTCTCGATGGGTGAAGCAATGGCCGTCAGTGGATGCCGGCCATGCCCTTCTTCAGCAGCGGCGAGATCAGCAGCAGGAAGACGCCGACGCCGACGCCGGTCCAGCCGATCGTGCCGAAGATGGAGCCGTAGGTCTGCAGCGCCAGCGCCGGGCTGGTCACCACGCCCGCCACCGTATCGGTCGCCGTCGCCTGGGCGATGAGGCCCGCGACGATGTGGGCGACCGAGCTGGACAGGAACCACACGCCCATCATCAGACCCACCACGCGCGCCACCGACAGCTTGGTGATCATCGACAGGCCCACGGGCGACAGGCACAGCTCGCCGATCGTGTGGAAGAAGTAGGTCAGGAACAGGAACAGCAGCGGCACGCGGAAGGCTTCGTTGGCCTGGGAGCCCGCGGCCCAGGTCAGGACCAGGAAGCCGAACCCGACGAACACCAGGCCGAAGGAGAACTTCACGGGCGTGGAGGGTTCGAGGTTGCGCTTGGCCAGCCAGACCCACAGGGCGGCCATGATCGGGCCGCCGATGATGATGATGCCCGGGTTGAACATCTGGGTGTAACCGGCGTTGAACCACGCCGGCATCTGGGTGGACTGGTCGGCGAACAGGGTCAGCGAAGAGCCGGCCTGCTCGAACAGGGCCCAGAACAGCACCGAGAAGAAGATCAGCACCTGGGCCACCAGCATGCGGCTGCGTTCGGCGCCCTTCAGGCGAAGCACGGTGTAGCCGACCACCGCCGCGAAGATGACGCCGGCGATCCACGGCAGGCCCGCCTCGATGATCTCGTGGCGCTGCATCAGCATCCACGTCGGGATGACGGCGATCAGGCCGGCGATCCAGAAGAAGGGCTCCAGCGGCACGCCCAGGATGGAACGGCCCTTGATCGGAACGGGCGGCGCGCCGCGCCCTTCCAGCCAGGACTGGCCGAAGATGAAGGTCAACAGGCCGAACAGCATGCCGATGCCCGCCAGGCCGAAGCCATAGGCCCAGCCATAGTTGAAGCCCAGGTAGGAACAGGCGGCCGTGGCCAGGAACGAGCCCAGGTTGATGCCCACGTAGAAGATGGTGAAGCCGCCGTCGCGACGGGGATCGTTCTCCTCGTAGAGGGCGCCGACCACGGTCGAGATGTTGGCCTTCAGGAAGCCGACGCCGACGATGATCAGCGACAGCGCCAGGAACAGGATGGGCTCGCCCACGGCGGTGTCGCGGGTGGTCTCCAGCGTATAGGCGCCCGTGGCGGTGAAGGCGGGGAAGCCGGCGGCGGCGGCGGCCTGCGGCGCGGCTTG
>NZ_JAYRPA010000040.1:0-8544 GCF_041911375.1 Brevundimonas sp. | reverse complement strand
CGTCGGCGGGGTCGGCGTCCCTCAGGGGCGTGTCCGTCTCGCGCGCCCAGGCGGCGAAGGCCCGCTCGGCCCGCTCGTCGCCGATGAAGCGGGCGACCAGGGCGCGCAGGTCGCCGACCGAGGCCCCCGCCGGGGAGGGTCGCCCCTCCAGCCAGTCCGGGCCCAGCCGGTCGACGAAGGCCCGCGCCTGGACCCGGTCGATCAGCCGGGGCTTGGCCAGGCGCGACACGCCGACATAGGTCGCCAGGTTCAGCGCCAGGCTGACGAAGACGCCGGGCGCGAAGGCGTCCGACAGGCCCAGCAGGGCGGGAATCTGCCAGGCGGCGCCCGGCGCCAGCTGCGGCAGGGCCAGCATCATCAGCCACACCGCCACCCCGACCGCGATGCCCGCCAGCGCGCCGTGGGCGTGGCCGCCGCGCCAGATCACCGCGCCCAGCAGGGCCGGCGCCAGCTGGGCCATGGCCGCGAACGACACCAGGCCCATGGCCGCCAGCCCGTGCGTCTGGTCCGTCGCCTGGTAATAGACCCACGCCAGCAGAAGCACCGCCACGATGGCTGCGCGGCGCACCTGCAGGATCACGCCCGCCATGTCCGAGGCGTCGCCCCGTCTGCGCCAGCGCTCGCGCGCGACGAACGGCAGGATCAGGCTGTTGGACACCATGGCCGACAGCGCCACCGCCTCGACGATCACCATGGCCGTCGCGGCCGAGAAACCGCCGACGAAGACGACGGCCGTCAGGGCCTGTTCGCCGCGTCCGAACGGCAGGGCCAGGACCAGCAGGTCCGGATTGACGCTGGGGGCGAACAGGGCGCCCGCGGCCACCAGCGGCAGCACCGCCAGGCTGGTCAGCGCCAGATAGAGCGGAAACACCCAGCGGGCGCGCCGCACCTGGGCCGGCTCGGCGCCCTCCACGAAGGCGACGTGGAACTGACGCGGCAGGCAGAAGATCGCCAGGGTCGACACCAGGGTGATGGCGGTGAACCGCGCGTCCACGTTCGGGGGCGCCGCCAGATCGCCCAGGCCCTCAGCGATGCGGGCCGGGTCGCCCCGGTCGATCAGCAGGAACAGGGCGAAACCCGCCACCATCAGCAGGGCGCCCAGCTTGACCACCGACTCCAGGCCGATCGCCTGGATCAGGCCGCGATTATGCTCGGTCAGGTCGGGCCGCCGGGCGCCGAACAGGATGGCGAAGAAGGCCAGCACCCCCGCCAGCACTAGCACGGTCAGCCGCTCGGATCCCGCCACCGGCGTGCCGGCCGTCAGCAGGGCGCCGGCCATCGACAGGCTCTTCAGCTGCAGCGCGATATAGGGCAGCGAACCCAGGATGGCGACGATGGTCACCACCGCGCCCAGGGTCTGGCTCTTGCCATAGCGCGAGGCGACGAAGTCGGCCATCGAGCCCACATTCTCGCGCCGCGCGGCCGCTGCGATCCGCCGCCAGACCGGGAACAGCAGCGTCAGGCCCAGCACCGGCCCGATGTAGATCGGCAGATACTCCCACCCCGTGCGCGCCGCGGTGCCGACCGCGCCGTAATAGGTCCAGGAGGTGCAGTAGATGGCCAGCGACAGCGCATAGACCGACGGCCCCAGCCCTGCGCCCCGCGCCCGCGCCGCCGGGCGTTCCTGGGACCAGGCGACGGCGAACAGCACCGCCATATAGGCCGCCACCAGGCCGAGGATCACCAGGCTGAACATCGTCTCATCTGATCCGGGCGCGGCCCCGCTCACAAGAGGGCTTCCAAAAAGAGCGGGGCGGGCCGCCGAACAGCGACCCGCCCCTTCGTCTCAGCGTCCGAAAGCAGGATCAGGCGTTGAGATCGACGTCCTTGCCTTCCTTCACGAAGATGAAGCCGACCACCACGGTGATCAGGGCCACGACGATCGGGTACCACAGGCCGTAGTAGATGTTGCCCGTGGCGGCCACCATGGCGAAGGCGGTAGTGGGCAGGAAGCCCCCGAACCAGCCGTTGCCGATATGGTAGGGCAGCGACATGGAGGTGTAGCGGATGCTGGTCGGGAACATCTCGACCAGGGCCGCAGCGATGGGGCCGTAGACCATGGTGACGTACAGCACCAGGATGAACAGGATGGCCACCACCACCGGCTTGTTCACCTCGTCGCTGGCCGCCTTCAGCGGATAGCCCACGCCCGACAGGGCCTCGCCCAGCGACGCGTCCCAGGTCTTCTTCTGGGCCGCGAAGTCGGCGGGGCTCATGGCGTCGCCGCGGAAGCTGGGGACCACCACCGTGTCGCCGATCCGCACCTCGGCCACCGTTCCGGCCGGAGCCTCGAGGTTGGTGTAGTTGATGCCGGCCTTGGCCAGGTAGGACTTGGCCAGGTCGCAGGAGTGATTGAACACGGTCTTGCCGATCGGATCGAACTGGACGTTGCAGTCCGCCGGATCGGCGTAGACGGTGATCGGCGAGGTGGCCGTGGCCCGCGCCAGGGCGGGGTTGGCGGCCGTGGTCAGGGCCTGGAACAGCGGGAAGTAGGTCAGGGCCGCCAGCAGACAGCCCAGCAGGATGATCGGCTTGCGGCCGATCTTGTCCGACAGCCAGCCGAAGATGACGAAGAACGGCGTGGCCAGCAGCAGGGCGATCGCGATCAGCACGTTCGCCAGCGAGGCGTCGACCTTCAGCACCCGCTCCAGGAAGAACAGGGCGTAGAACTGGCCGGTGTACCAGACCACCGCCTGACCCGCGGCCAGGCCGACCAGGGCGATCAGCACCAGCTTCAGGTTCGGCCACTTGCCGAAGGAGTCCTTCAGCGGCGTCTTGGAGCCCTTGCCCTCGGCCTTCATGCGCTTGAACGACGGGCTTTCCGACAGCTTGAGCCGGATCCACAGCGACACCGCCAGCATCAGGATCGAGACCAGGAACGGAATCCGCCAGCCCCATTCGGCGAAGGCTTCCTCGCCCACCGCCGTCCGCACGCCCAGGATGACCACCAGGCTCAGCAGCAGGCCGGCGGTCGCGGTGATCTGGATAAAGGAGGTGTAGAAGCCGCGCTTGCCTTGCGGCGCGTGCTCGGCGACGTAGGTGGCGGCGCCGCCATACTCGCCGCCCAGGGCCAGGCCCTGGATCAGGCGCATCAGCACCAGGATGATCGGCGCCGCGATGCCGATGGCCGCATAGGACGGCAGCAGGCCCACGACGAAGGTCGACAGGCCCATCAGAAGCATGGTCACCAGGAAGGTGTTCTTGCGCCCCCAAAGGTCGCCCAGCCGCCCGAAGACGATGGCCCCGAACGGTCGCACCGCGAAGCCTGCCGCGAACGCCATCAGCGCGAAGATGAAGCCCGTCGTCTCGTTGACGCCCGAGAAGAACTGCACCGTGATGATCGCCGCCAGCGATCCGTACAGATAGAAGTCATACCATTCGATGACGGTGCCGACCGAGGAGGCCAGGATCACGAGGCGATCGTTGCGATCGACCTTGTGGTCTTTCCCCCCGGACGCAGCTGCGGCGTCGGTAGCCATTGTCCTGTTTCCTCCATGTCGCCGTTGATCGGCCGTTCTGACGCGGCCTTCAGCGGACGCGCGGACATGGACTTTGGCGCACGCCGGTACGGCTGGTGAGCCAGACTTTGGTCGAGGTTCGGCGCGGCGGCCTCAGCCCTCCAGCGACACCACCGGGCCGGCCTCGGCGCGCGCGGCGGGGCACCCGCCGGCGCGCGACCGGAACCAGCGTCGGATGCGCGACTGGATCGGATCGTCGATGGCGAAGTGGAAGGCGAAGGCGAAGGCCACCGCCGCCAGCACGCCCAGCCCCCACAGGCCCCACTGGACGAGCGCGGGCAGCGCCAGCTTGGCGGCCATGACGTTGACCACGCCGAACCAGGCGATGCGCACCACCTCGTTGGTGATGAACATGGAGAAGGAGACCATGGCGGCCGTCTCCACCAGCTTGGACGGCTTGCGCACGGGCGTGGCGCCGGCGGCCAGGATGATGATGCAGATGAGGGCCAACGCCGCCAGCGCATGCTTGTCGTGAAGCTCCAGCGCGAAGAAGCCGACCGCCGCCAGCATGCCGGCCCACCCGGCCAGGCGCGGCGCGATCCAGACCTTCTGCGCGAACCAGGCCAGGGTCATGCCCAGGAAGAACAGCGGCAGGGCGCGGATGAAGCCGTAGCGCATCGGCATCTGGTAGACGGGGAAGTCCAGCAGCCGCCAGCACAGCTGGTTGGCCGCCAGATAGACGCCGACGCCCAGCGCCAGCGCCGACCACGGACCCAGCCGCATCAGGCCGCGAATGATCCAGGGAAAGGCCAGGTAGCAGCCGATCAGGGCCGAGATCGACCAGGTCGGGGCGTTCCAGCCCAGGCCGCCGTGCACGCCGAACGACTGCACCAGCAGCAGCTGCGCCGGCAGCTGATCCCAGGCGAACCATTCCGGATTGCGCGGCGCCACGCCCGCCGCGGCGCTGAACAGCACCAGGGCGACCAGCGCCAGCCCCATCATCAGGTGGGCCGGGATCACGCGCAGGAACCGCTTCAGGAAGAAGTCGCCGGGCGACATCCGCCCCTTCTCCACCGCGGCGCCATAGACCCGCATCAGGACGTAGCCGGAATCGATCAGGAAGAAGTTGGTCAGCAGAAAGCCGCCGCGCTCGAAGATCGGATTGACGATTTCCGCCAGCGGCGCCGGACCGGCGGCCTGGAAATGATGCAGGATGATCAGGAAGGCCACGATGAAACGCAGCGCGTCAAGCCAGCCGCCGCGCGCGATCTGGACTGTCTCATTCCGGGTCGAAAACAGGGTCCACGGCATCGAAAACGCCTCCTTGGGGCCGGTGGCCGCAAGAGAGGCGCCGCGATCGGGGCGAAATCAGCCCCGGACCAGCCGCAAGAATTCCTCGCGCGTGCGGGGGTCGTCGCGGACGATGCCGATCAGGTGGCTGGTCGACAGGCTGGCGCCCGGGGCGTTGACGCCGCGCAGGGTCATGCAGCTGTGCTCGGCCTCGATCACCACGCCGACGCCGTGCGGCTGCAGCACGGTGTGGATGGCCTGGGCGATCTCGGACGTCATCTTCTCCTGGATCTGCAGGCGCCGGGCGAAGCCGCGCACCACCCGCGCCAGCTTGGAGATGCCGACCACGCGGTTGGTCGGCAGATAGGCGACGTGCGCCTTGCCCACGACCGGCAGCATGTGGTGCTCGCAGAAGCTGACGAAGCGGATGTCCTTCAGCACCACCAGTTGGTCGTAGCCGCCGACCTCCTCGAAGGTCTTCTCCAGATAGGTCAGAGGATCGGTCTCATAGCCGGCGAACAGCTCGCGGTAGCTGCGCGCCACCCGCGCCGGCGTCTCGAGCAGCCCCTCGCGGTCGGGATCGTCGCCCGCCCACTGGATCAGCGTCCTGACGGCGGCTTCGGCTTCGGCCTGGGAGATCTTGGGGGCGTTCGGGGCGTCGGTCATGGGGCCTTCATAGCGGGGGCGACGGGCGAAGGGGAGGGGGTGGAAAAGACGAGGCGGTGTTCACGCCTCGGGGCGAAAAATCACCGTCTGAATAGTGTGAATGGTCTGAAATCGAGCCGCCGAAACACGGGTTCGCGCGATAGGTGGGACGCGCCGGTGAAGGGTCAAGGGCTGGGGTCTTGCGCGACGACGGGTCCGGACCGAGCCTGTCGGTGAGCCGCGCCCTGGCTGGCGCCGAAGCGGCGGGACCGTGGGCTGGCGCCCGCCCTGCATCGTCTTAGTCCCTCGTTAACCATCCTCCCGGCATTTTCTGCCCAGTGATTTCGCCCAAGTGATTTCCGGGGAGCGGCCATGAACGGCGCGGAAGTGTTGGATGTCGGCCGCGACGCCATCTGGCTGACGATCCAGCTGTGCGCGCCGGTGCTGCTGGTCGGGCTGGTGGTCGGCGTGGTGATCGGCCTGTTCCAGGCGCTGACGCAGATCCAGGAGCAGACCCTGATCTATGCGCCCAAGATCATCGCCATCTTCGTCAGTCTGCTGCTGTTCCTGCCGCTGATGGGCGCGCTACTGGGCGGCTTCATGCGCCAGATCGCCGCCCGCATCGCGGGGATGTAGTGGAGCCTTATGCGACGGCCGATCAGGTCTGGGCGGGCGGCCTGATCTTCGCGCGGGTCGGCGCGATCTTGATGCTGATCCCCGGCTTCGGCGAGGCCTATGTGCCGCCGCGCATCCGGCTGTCGCTGGCGCTGCTGCTGTCGCTGGCGCTGTGGCCGGTGGTGGCGGGCACGCTGCCGGCGCTGCCCTCGACGGTCGGAGGCATGGCCGGATGGGCGATCCGCGAGGTGGTGGTCGGCGTGATGATCGGCCTGTTGCTGCGCACCTTCATGGCGGCCCTGTCGACGGCGGGCGAGATCGTGTCGCTGCAGACCACGCTGAGCTTCGCCCAGACGGCCAATCCGCTGCAGGCCCAGCCGGCCACGACCATCGCGGCCTTCCTGACGCTGCTGGGGGTGACGCTGCTGTTCGCCACCAACACCCACCACCTGTTCATCGCCGGCATCGCCGGGTCCTACAATCTGATGGCGCCGTCCCAGCCGCTGATGCTGAACGATTTCGCGGCCATGGCGGTCAGGACCATGGGCGACGCCTTCCTGCTGGGGGTTCAGCTGTCGGCGCCGGTGCTGGTGTTCGCCCTGATCTTCAACCTGGCGTCGGGCCTGGTGGCGCGGGTGATGCCGCAGTTCCAGATCTTCTTCGCCGCCGCGCCGCTGAGCGTGATCCTGGGCCTGTCGATCTTCGCGCTGAGCCTGGGGGTGATGGGCACGGTCTTCATCGACCGCTACCGGCGCCTGGCCGAGTATTTTGTGGCGGGAGGGTCCGGTGGCTGAAGGCGCTGATCCCGAGTCCAAGACAGAAGAGGCCACCCCGCGAAAACTCGAGGAGGCGCGCAAGAAGGGCGATGTCGCCAAGTCGGCGGACGTCGGCCAGGTCATGGCCCTGGCCGGGGCGGCGGCGGTGATCCTGGGCGGGGGCGGGTGGTTCGCCTCGTCCATGGCCGAGCAGCTGCTGCCGTTCATCGCGTCTCCGCACGAGATGCTGGGCGCGCTGGACGGGGGCGGCGGGACCGAGATCTTCGCCCACGCCCTGTGGGCCATGACGCCGTTCCTGGGGGCGGTGATGCTGGCCACCATCATCGGCGGGGCGGGCGGTCACCTGGCGCAGTCGGGGTTTCTGTTCACCGCCGAGAAGCTGAAGCCGAAATGGTCGATGGTGAACCCGCTGGAGGGGTTCAAGCGCATCTTCGGGATCGACGGCCTGGTCCAGTTCCTGAAGACCTTCCTGAAGCTGGTCGCGGTGTGCGTGGTCTGCTGGCTGGTGCTGAAGCCGCATACGCGCGAGCTGGAAAACCTGGCGGCGATGAGCCCGCTGATGCTGCTGCCGCTGGCGCGGGACATGGCGATCAGCCTGTTCGTGGCCGCCGTCATCCTGCTGGGCGCCACGGCGGGCGCCGACTTCCTGTGGCAGAAGTTCCGCTTCGCCAAGCGGATGCGGATGTCCAAGGAGGAGCTGAAGGAAGACTACAAGCAGACCGAGGGCGACCCGCACGTGAAGGCCAAGCTGCGCCAGATCCGCATGCAGCGCAGCCGCCAGCGGATGATGCAGAACGTGCCCGGGGCGACCGTGATCGTCACCAACCCGACCCACTATTCGGTGGCCCTGCGCTATGAGCCCGAGAAGGGCGACGGGGCGCCGATCTGCGTGGCCAAGGGCGTGGACGCCCTGGCGCTGCGCATCCGCGAGACGGCCAGGGAGCACGGCGTGCCGATCGTCGAGAACGTGCCCCTGGCGCGGGCGCTCTACGCCTCGGTCGAGGTGGACGAGGTGATTCCCAAGGAGCATTTCGAGGCCGCCGCCAAGATCATCGGCTTCGTCTTCCAGTCCCGGCGTCGTCGATAGGGGCCCGGTAAGGGTCCGACAGGAAATGGGCGTATGATCGCCCCTCTGATTCGCCTTCCGAACGAGGCCCCATGACCTCCTCCCGACGCCTGCCCATCGATCCGCTGCTGGTCGTGATGGCGGTCGGGCTGGTGCTGGCCGTGGCCGCCATGGCCTATCCGGCCTTTCGGTCGGATCCGATGTCGGCCCCCGGCCTGATGCTGATCGTGACGGCGGGACTGATCGCCCTGATCGGCCTGTTCGCCTTCCGACGGGCCGATCCGCCCGCCGCCGACAGCGACGCCGCCATCGACATCCTGGACGCCATGGCCGAGCCGGCGGCCCTGGTGTGGGCGTCGGGCCAGGTGCTGGCCTTCAACGCCGCCTGGGCCGAGGCGAACGGCGACACCACCGCCCTGCCGCGCGGCAAGTCGGCCCAGGCGCTGTACATGGCCTTCGCCCAGGCCCGGCAGGGCCAGCCGGGCCACGCCATCGTCACCATCGGCGCGCGCGAGGTCGAGGTGGTGATCGGACAGGCGGGCGAGGGGCGCTTCCTGCTGCGCGCGGCGCCCGAGGCGGTGCTGCCGGTCCCTGTCGCGCCGCGTCCCGCGCCCGCGACGGGCGAGGCCCGGGCCATGGCGGCCGGCGCGCCTTTCGGATCGGCGGTGATCGCAGGCGAGGACCTGTTCGCCGG
>NZ_JAYRPA010000039.1:0-32584 GCF_041911375.1 Brevundimonas sp. | reverse complement strand
GGGCCCGCCGCCGCGCGCGACGCCGCCTTCGGCCATCTGTTCGACGCCGCGGGCGTCGCCGAGGCGCGCGCCAAGCTGGCCGCCGGCTCGTCCGGGCCGATCGAGCTGGTCGCGCGCGCCTTTCCGGACAAGGCGCTGCACCTCTATGTCGCGCCCGAGGGCGACCGGCGCCGCATATGGCTGTTCGACGTCTCGTCGCAGAAGTCGATGGAGCTGCAGCTGTCGCAGGCGCAGAAGATGCAGGCCGTGGGCCAGCTGGCCGGGGGCGTGGCGCACGACTTCAACAATCTGCTGACGGCGATCCAGCTGCAGCTGTCGGGTCTGCTGGAACGGCACCCGGTGGGCGACCCCTCCTACGAGGGGCTGAACGAAATTCGTCAGACGGCCATCCGCGCCGCCGACCTGGTCAGGAAGCTGCTGGCCTTCTCGCGCAAGTCGACCGTGCGGCGCGAGCGGCTGGATCTGGGCGAGCTGGTGGGCGAGTTCGCCATCCTGCTGCGCCGCCTGCTGCGCGAGGACGTGCGGCTGGAGACCGACTATGGCCGCGATCTGCCGATCGTGGTGGCGGACAAGAGCCAGCTGGAGACGGCGGTGATGAACCTGGCCGTCAACGCCCGCGACGCCATGCGCGGCCATGTCGAGCCCGGCGCCGGCGTGGTCACCATCCGCACCCGCCGCCTGACCGCCGCCCAGGCCCGGGCGATGGGCTGGGCCGAGGCCACGACCGAGGAGCTGGCGCTGATCGAGGTCGCCGACACCGGGCCGGGCGTGCCGCCCGAGCTGGTCGACAAGATCTTCGAGCCCTTCTTCACCACCAAGGCGGTCAACGAGGGCACGGGCATGGGCCTGGCCACCGTCTATGGCATCGTCCAGCAGGCGGGGGGCCATATCACCGTCGGCAACGCCGAGACCGGCGGGGCGGTGTTCCGCATCTTCCTGCCCGCCGCGGGCGAGGCCGAACTGGCCGAGGTCCAGCCGGTCGAGGTCAAGGTCAAGGCGCCGCGCGACCTGTCGGGCGCCGGCCGCATCCTGTTCGTCGAGGACGAGGCGGCCGTGCGCGGCATCGCCGCCCGCCTGCTGCGCCAGCGCGGCTATGAGGTCATAGAGGCCGCCGACGGCGAGGAGGCCCTGCTTCTGGCCGAGGAGCACGCCGGTCAGATCGACATGCTGATCTCGGACGTCATCATGCCGGGGCTGGACGGGCCGTCGCTGCTGAAGAAGGCGCGGCAGTACCTGGGCGATGCCCCGGTCATGTTCATCTCGGGCTACGCCGAGAGCGACTTCTCGGACCTGTTGCAGGACGAGAAGGGCGTGTCCTTCCTGCCCAAGCCCCTGGACATCAAGACCCTGGCCGAGCGCGTGAAGCAGGAACTGCACGCGGCCTGAGGCGATCCGCCTGTCCCAGATTTCACTTGCGACGGGGGCGGACGAGGGGTCCAGTGTGGCCGTCCACGAGGGGAGCTGTCTTCATGATCAATCGTCGTCGCCTGATGTTCACCGCCGCCGCAGGCGCGGCGCTGGCCGCCTCTGGCCAGGCCCTGGCGCAGGAGGCCGCGGCCGCGCCGGCCCTGACGGGCGAGGCCGCCAAGCTGAACACCCTGATGGACCGCATCTTCAAGGAGATGCTGCTGGACTCCCCCGAAACCCTGACCAGCCTGGGCTTCGACAAGGGGCCGAACGCGGCGATGAAGGCCAAGCTGGACGACCGGTCCCAGGCCAAGATCGAGGCCGACAAGGTCCAGTTCCGCCAGGCGATGGCCGATCTGGCCGCCATCGATCGCGCGGCGCTGCCGGCGCGGTCGGCGGTCTATTACGACACGCTGAAATACTTCGGCGACACGGTCGTCAGCGGCTACGACTTCCCCTACGGCGGCGGCTTCTTCCCCTCGCCCTACACCGTCAGCCAGCTGAGCGGCGCCTATCAGGGCGTGCCCGACTTCCTGGACAGCCAGCACTCGATCGAGACGGCCGAGGACGCCGAGGCCTATCTGTCGCGCCTGGAGGCGTTCGGACCGGCCCTGGACCAGGAGACCGAGCGGGTCCGCGCCGACTTCGCCGCCGGCGCCGTGCCGCCGGACTTCATCATCGCCAAGACGCTGGAGCAGATGGCGGCGATCACCGGCGCGCAGCCGGCCAGTCTGACGCTGGTGGACTCCATCCGCCGCCGCACCGCCGAGAAGAACATTCCCGGCGACTGGGCCGCGCGGGCCGAGGCGATCGTCAACGCGGGGGTCCTGCCGGCGCTGAACCGCCAGGCCGACGTGTTCAAGGCGGCCCAGCCCACCGCCACGCATGACGCGGGCGCCTGGCGCCTGCCCCAGGGCGAGGCCTATTACGACTTCGGCCTGCGCTACTTCACCACCACCAACATGACCGGCGACGAGGTCCACGAGATGGGCCTGGCCCAGGTGGCGGAGCTGAGCGCGCGCGCCGACGAGCTGCTGAAGGCCGAGGGCATGACCCAGGGTTCGGTCGGCGAGCGGATCGCCGCCATGAGCAAGGACCAGCGCTTCATCTATCCGAACACGGACGAGGCCAAGGAAGAACTGCTGGGCAAGCTGAACGAGCAGATCGTCGCCATGGAGGCGCGCCTGCCGCAATATTTCGGACGGCTTCCCAAGTCGCCGGTCCAGGTCAAGCGCGTGCCCAAGGCCATCGAGGCGGGCGCGCCCGGCGGCTATTATCAGGGGCCGGCGCTGGATGGATCGCGGCCGGGCCAATACTACATCAACCTGCGCGACACGGCCGAGTGGCCCAGCTGGACCCTGCCGACCCTGACCTATCACGAGGCGACGCCGGGCCATCACCACCAGATCGCCCTGCAGCAGGAGAACGCCGACACGCCCATGCTGATGAAGGTGCTGGGCTTCTCGGCCTATTCCGAGGGCTGGGGTCTGTACGCCGAGCAGCTGGCCGACGAGATGGGCGCGTACGAGGACGACGCCTGGGGCCGCATCGGCTATCTGCAGTCGCTGATGTTCCGCGCCGCGCGCCTGGTGGTCGATTCCGGCCTGCACGCCAAGCGCTGGAGCCGCGAGCAGGGCATTCGCTACATGGTCGACACGCTGGGCGACCAGGAGAGCGCCGTGACCACCGAGGTCGAGCGCTACTGCGTCTGGCCGGGCCAGGCCTCCAGCTACAAGGTCGGCCACACGAAGTGGGTCGAGCTGCGCGAAGACGCCCGCCGCGACCTGGGCGACAAGTTCGACATCCGCGCCTTCCACGACACGGGGCTGAACGCCGGCGGCGTGCCCCTGACGGTGCTGGAGCGCGTCATCGGCGACTGGAAGGCCACGGTGGCCTGACGGTCGGCCGAGCGGACGCGCCGGTCCGGTCCACGTGTAGAGAAGGACGGCGCCTGGCGCGGCGCCCGTCCGCCCGCCGGCCCGCCAGCCAGCCAGGAAACCGCCATGATCGATCGCCGCCGCTTGATGCTGGCCGCCGCCGCTTCGGCCGCAACCGCCCCAATCCTCGTCCCCACAAGGACGCGAGCGGCGAATGACGCGGACGCCCGCCTGAACGCCTTGCTGGATGGCTGGTTCGACGAGGATATCGAGGCTGCGCCCGAGCGCGCCACCAGTCTGGGGCTGGACAGGGGAGCGCGTGAGGGGCTGGCCGCGCGGCTCAGCGAAGCCGGACCGGACGCGTCTCGCGTCAACCGCGAGCGGGCCCTGCGGCGTTGGGAAACGCTGCGGACGTTCGATCCGACAGGACTGTCCGAAGCCGGCGCCCTGAACCACGCCATTGCAGTCTTCGATCGCGAGACGGCGGCGGAGACGGCGCGCTTCGCCTACGGCGCCGGTCCCGGTTGGGGATCGCCCTATGTCGTGACGCAGCTGACCGGCAGCTATTTCGAGATCCCCGATTTCCTGGACAATCAGCATCGGGTCGAGGACGCCGCAGATGCGGACGCCTTCCTGTCCCGGTTGGAGGCGTTCGCCGGGGTGCTGGACGGAGAGACGGCCAAGGTGCGCGAGGACGCCGGCCTGGGCGTCGTCCCGCCGGACTTCGTCATCGACCGCGCCCTGCCTCAGATCCGGACCCTGCGCGACACGCCTGCCGCCGATATGGCCATGATCCGCTCGCTGGTGCTCAAGGCCGCGGCGGTGGGGCTGGCCGGCTACGACGCCCGTGCTGAGGCCATTATCGACGAGAAGGTCAGGCCGGCCCTGGGCCGCCAGATCGAGGCGCTGGAGGCGATCCGGCCAGCCGCGGTCCATGATGCGGGCGCGTGGCGGCTTCCGGACGGTGCGGCCTTCTACGCCAACGGCTTGAAAGCCAATACGACGACAGGGCTGTCTGCAGCGGAAATCCACGCCCTGGGCAAGGAGCAGGTCGCCGAGATCAGCGCCGAGATCGACGGAATCCTCAAGGCGCAGGGTTACACCCAAGGCACCGTCGGCGAGCGCGTCCAGATGCTGAACCGGCAACCGGACCAGCTGTTTCCCAACACCGACGCAGGCAAGGAGGAGCTTCTGGCCTGGTTGAACGACAGGGTGGCGGCGCTGGAGCCGATGCTGCCGCGCGTCTTTGGCCGGCTGCCGAAATCCCATGTCGAAATTCGTCGCGTGCCGCCGTCGATCGAGGCGGGGGCGCCGGGAGGCTACTACCAAGGGCCCCCGCTGGATGGATCGCGGCCCGGCGCCTACTACATCAACCTCAGAGACAGCGGGAACTGGCCGAGGTTCGCCCTGCCGACCCTGACCTATCACGAAGCGTCGCCCGGGCATCACCTGCAGATCGCGCTTCAGCGCGAGGCGGACGACCTGCCCGGGTGGCGACGCGCCGGCGGCTTTGCCGCCTATGACGAGGGGTGGGCGCTGTACGCCGAAGCGGTCGCGGCGGACGACCTGAACGTCTATGCGGACAATCCGCTGGGCCGGGTGGGTTTCCTGATGTCCTACCTGTTCCGCGCCGTGAGGCTGGTGGTCGACACGGGCATTCATTCCGAGCGGTGGAGTCGCGAACGCGCGGTCGAGTACATGGCCGCATCGGGCGCCAAGCCATTGAACGCCTCAAACAGCGAAATCGACCGATACGCCGTCTGGCCCGGCCAGGCCTGCGCCTACAAGGTCGGCCATACCGTGATCGCCCGATTGCGCGCCGATGCGGAGCGCCAGCCGGACTTCGATCTGCGCAGCTTCCACGACAGGATTTTGAAGGACGGCTCGTTGCCGCTGGCCGTGCTCGAAGCGCGCATGCAGGCCTGACCTGTCTTCAGTCCGCCACCGTCCAGCCGTCCGCCTCTCGCAGGGTGTTGTGGATGTCGGTGGCGGCGACGGCGGCTTCGGCGGTCGCGACGGCGATCTGGTTGAGGCCGCGCACCACGTCGCCCGCGGCCCACAGGCCGGGCAGGCTGGTGGCTTGGTGCAGGTCGACCACCAGCCGGCCGTCGGCGGCCAGCCGGGCACCCAGGTCACGCGCCAGTTCGGCGTTGGGCGAGGTCCCGAGCGCCGAATAGATCAGGTCGAAGGCGCGGCTCTGGCCGCCCCAGCCCAGGGCGGTGACGCGATCCTGTTCCAGGTGCACCGCCTCCAGCGGGGCCGCGATCACCTCCACCCCCAGCCGGGCCATCTCGCCGGCCTGGGTCAGCTTGTCGGCAGGGCCGATGTGGATCAGGGTCACGCGGTCCGAATAGGTGCGCATGAAGGCCGCTTCGCGCGCGCCCTTGTCGCTGTCGCCCAGGACCGCCACCGCCTTGCCCGTGGCCTCGTAGCCGTCGCAGATCGGGCAGATGCGGACCAGGGCCCGCTGCACGGCGCGCTCCACGCCGGGCAGGTCGGGATGATGGTCAACCACGCCGGTCGCCAGCAGCACCGCCCGCGTCCGGATCCGCTCGCCGTCGATCACGGCGACGAAGGCGTCTTCGTCACGCATGAGACGCTCGACCCGGCCGGGACGGATCTCGGCGCCGTATTCCAGCGCCTGTTCGCGCATCCGCTGCAGGATGTCGGGACCCGAAACGCCGGCGGGGAAGCCGGGCATGTTGTGGCTGACGGGGATCCAGCAGGCGCGCGGCTCGCCCGCGTCAACCACCAGGACCCGTCGGCGGAACCGGCCCAGATAGGTGGCCGCCGTCAGGCCCGCGGGGCCGGCGCCGACGATCAGGATCTCGGGCGCGTTCATAGGCTGCGCCACAGGGTGGGCCACAGGTCCGCAGGCACGCCGGCGCAGTCGCGCATCTCGGACTGCTCTGCCAGGGCGAAGCCGCGCCCGTTCCAGACCCAGCGCTGGGCGATGCCGCAGTCGCCTAGACCTCGCCCCTTGTTGAAGCCCGAGAGGCTGCGCGTGGCGGGGTCGTATTCGGCGTTGACCACCGTGTCGGTGGTTCCGCCCTCGGCGACGGGCAGGGCGGCCGGGGCGGGATCCGCGCCGCCCGGGCCCGTCACATAGACCGACAGGCCCAGATTATAGGCCCCGGCGAAACACGGCACGGCCCACAGCTCGCGGTCCTGCGTCAGACGGGCCGACAGCACGGCCTTCTGGACATTGTCGTTCCAGGCCGTCTCCTGGCGGCAGGTCTTGACCGAGGCCAGGGCCTCGACCGACGCCGGCAGGGTCTGGCCCTCGTCGCCGAAGCCGGCCTGGTCGACGGCGGGGCCGGCCGTGACGCGGGGCAGCTCAGGCGGGCGGGTCGAGGCGGGACGGTCGCCGACCCGGACCAGGGCGTTCGGCGTCTCCAGCCGGCCCTGCCGCTCGTCGATCCAAAGCATGGTCGCCGCGGCGCCGGCCAGGGACAGGGGAACGGTCTGGCCTCCCGCGGAGATCGCGGCGGTCTTTCCGGCCGCCAGGGCGCGAACGATCGTCGTGGCGTCGGCCGCGGCGACGCGACCCATCGGCCGGTCCGCGTCCTCCATCCTGCGGGTCGTGAACCGCTGGCCGTCGATGGTCAGCGCCAGGGGCGCCGTGGGCGACAGACCGTCGGCGCCCGGCGACCACAGGCCGATCACGACGTCGGGCGCCGCGTCGGCTTCGGGCGCCAGGCTCAGTCGCAGCCAGCCGGCGTCCGGCTCGGTGGAGGGGGCGAAGGCGACACAGGCCGCGCCGTTGTCGCAGGTCGCCCGCCAGTCCCGGAAGGCGCGCTGTTCGGGCTGGGCGGAGAGGACCGGGGAGGGCGCGGCGGGAGCGGCGGGGGCGGCCGGCGACCCGGCGGGCGTCGCCGCATCCTCGTGACCGCTGCAGGCCGCCAGAAGGACAGCCGCCGCCGCCAGGGTGGTCCATCGCCGCATCCGTCCGCCTCCCTCAGGCCTTGCGCAGTTCGTCCGGCTTGTGCGCGGCGCGGGCGCCGGTCTTGCCGCTCTCGACGATATACTCCGGATGGTCCTTGGACGCCGCCGCCTTGTGGCCCTTGATCATGGTCGGCTCGGTGATCTTGCGCACCACCTTGCCGGTGGTCGTGCCCTGGCTGTGGTCCCAGCGGACCTTGTCGCCGGCCTTGAAGGTCTTGTCGGTCATCGGTTGCTCCGCGTGTCTGGCGTCATGCTCAGCGAGCAGCCGCCGCATCAGTTCCGGATCGACCACGGCCGGCGGTTCCAGGAACGCCACGATCCAGCGGTCCAGAAGTTCAGAATTCTCATTCTTCATCGACGCCACGCTCCCGTACCAGTGGGGCGCAACCAACCCGTCGCCGGCGCGGCGGTTCCACCGGGCGGGCCGCCGTTTTGCGGCAGGGTTAAAGGTGGTCGGGGTTTGCGCCGCCGCGCCCGGCGGCTATATCGCCGCCACGACATTCCTTCCCCAGAGCAGAGGCGGACGCATCCCATGGCCAAGATCAAGGTCGAGAACCCCATCGTCGACATCGACGGCGACGAAATGACCCGCATCATCTGGCAGATGATCAAGGACAAGCTGGTCTTCCCGTTCCTCGACCTCGAGCTGGACTACTACGACCTGGGCATGGAGAACCGCGACGCCACCGACGACCAGGTGACGATCGACGCCGCCCACGCCATCCAGAAGCACGGCGTCGGCGTGAAGTGCGCCACCATCACCCCGGACGAGGCCCGGGTGAAGGAGTTCGGCCTGAAGAAGATGTGGAAGTCGCCGAACGGCACCATCCGCAACATCCTGGGCGGCGTGGTCTTCCGCGAGCCGATCATCTGCTCGAACGTGCCGCGCCTGGTTCCGGGCTGGACCCAGCCGATCGTCGTCGGCCGCCACGCCTTCGGCGACCAGTACAAGGCCACCGATTTCCTGATGCCGGGCGCCGGCACCCTGTCGATCAAGTTCGTCGGCGACGACGGCCAGGTGATCGAGCATGAGGTGTTCAAGTCGCCGTCGGCCGGCGTGGCCATGGGCATGTACAACCTGGACGACTCGATCCGCGACTTCGCCCATGCGTCGTTCGGCTATGGCCTGGCGCGCAACTATCCGGTCTATCTGTCGACCAAGAACACCATCCTCAAGGCCTATGACGGCCGCTTCAAGGACATCTTCCAGGAGGTGTTCGACGCCGACTACGCCGAGGAGTTCAAGAAGCGCGGCCTGACCTATGAGCACCGCCTGATCGACGACATGGTCGCGGCCGCGATCAAGTGGTCGGGCGGCTTCGTCTGGGCGTGCAAGAACTACGACGGCGACGTGCAGTCGGACATCGTGGCGCAGGGCTTCGGCTCGCTGGGCCTGATGACCTCGGTGCTGATGACCCCGGACGGCAAGGTGCTGGAGACGGAAGCCGCCCACGGCACCGTGACCCGCCACTACCGCCAGCACCAGAAGGGCGAAGCGACGTCGACCAACTCCATCGCCTCGATCTTCGCCTGGACGCGCGGCTTCAAGCACCGCGCCAAGCTGGACGGCAACACGGCGCTGGATAACTTCGCCGACACGCTGGAGAAGGTCGTCGTGGACACGGTCGAGGCCGGCTACATGACCAAGGACCTGGCGCTTCTGGTCGGCGACCAGCAAGGCTGGCTGACCACCGAGGGCTTCCTCGACAAGGTCGCCGAGAACCTGAAGGCCGCCCTGCCGCAAGCGGCCTAGGGTCAAGCCCTCAGCTAGCGAAGCGCGGTAGGACGCCAACACGTCCTTAAGCAGCGCGAAGCGCGGTAGGAGGCCAACACGTCCTCAAGCAGCGCGAAGCGCGGTAGGACGCCAACACGTCCTCAAGCAGCGCGAAGCGCGATAGGACCACCAAGAATGAAGCCCCGCCGGAGCCATCCGGCGGGGCTTTTCGTTGCGCACTCCACTGGGCCGTGCATGAATGGCCGCGGGGGAGTGCAAGCGTGAAGAAGCTTTTCGGCAATCTGGTCCTGGCGGTGATCGTCCTGGCCGTCATTTCCTTCTTCGCGGCGCCCGCCGTGGCCTTCTTCGCCATCCGCTCGGCCGCCGAGGCCGGCGACGTGCAGGGTCTGGCGCGGCTGATCGACTTCACCGCCGTGCGCCAGTCGATTCGGCCCCAGCTGCAGGGCCGGCCCGAGGCGCTGGCGCCGCCGCCGGCCTTTCTCGAGGATCCGATCGGGGCCCTGCGTCGTCAGTTCGAGGACAATCCGATCATCCGCCCGCCCAGCGTCGACGTCTATCTGACGCCCGCCGCCCTGGCGGCCCTGACGCGGGGCGAGGGCCGGGCGGCCGACCGCTGGTCGTCCTCGACGCCGCCGCCCGTGGCGGACAAGATCCGCAAGCCGTGGCCCCGCCCGGCCTACTGGGGCGTCAACCGCGCGCGGGTGTCGGTCGCCGACCCGTCCGGCGCGCGCACCGTCTTCACCTTCGAGCGGCGCGGGCCCTTCGAATGGCGGCTGGTCCAGATCGGACTGCCGCCCGCCGCCGCTGTCGCCACGCCGTCCGCCGGCTGAACCGTTTCACCGCCCAGGCCGTTTTCCGGAGTCGTCATGCGTCGCAAGTTTCTGATCGGCCTGGCCGTCGCCGTCGTGGCCGGTTTCCTGATCGCCTGTTTCGTCTCGCCCTTCGTCTCGGCCCAGGCTCTGATCCGCGCGGCGCGCACCGGCGACGAGGCCGGGCTGGAGCGCCACGTCGATTTTCCCGCCTTTCGCGAAAGCCTGAAGACCGAGCTGAACGCGCGCGCCGCCGTGGAAATCCGCGAGCGGGCGGGCGACGATCGCGGCCTGGCCGCCTTGGGCATGCTGCTGGCCCCCAGCCTGGTGGAGGGCGCGGTCGACAGCTTCGTCACGCCCCAGGCCATCGCCGCCATGGTCCGCTCGGCCGAACGCCCGGAGCCCGAACAGCCGGCTCCGCCCGAGGACACGCCCGCCGCGCCCAAGGACAAGGTGCGCCAGGCTTGGGCCTATCGCGGAATGAACACCTTCGCGGTGACCCTGACGCGCGAGGACCAGCCCGACGAGGCGCTGGTCCTGATCATGACCCGTCGGGGGCCGTTCGGCTGGAAGCTGTCGGGCGTCGACCTGACCCCCGATCCGATGGCCTGACCCCTTTCCCACTGGGAAGGGGTGAGGGCCGCAGCGGTGCGAACCGGCTCACCGTCCGACCCTCATCCGACGGGCTCCGCCCGGTCACCTTCTCCCGGCGGGAGAAGGAACCGGTCGTCAGCCTAGCGCCGCGCGCACCGCCGCCAGGCCGTCCTCGGCCTTCGATCCGTCCGGGGCGCCGCCTTGAGCGAAGTCCGGCTTGCCCCCGGCGCCCTGGCCGCCCATGGCCAGAACGGCGGCGCGGGCCAGGTCGGCGGCGTTGACCTTGCCGACGACGTCCGAAGTCACGGCGACGGTCACGGCGGCCTTGCCGTCGGTCACGCCGATCAGGGCGACGACGCCCGAGCCGACCTGCTTGCGGAAGTCCTCGGCCACGCCGCGCAGGCCCTTGCCGTCGACGCCGTCCAGCACGCGGGCGATCAGCTTGACGCCGCCGATCTCCTCCGGCGCGGCGCTCGCGCCCGAGCCGCCGCCCAGCGCCAGCTGCTTCTTCAGTTCGGCGACCTGCTTCTCCAGCGCCTTGACCGAGCCGGTCAGGGCCTCGACGCGCGCCGGCACGTCGGCGGGCTGGATCTTGAAGTCGCGGGCCAGGCCGCGCGCGACCTTGGCCTGGCCTTCCAGATAGAGGCGCGCCGCCTCGCCGGTCAGGGCCTCGATACGGCGGACGCCCGCGGCGACGCCGGTTTCCTGCACCACCTTGAACAGACCGATGTCGCCGGTGCGGGCCACATGGGTGCCGCCGCACAGCTCGACCGAATAGGGCGCGTTGTCGCTGGTCAGCGACCGGCCCAGGGTCAGAACGCGGACCTCGTCGCCGTACTTCTCGCCGAACAGGGCGATGGCGCCGGCCTCGATGGCGTCCTGCGGGGCCATCAGCTTCGTCTCCGCCGGGACGTTCTGGCGGATCACGGCGTTGACCTCGGCCTCGATGGCGGCCAGTTCGTCCTCGGTCACCGGGGCGCCGTGGCTGAAGTCGAAGCGCGCGCGCTCGGCGTCGACCAGCTGGCCCTTCTGCGCCACAGCGGCGCCCAGCACATTCTTCAGCGCCGTGTGCAGCAGGTGGGCGGCCGAGTGGTTGGCGCGCGTGGTGCGACGCTTTTCGGCGTCGACCAGCTGGGCCGCGCGGGTTCCGACTTCCAGCTTGCCGGCCGTGATCTGGGCGGTCAGCACGTGCAGGTCGCCGGCGTGCTTCTTGACGTCGATCACCTCGGCGTCGCCGCCGGGCCATTCGATCGTGCCGTGGTCGCCCGCCTGGCCGCCGCTCTCGGCGTAGAAGGGGGTGGTGTCGAACAGGACCTCGACGATGTCGCCGGCCTCGGCGGCCTCGACCGGCTGGCCGCCGTTCATGATGGCCAGGACCTCGCCCGAGCCCTCGATGGCGTCATAGCCGTTGAAGACGGTCGGCCCCATCCGGTCGCGGATGGCCAGCCATTCGCCGGTGTTGGCCGTCTGGCCCGAGCCCTTCCAGTGTTCGCGCGAGCGCTGGCGCTGCTCGGCCATGGCGGCCTCGAAGCCGTCGACATTGACCGAGAAGCCGCGACGACGCGCCTCGTCCTGGGTCAGGTCCAGCGGGAAGCCGTAGGTGTCGGACAGGGTGAAGGCGGTCTGGCCGTCCAGCATGTCGCCGGGACGGAAGCCCTGCACCGCCGTGTCGAACAGGGCCATGCCCTTGGACAGCGTGGTGCGGAAGCGGACCTCTTCCTGCTTCAGCGTGTCCTCGATGAAGGGCTGGGCGCGCTTCAGTTCGGGGTAGGCCTCGCCCATCTCGTTGACCAGCGTAGGCACCAGGCGGTGCATCAGCGGATCATTGGCGCCCAGAAGGTGGGCGTGGCGCATGGCGCGGCGCATGATGCGGCGCAGGACATAGCCCCGGCCCTCGTTCGACGGCGTGACGCCGTCGGCGATCAGGAAGGACGAGGAGCGCAGGTGGTCGGCGATGACGCGGTGGCTGGGCGCGCGCTCACCCTCGGCCTTGGTCGAGGTGGCGTCTTCCGAGGCCGCGATCAGGGTCTTGAACAGGTCGGTCTCATAGACCGAATGCACGCCCTGCAGCACGGTGGTCATCCGCTCCAGTCCCATGCCGGTGTCGACGCTGGGCTTGGGCAGTTTGCGGACGATCTGGTCGTTTTCCTTCTCGAACTGCATGAAGACGTTGTTCCAGATCTCCACGAACCGGTCGCCGTCCTCGTCCGGGCTGCCGGGAGGGCCGCCGGGGACGCTGTCGCCGTGGTCCCAGAAGATCTCGGTGCAGGGGCCGCAAGGGCCCGAGTCGCCCATGGCCCAGAAGTTGTCCGAGCCGGCGATGCGGATGATCTTGTCGTCCGAGAAGCCGGTGACCTTCTTCCAGATGTCGAAGGCCTCGTCGTCGTCGATGTAGACGGTGACCAGCAGGCGGTTGGGATCCAGGCCGAAGTCCTGGGTCACCAGCTTCCACGCCCGGTCGATGGCGTGTTCCTTGAAATAGTCGCCGAAGGAGAAGTTCCCCAGCATTTCGAAGAAGGTCAGGTGGCGGGCGGTGTAGCCGACGTTGTCCAGGTCGTTGTGCTTGCCGCCGGCGCGCACGCACTTCTGGGAGCTGGTGGCGCGCAGGTGGGGCGGCGTGGACGCGCCCGTGAAATAGTCCTTGAACGGCACCATGCCCGCGTTGACGAACAGCAAGGAAGGGTCGTTCTGGGGCACCAGCGGAGCCGAGTGCACCTTCTCGTGGCCGTCGGCCGCGAAATAGTTCAGGAAGGTGGAGCGGATCTCGTTCAGGCTGGGCATGGCTTTGAAGGGCTTCAGGCGCTGGGCTTTGAGGGAACAGGCCATATAGGGCGTGACGCCGCGGGAAGCCACGTGTTTTGCGCGTCCCGCGCCCCCGCTATCGCGCCGCCTCGGTTGACGCTATGGGGGCGCGGATGATCTCCAAGACGACCCGGTTCGAGGTGCTGGACGCGCTCAGGGGCCTTTGCGCCATCCTGGTGGTCTTCTTCCACCTGCCTGTCAGCAGCCATTTCCACGCCCTGCCGCTGACCCGCCACGGCTATCTGTTCGTCGATTTCTTCTTCGTCCTGTCCGGCTTCGTCATCGCCCACGCCTATCGCGAGCGGATCGGCTCGATCGGCGATGCGGGCCGGTTCCTGGTGCGACGGGTGGGACGGGTCTGGCCGCTGCACCTGGCGATCCTGGCCGCCTTCGTGGTGCTGGAGCTGTGTCGGCTGTGGTTCCGCTTCGACGCCGTGCCGCCGTTCACGGGCGACCGCGCGCCGGAATATCTGATCACCAATGTCCTGCTGGTCCAGGCCTTCGGCATCCATGATCACCTGACCTGGAACGGGCCGGCGTGGAGCATCAGCGTGGAGATGGGCTGCTATGTCCTGTTCGCCCTGATGCTGCTGGCGGCGCCGCGCCGGTTCACGCCGATCGCCGTGGTGCTGGCGATCCTGGGCGCGCTGGTCGTGCTGGCCTTCGCGCCGCGCTACATGAACACCACCTACAACTTCGGCTTTCCGCGCGCCGCCTACGGCTTCCTGCTGGGTTGCCTGGTGCAGCGCATCTGGAGCGCGGCGCCCGATCCGGGGCAGGGGCTGGTCAAATGGCTGGAGCCGGTCGCCCTGATCGCCGCCGTCGCCTACGTCTGGCTGGCGCGCGGCCCGTGGACGGTGGCGGCGCCGCTGATCTTCGCCGTCTGCATCTGGGTGTTCGCTTCCGAGGCGGGGCGGGTGTCGCGCTGGCTGTCGGTGCGGCCGCTGCTCAGGCTCGGCCACTGGTCCTATTCGATCTACATGACCCACATGCTGGTCATCACGGTCATGCTGATCGTGGCGCGGCGGACCGGGATCATGGAGAACCGGCGCGTTGACTTCGGCTCGATATGGCTGAACGACCTGTTCGCCCTTGCGGTGCTGGCCTTCATCATCGGCCTGTCGGCCCTGACCTATCGCTGGATCGAGACGCCCGGCCGCGACTGGGTCAACGGCTGGCTGAAGCGGCGGGACGCGCGGCGCGCCCGGCCCGTCCTCGCCGCCGAAACGGCTTAGGCCGCCATCCGCCATTCGGGCTGAACCTGGCCGAAGCGGCCTTCGTCCCACAGGGCGTCCTCGTCCGAGTAGCGGGCGCTGGCGGCGGCGGAGACAACATCCACCACCTGCTCCTCCAGCCGGTCCCAGATGACGGCCAGGTCGGCGCAGCCGTCGGCCTCGCACGGGACGATGATGTAGCGTTCGGTGTTGACGGCGGCCAAGGCGGCGGTCTGGGGGCGGAAGCGGGCCATGTCGTGATCTCCTGAAGCGTTCGCCTCTTGTCGATGGGGACGTTATGGCGCAGCATTACGCCAGAAACGGACGTATCATTTCGAGGGCGCGCGGTGCGGCACGACAAGGCGGCGATGGTGATCGAACTGGCGCGGCGCATGGCCGCCAGCGCCGAAGGCCTGACCATCGACGAGATGGCGCGCGACATGCGCGTGGGCCGTCGCACCGCCGAGCGGATGCGCGACGCCGTCTTGATGCTGTTCCCGCAGGTCGACGAGGTGTCGGACCCGCCGACCAAGCGCTGGCGAATCCGGGGCGGGCTGTCTGCCTTCGAACAGGCGCCGACCGCCACCGAGATGCTGGAGCTGACCAAGGCGGCGGCGGCGTTGAACGCCGCCGGCGAACCGGCCCGCGCCGCCGCGCTGGAAGGGCTGGAGCGCAAGATCAAGGCGGCGATGCGCTCGACCACCCTGAACCGGATGGCGCCCGATCTGGAGGCGCTGGTGCGGGCCGAGACGATCGCGGTGCAGGCCGGGCCGCGTCCCTCGGCGGACGAAGCCATGCTGACCGCCATTCGCGGCGCTGTGCTGGCGCAGCAGCCGCTGGGCTTCACCTATTCCCGGCCGGGGGCCGAGCCGCGGCGGCGCAGCGTCGCACCCTGCGGGGTGATGTTCGGCCGCGCCAACTATCTGGTCGCCGCGGACCGCGAGACGGGCCGCATCCAGACCTTCCGCCTGGACCGGATGAGCCATGTCGCCCCGCAGGAGGGCGTGGCCGCGCCGCCGCCCGATTTCGACCTGAGCGTCTTCGCCAGCCAGTCCTTCGGCATCTATCAGGACGAGATCGAGGACGTGGTCCTGCGCATTTCGCCCCAGGGCGCCGCCGAGGCGCGCGGCTGGCGCTGGCACCCGACCCAGAGCTTCGAGGACCAGCCGGACGGGTCGGTGATCGTGCGCTTCCGCGCCTCGGGCATGCGCGAACTGGCCTGGCACCTGTTCACCTGGGGCGAGCAGGCCGTGATCCTGGCGCCCGAGCGGCTGAAGGCGGTCATGGCCGGGGAACTGGACGCCGCCCGACGCGCTCTGGACGCCGCCGGACGATGATCAAGGCTTAAGATGACGCAGGCGTCTCGCCGCTCTAAGCCCTCGTATCTCGTCCCGTCAGTGGAGAACCGAATGCCCAGTCGCCCGGCCGTCGCCGCGTCCCTTCTGGTCCTGTCCGCCGCAGTGTCGGCGGCGGCCTGTGCGCCCGTCGCCCCGCCGCCCCCGCCGCTCGCCTTGCTGGAACCGCGGGTCGAAGTCTCGGTGGTGCGCGACGGCGACGACTGGAGCGTCGATTACGTGCTGGATCGGGACGCGCCGGCCTGGGCCTTCTTCAACTCGGCGCTGCTGCGCGACAGCCGGCGGCCCTGGCGGCCCGACTGGTGGACGGTCCAGACGCCCGGCGTCGTCATCGAGCGGGTCGGCGACTATGACGTGCTGCGCACGACCGACGGCGGGCCCGTGCCGCGCCGGGTGCGGATCCGGATGCAGCCGCGCGCCGGCGACCTGGAGGCGGCCTATGATCCGGCGCTGGTGTTCTCCGACGGTGCCGTCGCCCTCTATTCCGAACAGTTCGACGTCATCCCGCTGGACACGGCCGCCGCCGCCCGCGCCCTGCCGCGCGACCTGAACGGCGTCGAGGTGCCGGGCGGTCCTGCGCGCGTGACCTGGCGCGACCAGGCGGGACCGGTCCTGTTCAAGGGCGAGCGGCTGCCGAAGGTCACCGCCGTGGAGGCCCAAACCTATGTCCTGTTCGGCGATGCGGCCACGCGCCAGGGCGAGGGCGTGACCACCGTGGTGGACCCCGGCCTGCCGCGCTGGCTGGGCGAGGAGCTGGCCGGCTTCACGCCGCGCGTCATGGGCTATTACGCCCGGCGGCTGGGCGCGGCGCCGGGCGATGCGCCGACCCTGATGGTCAGCTGGACCGGCCCGACCCGTTCTATGTCCAGCATGGGCGGCAGCGTCCTGCCGGGCATGATCTCCATGAGCTTCGAGGGCGAGGGGGTGCTGAACCCCGACCGTGAGGCGCTGGACCGCGCCCACTGGTTCATCGGCCACGAGGGGGCGCATTTCTGGCTGGGCCAGGCGGTGCGCTACGAATACGCCCGCGACATGTGGATCACCGAGGGCGGGGCCGACCTGATGGCCGTGCGGGCGCTGAAGAGCCTGAACCCCGCCTATGACGCGCGGGCGGAGCTGCAGACCGAGGTCGACGATTGCGTGCGCCTGTCGCAGGGCCGGTCGATCGTGACGGCGGCCGAGCGGGGCGAGCACCGGGCCTATTACGCCTGCGGCGCCGTGTTCGCCATGGCGGCCGAGGGCGCGCAGAAGGCCCGGACCGGCGGCGACTGGTTCGACTTCCTGAAGCCTCTGCTGGTCCAGCCGGACGGCGTTTTGACCCGCGAGGAATGGCTGTCGGCCCTGACCGGCGTGTCGCGCGACCCCTCCCTGCGGCTTGGCGTGGAGCAGCTGCTGGACCAGGGCGCGGCCGACCCTTCCGCCGTCATCGCGCGCCTGTTCCAGCGCACGGGCGTCGCCTTCCGCATGGAGGGCGGGCGGGTGGTGCTGCTCTAGTTCGCCGCCGCGAACGGATAGGGGCTGACCGACTTGGACCAGTCGTCCACCGCGAGCGGGCGGTCGATGGGGGCGGCGGCGCGTTCGGCGCAGGGGTGGCGGTGGCACAGGCGGCAGGCCGGGCCGATGGGCGTGGCCTGCGGCTGCTCCAGGTCCAGGCCGCGCGCATAGGCCAGGCGGTGGGCGTGGCGCAGTTCGCAGCCCAGGCCGACGGCCAGGTCGTGCGCCTCGCCGTAACCGTCGTGGCCCTGGCGCTCGACGGTGCGGGCGAAGGTGAACCAGCGGTTCCCGTCCGGCGTCTCGATGATCTGGGTGACGATTCGGCCGGGCGTGCGGAAGGCCGAGTGCAGCCGCCAGCGCGGGCAGGCGCCGCCGAAGCGCGAGAAGGGAAAGGCGCCGGCCGCATAGCGCTTTGAGATGTTTCCCGCCTGATCCACCCGCATCAGGAAGAAGGGCACGCCGCGCGCCGACGGTCGCGACAGGGTCGTCAGCCGGTGCGCCGCCTGTTCGTAGCTGACGCCGAAGCGGGCCTGAAGCCGGGCCAGGTCGTAGCCGGTCGCCTCGGCCGCCCGCTGAAAGGCGGCGTAGGGCATCAGGATGGAGGCGGCCAGGGTGTTGGTCAGGGCGACCTTCAGCAGGGACCGGCTTTGGGCGTCCGGCGCGTTCGCCGCCTCGGCCATGGCGTTCAGCGCCGGACCGTGCTCGGCCAGGGCCAGCTGATAGGCGAGGGCGAAGGCGCGCGACGACGGGCCCAGGGTCTCGGACAGCAGCAGGCGACGGCGATGCAGGTCGAAGCGGCGGGTCCATTCGACCATCACCTCGGCCGGCAGGGTGCGGACGCCCAGGTCGTGTTTCGCCGCCAGCCGCTGGCGCGCCGCCGGTTCGAAGCCGTCGCCGTGGGCGGGGGCGTCGGCGGCCAGGGCGTCGGCCAGGGCCTCGCCCATCTGGTCCAGCTCGGGGAAGTGGTTGCCGCGCGCCTGGACGTATTCGCGCACCCAGTCGGCGGGGCTGGCCTCCAGCAGGCCCTCGCCCGTGTCGGCGGCGGCGCGGGCCCGCGCGCGCTGGTCGTCGAAGGCGCGGTACAGGCGCAGCAGGGCGTCGGCGGCGCCCGGCGCCTCCTCGATCAGCTGCAGCAGTTCGTGGCGCGGCACGGACAGGCCCTTGAACAGCGGATCGCTGAGCGCCTCGGCCAGTCGCGCTTCGTCCGCCTCTCCGCCCTGGTTCAGGGTGCGCAGGTCGACGTCGTAGGTCTCGGCCAGCCGCAGCAGGAGCTGGGCCGAGACTGGGCGCTGATTGCGTTCTATGTGGTTGAGATAGCTGGGGGAAACGCCCAGGTCGGCCGCCATGGCCGTCTGGGTCAGCGACAGGTCGCGCCGCAGCCGCTTCAGCCGCGCGCCGAGAAAGAGCTTGCGATCCGTGGCCGTGTCCATGGTCACAGAATGTCACGTGCTCTAGCCAAAAGCAAAGTCATATTGTGACATCATGACTTCGCCATCGGCAGCTGTTGTGTATCGTTCGTGACACTGGCGTGTTCTTTGTTTCCGAGACGGCGGCTCCGGCCGCGCCCTTCCAGAGACGAGATCGACCATGACCACCTTCGACGACCTGGTTCCGTCCCCCGCCGGCCGTTTCGACGGCATCGAGCGGCCCTACACCCCTGAGGACGTCCTGCGCCTGCGCGGCTCGGTTCCGATCACCTATTCGCTGGCGGAGCGCGGCGCGAACCGCCTGTGGCAGCTGCTGCACGACGAGCCCTTCATCAATGCGCTGGGCGCCGTCACCGGCAACCAGGCCATGCAGATGGTGCGCGCGGGCCTGAAGGCCATCTATCTGTCCGGCTGGCAGGTCGCGGCCGACGCCAATACGGCCGGCGCCATGTACCCGGACCAGTCGCTGTATCCGGCCAACGCGGCGCCGGAACTGTGCCGCCGCATCAACCGCACCCTGCAGCGCGCCGACCAGATCGAGCACGCCGAGGGCGGCGCCAAACGCGACTGGTTCGCCCCCATCGTCGCCGACGCCGAAGCCGGCTTCGGCGGGCCGCTGAACAGCTTCGAGATCATGAAGGCCTTCATCGAGGCGGGCGCCGCGGGCGTCCACTTCGAGGACCAGCTGGCCAGCGAGAAGAAGTGCGGCCACCTGGGCGGCAAGGTCCTGATCCCGACCCAGGCGCATGAGCGCAACCTGGTCGCCGCGCGTCTGGCCGCCGACGTCTGCGGCACGCCGACCATCACGGTCGCGCGGACCGACGCCGAGTCAGCCCAGCTGATCACCTCGGACATCGATGAGCGGGACCAGCCCTTCATCGATCGCGACAACCGCACGACGGAGGGCTTCTTCCGCCTGAAGGAAGGGACCGGCTTGGACCACTGCATCGCGCGCGGCCTGTCCTACGCCAAGATCGCCGACCTGCTGTGGTGGGAGACCAGCCACCCCGATCTGGACGATGCGAAGAAGTTCGCCGAGGCCGTGCAGAAGCAGTATCCGGGCAAGCTGATGGCCTACAACTGCTCGCCCTCCTTCAACTGGAAGGCCAAGCTGGACGACGCCACCATCGCCAAGTTCCAGCGAGAGCTGGGGGCCATGGGCTACAAGTTCCAGTTCGTGACCCTGGCCGGCTTCCACGCCCTGAACAACTCGATGTTCGAGCTGGCCGACGGTTATCGCGACAACGGCATGGCGGCCTATTCGGAGCTGCAGCAGCGCGAGTTCGCCAATGAGGCGCGCGGCTACACCGCCACCCGCCACCAGCGCGAGGTCGGCACAGGCTATTTCGACCAGGTCGCCACGGTCATCTCCAACGGCACGTCGTCCACGACCGCGCTGAAGGACTCGACCGAGACCGCCCAGTTCACCCACGCGGCTTAAGGAAAGGACCCTTCATGGAACCGCTGACCCGAACCGAAGCCATCATCGACTTCTGCCTGGCGCCCCTGTCGCTGGACGCCGGCACCGAGGCCGAACGCGAGGTGCGCCGCCGCATGACGCACGTGCTGCGGACCTATCAGGCCAAGATCGCCAACCCCGTGGCCGTCGACTTCTCCAACATGCCGTCGCAGGTGATCAACGAAGCCGCGCACGGCTACGAGTAGCCGCCGAAGAACCCTGAACCCAGGGGCTGGGCACGCCTCCTGGGTTCCGGGTTCGCTCTTCGAGCGCCTACGCCCTGAACGCCGACGGCTTGAGCCCGTGGCGCTGCAGCTTGTCGTACAGCGTCTTTCGGGGCACCCGCATCTCGGCCAGCACGGCGGCGATGTCGCCGCGATGGGCCTCCAGGGCGCCGCGCAGCAGTTCGCCCTCGAACCGGTTCAGGCGCTCGGGCAGGCTCAGGCCCTCGTCCGCGGGCCGCGCCGTCTCCTCCAGCGACAGGGCCACCCGCTCGGCGAAGTGGGCCAGTTCGCGGATGTTGCCGGGCCAGTCCGCCTCCAGCAGCCGTCGCCGCACGCCGTCGCCGATGGCCGGCGGCTCGATCCCGTGGCGGTCGGCGGCCCGGCGCAGGAAGTGCGCGAACAGCAGGGGAATGTCCTCGCGCCGTTCTCGCAGCGGCGGGACGCGCAGACGTACGACGTTCAGCCGATAATAGAGGTCTTCGCGGAACGTGCCCGCCCGCGCCGCCTCGCCCAGGTCGACCTTGGACGAGGCCAGAACCCGCAGGTCCAGCGCGCGGGGCTCGTTGGCGCCGATCGGATGGACCTCGCGCTCCTCCAGCACCCGCAGCATCTTCACTTGCACGGTCAGCGGCATGCTCTCGACCTCGTCGAGGAACAGCGCGCCATTGTGCGCCCGCTCGACATGGCCGACACGGCGACGCAGGGCGCCGGCGAAGGCGCCCAGTTCATGCCCGAACAGTTCGCTCTCGATCAGGCCGTCGGGCAGGGCGCCGCAGTTGACGGCGACGAAGGGCGCCAGCCGGCGCCGCCCGCCGTTGTGCAGGGCGCGGGCCACGGCCTCCTTGCCCGTGCCGGTCTCGCCCTCGATCAGCACGTCCATCCGGGCGTCGGCGATCTGGGCGATGGTGGCGCGAAGCGTGGTGATGGCGCGCGAGGATCCCGCCAGCGGCAGCTCCTGCCCGCCCTCGGCGGCGATGGCCGCCAGCCGCCGGTTCTCCAGCACCAGGCCGCGCTTCTCCAGCGCCCGGTTCAGGCTGTCCTGCAGCCGCTCGAACGGAAAGGGCTTGGCCACGAAGTCATAGGCGCCGTCGTGCATGGCCGCGACCGCGTCGGCGATGTCGCCGTGGCCGGTGATCATGATGACGGGCAGGGCCGGGTCCAGCGCCTGCAGCCGACTGAGCAGCTGGCGGCCGTCCAGGCCGGGCATCCGCAGGTCGGTGACCAGCACGCCGGGATAGTCCGCGTCGATCGCCTTCAGCGCGGGCTCGGCGGCGGCGAAGGCGCGCACGTCGTAGCCCTCCAGCATCAGCCGTTCGGCCAGCGCCTGGCGGAAGTCGGCGTCGTCCTCGACCAGGGCGACGGCGGTCGGTCGGGTGAACTCCATCACGCGGTCCTCAGGGCGGCCACGAAGGTCGCGCCGTCTTCGCTGTCGATCAGATCCAGTTCGCCGCCGAAGCCGGCGACGATGTCGCGGCAGATCACCAGGCCCAGGCCCAGGCCGTTGGCGCGCGTGGTGACGAAGGGGGTGAACAGCTGGGCGCGCACCTCGGGCGGCACGCCTGGGCCGTTGTCGGACACGATCAGGCGCACCCGGTCGCCATCGCGCGTCACCTTCAGCAGCAGACGCGGGCGGTCGCGGCCTTCAAGCGCCTCGGCGGCGTTCTTGACCAGGTTGACGATGACCTGTTCCAGCCGGAAGCGGTCGGCGCGCACCGCCACATCCGCGTCGCCCTCGCGCACCAGTTCGACGCCGCCCTCGTCCAGCCGGCCCCGCGTCAGCAGCAGGGCGCCGTGGATGGCGTCCTCCAGCCGGACCGCGCCGATCTTGGGGTCGGTCTTCTTGGAGAAGATCCGCAGCTCCTGGGTGATGGCGCCGATGCGCTGGGTCAGGTCGCCGATCCGCGCCAGGGCGCCGCGCGCCTTGTCGGGATCGTCGCGATCCAGCAGGACGCCGGCGGTCTCGGCCTGGGTCTGGATGGCGGCGACCGGCTGGTTGATCTCGTGCGCCACGCTGGCCACGATCTGACCCAGCGCCGCCAGCTTGCTGGCCTGCACCAGCTCGTCGCGCAGCAGTTCGCGCGCGGTCTCGGCGCGGCGGCGCTCCTCGATCTGGCGGTTCAGGGCGGTGTTGGCCTCGCGCAGTTCGCGGGTGCGTTCGTCGATGCGCCGCTCCAGCTCCAGGCGGGCCTCTTCCTCGGCGCGGGCGCGGGCCAGATGCTGCTGACGACGCCGCAGCAGAACCGCCGCCACGCCCGCCAGCAGGGTCACGACCAGCGCCGCCAGCGCCCGCGCCGTGGCTGCGGCGACGTCGATGGCGCCGCGCGTGGGGGACAGCAGGTGCAGGGTCCAGCCCGGCGTCTCCGTGCCGACCTCGGCGTGCATCCATCGCTGGTCGGCGCCGTCCGCGGCGGCTGTGACCAGGCGCGGCCGGTCCCCGGCGGGGGTGACGAAGGGCAGGGGCCGCAACGCCTCGGGCCGCAGGGTCTGGTCCGTCAGGGTCAGGCGCCGGCGGCGCTCGTCCAGCGGCTCGGTGGTGCGGAACCGCCAGTCCGGCACGCTGGTGATCAGCACCACGCCGCCCGGATCGACGACATAGGCCGGTTCGCCCGAGGCGCGCCATTCGGCCTCCAGCGCGTCGAACTCCACCTTGACCACGACCACGCCCAGCGGCGTCCCGTCGGCGCGGTCCACCCGGCGCGCCAGATAAAGGCCGGGCCGCCCCGACACCGTGCCCAGGGCGAAGAACTCCGCGCGGCCTTTCTGCAGGGCGTTGATGAAATAGGGCCGAAAGCCATAGTCCGCGCCGACGAAACTGGTCGGCAGGCGCCAGTTGCTGGCGGCGCGCGTCCGCCCTCCGGCGTCGATCAGATAGATGGCGGCGGCCCGCGTCTGGCGCGCCAGATCCTCCAGCTTGTGATTGACCCGGTCGACCTGCGCCGGCTCGGGCGCGGCCAGCAGGCGGGCGATGTCGGGATCGCCGGCCAGGGCCAGCGGCAGGGAGCGGTGCTTCTCCAGCTCGCTGCGCAGCACCGCCGCGTGCAGCGCCGCCGCCGCCTCGGCCTGCCGGGCCAGCTCGCTCTCGGCGTCCCGCCGCGCCGCCTCGCCCGCGCCCAGGGCGGCCAGGCCGGCGACGACGATCCACAGGCCCGCGAACAACGCCCATCCCGGGCGTCTCGAGGCGCGAGTCGGAAGCGATGCGGCGGCGGCGTGGGGCATGGATGGATTGTGCGGAAAATCGCACTACGGCGCCAGACCCATAGGCGGCTGATCGCACAAATTCCCGTCCCGTGTGGGGCGTCTGTCGAATTAACGTAACGCTGTCAGTGTGTTGATGGATATTCGAGAGTCGTTTGGGTCCGCGCGACGCTTCCTCGATAGTGACGACATGGAGCGTGGCGAAGATCGCGCCCGTCGAGGAGACTGCGGGAAACCGTCCCGCACATCAGGAGCCTTTCGTGATCCCAGTCCCTTCCGAGACCGCGCCGGCCGTCCGCCGGCCGTTCTATCGCCACCTGTATTTCCAGGTGCTGATCGCCATCGCGCTGGGCGCGATCATCGGCCACTTCTGGCCGGTCTTCGGCGAGAGCCTGAAACCGCTGGGCGACGGCTTCATCAAGCTGGTGAAGATGGTCATCGCCCCGGTGATCTTCCTGACCATCGTGACCGGCATCGCCGGGATGCGCGACCTGAGCAGCGTGGGGCGGGTGGCGGCCAAGGCCTTCGCCTACTTCCTGACCTTCTCGACCCTGGCCCTGATCGTGGGCCTGATCATCGCCAACATCGTGCGGCCCGGCGACGGGCTGAACATCGACCCCGCCACGCTGAACGCCGGCGCCGTCGAGCAGTACGCCGCCGCCGCGCACGAGAGCACCATCGTCGGTTTCCTGATGGGCGTCATTCCCGACACCCTGGTCAGCGCCTTCTCGACCGGCAACATCCTGCAGGTCCTGTTCGTGTCGATCCTGTTCGGCGTGTCGCTGGCCCTGATCGGCGAGCGCGCCCAGCCGGTGCTGGACCTGTTCGAGACCCTGAGCATCGCCGTCTTCAAGCTGGTGGCCATCGTCATGAAGGCCGCGCCGATCGGCGCCTTCGGGGCCTTCGCCTTCACCATCGGGGCCTACGGCATCGCCTCGATCGCCAATCTGGCCGCCCTGATCGCCACCTTCTACCTGACATCGATCATCTTCGTGGTCGGCATCCTGGGCTTGGTCGCCATCGCCAACGGCTTCAACATCCTGAAGCTGATCCGCTACCTGAAGGAAGAACTGCTGCTGGTGCTGGGCACCTCCAGCTCCGAGGCCGCCCTGCCCAGCCTGATCGCCAAGATGGAGCGCGCCGGCGCCGCCAAGTCGGTGGTCGGTCTGGTCGTGCCCACCGGCTATTCGTTCAACCTGGACGGCACCAACATCTACATGACCATGGCGGCGCTGTTCATCGCCCAGGCGCTGAACATCGAGCTGACCATCTGGCAGCAGATCACGCTTCTACTGGTGGCCATGCTGTCGTCCAAGGGCGCGGCGGGCATCACCGGCGCGGGCTTCATCACCCTGGCCGCCACCCTGTCGGTGGTGCCGGACGTGCCGGTCGCCGGCATGGCCCTGATCCTGGGCATCGACCGCTTCATGAGCGAGTGCCGGGCCCTGACCAACTTCATCGGCAACGCCGTGGCCACCGTGGTTGTGGCGCGCTGGGAAGGCGCGCTGGACCGCGACGCCCTGAACGCCGCGCTGAACGGCGAACCCGCGCCCATCGCGGCCACACCCGATCCGGCCGCCGGGCCGGGCGACGACCTGGTCCTCGCGGACGACTGAGCCGCGCGGACGAATTTTGGAAGGCGGGACCGTCGACGACAACGGCGGCCCGGGAGGAGGAGACACGAGATGCAGACGAAATTCACCCTGATGGCGGGCGCGGCCTCGGCCGTTCTGCTGATGTCGGCCGGCGCGGCCCTGGCCCAGGAGGCTGCGAGCGCCGCGCCGGAGGGCCAGCCCGCCCAGGTCGAGGATATCGTGGTCGTCGGCTCGCAGATCCGCGGCGCTTCGACCACGGCCGCCCTGCCGGTGACGGTCGTGACGCAGGAAGAGATCGTCGCCACCGGCGCGGTCAGCGGCGACGATCTGCTGCGCTCCATTCCCCAGATGGGCGACGTGCTCTTCTCCAGCGCCAACAACCCGCAGACGTCGAACGCGGCCCGCGGCGACGTCAATTCGGTCAACCTGCGCTCGCTGGGCGTCGGCAACACCCTGGTCCTGCTGAACGGGCGCCGCATCGTCCAGCACCCGACCAGCCAGGGCACGTCCGACACCGGCACCGTGCCGGTCCTCAGCTACAACTCCAACGCCATTCCGGTGTCCGGCCTTGAGCGGCTGGAAGTGCTGCTGGACGGCGCGGCGGCCATCTACGGCGCCGATGCGGTGGCCGGCGTGGTCAACACCGTGCTTCAGGAAGACTTCGACGGCCTGGAGATGAAGGCCCAGTACGGCGGGGCCGAGGGCACCCACAGGCGCGAGTTCACCCTGGGCCTGTTCGCGGGCAAGGACTTCGAACGCGGCAACATCTCGGGCTTCCTGGACTATAGCGACCGCACGGCCCAGCGCGCCGAGGACATGGACTACACCGCCTCGGACGATCGTCGCGCCCTGTTCGCCGATATCGCGGGCTACGAGACCTCGACCGACACGGACGCCCGCTCCTCGTACACCTCATGGGCCAACTTCCAGACGCCGTTCCGGGTCCGCCGGGGAACGACGAACCTGACGTCGACCGCCGGCGCCTTCCACAACCAGCCCTCCGACTTCGGCTGCACGGCGCCGATCGGCGGCGATGTCTGCCTGGCCAGCGGCAACATCAGCTACAGCGGCGCCGGCCGCGAGCTGCGCTATGACACCGCGCCCGGCACGACCGTGTCGCCCGATGTCGAGCGCCTGAACCTGTTCGTCTCCGGTCACTACGACCTGGACAACGGCGTCACCGCCTTCGGCGAGCTGGGCTACTACACCGCCAACACCCAGAACATTCAGCCGCCGACCATCCTGCTGAACCAGCTCTGGATTCCGGCCAGCAACTACTGGAACCCCTTCGGCCCGGTCACCTTCGCCGACGGCACGCCCAATCCCAACCGCCTGTCGGGCCTGACCAATGTCCCCGCCGGCGGCACGGACGTGAAGCTGGTCCGCTACCGTTTCAACGACCTGGGCGAACAGGTGGTGGACGTTGAAAACTGGCAGTCCCGTATCCTGGGCGGTCTGCGCGGCGAGTGGCGCGGCTTCGACTGGGAAAGCGCGATCCTGTATTCGGAGGCCGAGGCCACCGACAGCTCGAACGCCGTCAATCTGACCGCGCTTCAGGCCAACCTGGCCCTGTCCACGCCGGACGCCTACAATCCCTTCAGCGGCGGCTGTGTCGACGACACCAGCGCCGGCGACTGCACGCCCAGCTCGCAGGCGGCCATCGACGCCATCACCACCGACCTGACGCGCGTGTCCAAGACGACCCTGGCGCTGTGGGACTTCAAGGTCAGCCGTCCGGACCTGTTCACCCTGCCGGGCGGGCCGGTCGGGATCGCCATGGGCGTGGAGGCCCGCAAGGAGACCCAGCGCGACGACCGCGACGAGGACCTGGACGGCACCAACGTCTTCGTCGACGCCATCAGCGGCGCAACCAGCATCTCGAACATCGCCGCCGTCAGCTCGAACCCGGACACCTACGGCGAGCGTGAGGTCTATTCGGCCTATGTCGAGTTCGCCGTGCCGGTGGTCTCGCCCGAGATGAACGTGCCGCTGGTCCGCAGCCTCGATTTCCAGATCGCCGGCCGGTACGAGCACTATTCGGACTTCGGCGACGTCGCCAAGCCGAAGATCGCCATGGCCTGGGACATCGTCGACGGCGTTCGCGTTCGCGGGTCCTATTCGCAAGGGTTCCGCGCGCCCAACCTGGAGCAGACCAACGCGGCCCAGTACGCCCGCCTGTCGACCAACAACGACTACATCCGCTGCGAGGCGGACCTGCGTCTGGGCCGGATCGCGAACTTCAACGAATGCTCCCAGCCCGCCAGCGCCTCGCTGCTGGTGTCGGGCAACCCGGACCTGGAGCCGGAAGAAAGCACCAACCAGTCCATCGGCCTGGTGTTCCAGCCCTGGTTCATCCCCGAGCAGTTCGGCAGCTTCACCTTCACCATCGACCGCTGGAAGATCGAGCAGGAGAAGATCGTCGGCCTGCTGGGCGCCCAGTCGAACGTGGTGCTCGACTATCTGAACATCCTGCAGGGCACGACCAACGAGAACGTCAACCGCGCTGCGGTGACGGCCGACGACATCGCGTTCTTCGAAGGCAGCGGCATCACGCCTGTCGGTCAGATCACCTCGATCGAGGATCAGTTCATCAACCTGCTGCCTCAGACCGTGGAAGGCCTGGACATCGGCGTGCAGTGGCGTCTGCGCGACACGCCCTGGGGCGACTTCCGCGCCAGCCTGAACGCCGCGCATCTGATGGAATTCAACCGCTCGCCCGGCCCGCTGGTCGAGTCGCTGTTCGAGGCGCGCGAACAGGGTCTGATCAACGAGAATACGCCGCTGCCGATCTCGGAAACCCTGCTGGCGCGCAACGGCCGGCCGGAATGGCGGGTGTCGGGCTCGCTGACCTGGTCGCAGGGTCCGTGGCAGGTCGGCGCCTTCACCCAGTACATCAGCTCGGTGACCGAGACGGGCTTCCTCAGCACCGAGGGCGACGCCTGGACGGTCGACAGCCAGCTGACCGGCAATCTGTACGGCCAGTATGAGTTCGAGGACGGCTACGGCTTCGCCTCGGGCACGACGATCCGGATCGGCGCGCGCAACATCACCGACGAACAGCCGCCGCTGACGTCGGAAGGCTATCTGGGATCGCTGTACCGTCCCTATGGCCGCTACTGGTACGTCAACGTCTCCAAGACGTTCTGATCCAAGGAGGCGAAGGATGCGCTCGATCCCGATGCTGGCGGCCGCCGCCGCCCTGACGCTGATCGGCGCGCCCTTCGCCGCCGCCGCCCAAACGACGCAGCCCGTCGCCGCCCCGTCCGATCCCTCCCCGGACCCGGCCGCCTGTCCCGACTTCCTGCCGCAAGAGACGCGGTGCTGGTCGGGGCGGGCGGCGAAGGGGGGCTTCTACTGGATCGCCGTGCCGAAGGACTGGAACGGAACTCTGGTGGTCCACGCCCACGGCGGCCCGCGCACGGCCACGCCCGAGGCGAACGATCCGCTGGAGGACCTGGAGCGGTTCTCGATGACGGTGAAGGAAGGCTTCGCCTGGGCGGGGTCGACCTACCGTCGCGGCGGCTATGGCGTGCGGATGGCGGCCGAGGACACCGACGACCTGCGCCAGATTTTCTGGGACGCCTTCGGCCGGCCGCGCCGCACTCTGCTGCACGGTCAGTCGTGGGGCGGAAACGTCGCCGCCAAGACGGCCGAGCTCTACGCCCGCGACGCCGAGGGGCAGGTGGTGTGGGACGGCGTGGTCCTGACCAGCGGCGTGATCGGCGGGGCGACGCGGACCTATCGCTTCCGCGCCGATCTGCGCGCGGTCTATCAGTTCTACTGCAACAACCATCCCGCGCCGGACGAGACCCAGTACCCGGTCTGGCAGGGTCTGCCGCTGGACAGCGATCTGAAGCGCGCCGAACTGGCCGAGCGGGTTCAGGCCTGCACCGGCGTCGGCCTGCCCGAGGACCGCCGCACCGCCGAGCAGAAGCGCAACCTGGCCGACATACTGGCGGTGACGGGCGTGGACGAAGAGCATCTGGTCGCCCACCTGGCCTGGGCCACCTTCCTGTTCCAGGACATGGTGCAGAAGCGGCTGGACGGCCTCAATCCGTTCGACAACAGCCGCACCGTCTATCAGGGCTCGCACGACGACGCGGCGCTGAACGCCGGGGTGCAGCGGTTCACGGCCGACCCCATGGGGGTGGCGCGCCTGGCCTATGACGCCGACCTCAGCGGGCTGATCGCGGCGCCGACCCTGACCATCCACGGCAAGGCCGACCCGACCGCCTTCGTGTCCAACGAGGCGCTCTATCGCGATACCGTGGCCGCCGCCGGCCGATCGGACCTGCTGGTTCAGACCTTCACCGACGAGGCCGAGCACAGCCGGTTGTCGCCGCCGGAGTACGTCGGCCTGTTCCAGGCGATGATGCGCTGGCTGGACACAGGCGAGAAGCCGACGCCCGACAGCATCGCCGCCCTCTGCCAGGCGGCCGCGCCGCGCTACGAGGGCGGCTGCCATTTCGATACGGATTTCCGACCGACCGCGGACTGAGCGAAAGCCTATGGCCCCGGCGCGGGCGCCTGTCCTATAGCGGGGCGTTCGCCACGGGAGCATCTGTATGCGCGTCGCCATGATCGGGTCCGGCTATGTCGGCCTGGTGTCCGGAGCCTGTTTCGCCGACTTCGGCCACACGGTGGTCTGCATCGACAAGGATCCGTCCAAGATCGAGCGGCTGAACCGGGGCGAGATTCCGATCTTCGAACCCGGCCTGGACGACCTGGTCGAGACGAACGTGCGCGACGGCCGCCTGTCCTTCACCCAGGACGGCGCCGAGGCGATCCGCACCGCCGACGCCGTCTTCATCGCCGTGGGCACGCCCAGCCGGCGCGGCGACGGTCATGCGGACCTGTCTTACGTCCATGCGGCGGCCGAGGAGATCGCCGGCCTGATCCAGGGCTTCACCGTCATCGTCACCAAGTCGACCGTCCCGGTCGGCACGGGCGACGAGGTCGAGGCCATCATTCGCCGGGTCAATCCCGAGGCCGACTTCGCCGTGGTCTCCAATCCCGAGTTCCTGCGCGAGGGCGCCGCCATCGGCGACTTCAAGCGGCCCGACCGCGTGGTGGTCGGCGTCAACGAGGGCGAGACGGCCGAGCGCGCCCGCGCGGTGATGAGCGAACTGTATCGCCCGCTGAACCTGAACGAGAGCCCGCTGCTGTTCACCAGCCGCCGCACCTCGGAACTGATCAAATACGCCGCCAACGCCTTCCTGGCGATGAAGATCACCTTCATCAACGAGATGGCGGACCTGTGCGAGGCGGTCGGCGCCGACGTGCAGCAGGTCGCGCGCGGCATCGGCCTGGACAAGCGGATCGGCGCCAAGTTCCTGCACGCGGGCCCCGGCTACGGCGGCTCCTGCTTCCCCAAGGACACCATCGCCCTGGTGCGCACGGCCCAGCAGTACGGCGCGCCGACGCGGCTGATCGAGACGACGGTCGAGGTCAACGACGCCCGCAAGCAGGCCATGGCCGGGCGGGTGGAGAAGACGCTGGGAACCAGCGTTCAGGGCAAGACCGTCGCCCTCCTGGGGCTGACCTTCAAGCCGAACACCGACGACATGCGCGACGCCCCCTCGCTGGACATCGCGCCGGCCCTGATCGCGGCGGGTGCGCGGGTCCAGGCCTTCGATCCCGAAGGCATGCACGAGGCGGCCAAGCTGCTGGACGGCGTGGAGATGAAGGACAGCGCCTATGACGCCGTCCAGGGCGCCGACGCGGTGGTCATCGTCACCGAATGGGACCAGTTCCGGGCGCTGGACCTGGACCGGGTCAAGCTGCTGATGAACCAGCCCGTGCTGGTCGACCTGAGGAACATCTATCGTCCCGAGGACATGGCGCGGCGCGGCTTCCGCTATTCCGACATCGGGCGGGGCTGAGATGGCGGGGCCGGTCATCGTCACGGGGGCGGCCGGCTTCATCGGCATGCACGTCGCCGAGCGGCTGCTGGATCGCGGGGAGACGGTCGTCGGCGTCGACGTCTTCAACGCCTATTACGACCCCCGCCTGAAGGAAGCGCGCGCCGCCCGGCTGGAGGGACGCGCGGGCTTTCGCATGGTCCGGGCCGACATCGCCGAGCACGAGGCGATGCGCGCCCTGGTCGCCGACAGCGGCGCCGACCGGGTGGTGCACCTGGCCGCCCAGGCGGGGGTGCGCTACTCGCTGGAGAACCCCTTCGCCTATGAACGGTCGAACCTGGCCGGGCATCTGTCGATCCTGGAGGCGTGCCGCCACGCCGGCGTCGAACATCTGGTCTATGCGTCCTCCAGTTCGGTCTATGGCGACCGGCCGCTGGAGGGGCAGGGGTTCCGCGAGGATGATCCGACCGTCAGCCCCGTCTCGCTCTACGCCGCCACAAAACGGTCGTGCGAGCTGCTGAGCCAGAGCTATGCGCGCCTTTACGGCTTTCCGCAGTCGGGCCTGCGCTTCTTCACCGTCTATGGCCCGTGGGGCCGGCCGGACATGGCCTACTACAGCTTCACGCGCAGGATCGTGCGCGGCGAGCCGATCGAGGTCTATGGCGAGGGCCGCATGGCGCGCGACTTCACCTATATCGACGATATTGTCGACGGGGTGCTGGGCGTGCTGGACCACCCGCCTGCACGGGGCGCGCACGAGGTCTACAACATCGGCGACAGCCAGCCGGTCGGCCTGATGGAGATGATCGCCACCCTGGAGGCCGCGCTGGGCGTTCAGGCGAACAAGATCATGCGCCCGATGCAGCCCGGCGACGTCACCGCCACCTATGCGGACGTCTCCAAGCTGAACGCCCTGACCGGCTACAGGCCCAGGGTCGCGCTGACCGAGGGCCTGCCCCGCTTCGTCGACTGGTGGCGGTCGTTCGAGAACGGCTGAGGGCCGCGACCGATCAGAACAGGATCTTCCGCAGGTTGATGCGGAACACGCGGCCCTGCGGGTCCAGATAGTCGGCCTGATAGTTGACCGGCTGGGCGCCGTCGCTGGAGGTGGCGGTCACCCGGTCGTCGAACAGGTTCTGCACCCCGACGCCGACGCGCGTGCCGTTCAGGATCGGGAAGCGCGCGACCAGCGACTTGCGCTGCGACAGGTCGGCGAAGGCGAACAGGTTCACCGTCGTGCGGTCCGAGAACTCCAGGTCCGGCGAGCCCAGGGCGTCGCCCTCGACCGTCGTGCCCGCCTTCCAGTTGGCGTTCAGGAAGGCGCCGTAGCCGTTCCTGAAGGCGCCGGCCTGCAGCTGCACCTCATGGCGCGACTGGCCGCCCGACCCGCTGATGGAGTCGCCGTCCAGCAGGTCCAGCGGCGCCAGTCCGTCGCGGATGACCACCTCGTCCTGGACCCGCCAGGTGTGGGTCAGCGACAGGTTGAACATGCCCTGGCCGGGCTGCATGTTCGCGCCGCGGCCGCCGCGCATGCCGCCGCCGGGAGGGCCGCCCATGCGCATGACCTGGCCGCCGCCGCCCGGCCCGCCCG
>NZ_JAYRPA010000038.1:0-91825 GCF_041911375.1 Brevundimonas sp. | reverse complement strand
TGGCCGGTCGGCGCGGGGGCGGCGGGCGCTGCCGGGCGCGGCTGGGGCGTCTCCGGCGGCGGGGTGAAGGTGATGGGCGCGTCGGTGGTTTCGGCCGCCTCGTCGCGATAGACGCGCACGCCCTCGGCGGGATCCACCGGCTGGGCGTCTATGGGCGCGGCGGACTTCATCTCGCCGACCGGCTGTCCCACCGCCGGCGGCGCGTCGGTCGAGGCCCGCAGGCCCGAGCGATAGAAGAAGATCACCGCCACGATAAGCACCAGCAGCACCACCGCGCTGATGATCAGCGTCACCGGCGGCGTCCGCCCGCCGCCGCCCACGCCGCGCCCGCCCGTGCGGGGATCGAAGCTGTTGCGGCGGAAGGGCAGATCGTCGTCGGTCGGCGGCGTATAGGCGCCCCGGCCCGGTCTGTTGTCGTCATCGAAGGACATGGTGCGCTCCGCCGTCTCCAGTCGACGCGAATCGCTGCGCCGGTCGGCCATCCTACCCCGTCGCCCGCCGCTTTCGAATCACAGATCGAGGGCCAGGTCCAGGCTGAACAGCTTCTGGTGCACCTCGATGGCGTAGCGGTCGGTCATGCCGGCGATGTAGTCGCACACCGCCCGCGCCCTCTGCGTCCGGTCCTCCGTCATGGCGGGCACGCCCCACTCGGGCGGCATGACCTCCGGCTCGGCCATGAACAGTTCGAACAGTTGCGACAGCACCCGCCGCGCCTGGCTGCGGGTCCGGTTGACGCGATAGTGGCGATACATCCGCTCGAACAGGAATTGGCGCAGCACCGCCAGGTCCGCGTGCATCGGCCGCGAGAAGTCGACCAGCGTACGCTTCGCCGTCCGCACGTCCTCGGTCGAGGCGATCCGGTCCTCCTCGATCCGACGCGCCGTCTCGGCCAGCACGTCCTCGACCATCACGCCGATCATCCGCCGCACGGCCTCGATCCGCAGCATCCGGTCGTCGATCCCCGGCCAGTCGCGGCGCGCCTCGGCCAGCGTGGGACCGATCAGCGGCACCTCCGCCAGGTCCTGCAGGGTGAACAGCCCGGCCTGCACGCCGTCGTCCACGTCATGATTGTTGTAGGCGATGTCGTCGGCGATCGCCGCGCACTGGGCCTCCAGCGAGGCGAAGGTGCCCAGCCGCAGGTCCCACCCGGCCTCCCCGGCCTTGTCGTACGGCCGCACCACCGACCAGGCCGGCTCGTCCATCCGGTGCGCGACCGGGCCGTTGTGCTTGATGACGCCCTCGACCGTCTCCCAGCTCAGGTTCAGCCCGTCGAACTGCGGATAGCGCTTCTCCAGCTCCGTGATGACCCTGAAGCTCTGCACATTGTGGTCGAAGCCGCCATAGTCGGCCATCTGCACCACCAACTCGTCCTCGCCGGCATGAGCGAAGGGCGGGTGGCCCAGATCGTGAGCCAGGGCGATGGTCTCGGCCAGGTCGTCGTCCAGCCGCAGAGCGTGGGCCAGCGAACGCGCGATCTGCGCCACCTCCAGCGAATGGGTCAGGCGGGTGCGATAGTGGTCGCCCTCGTGCGCCACGAACACCTGGGTCTTCTCCTTCAGCCGGCGAAAGGCGGTCGCATGGATGATGCGGTCGCGATCCCGGGCGAAGGGCGTGCGCGTGCGGCTGGGCGGCTCGAAGAACCGGCGGCCCAGCGTCAGGTCGGGCTTTTCGGCGAAGGGGGCTCTCGGCGTCTGGCTCACGTCATCAACTTTGAAGCGCCTGAAATCTTGAAAACGGGGCCTTTGCGAACGCCCGTCCGCGCCTCATATAGACAGCTGTGAGCATCGTCCAATCCACAGAACCGTCCACAGCCGCCTTCTCGGTGGCCCCTCGCGCGCCGGAAGGCATCGTCCTGGCGGCCAGCGCCGCCAAACGCCTGGCGAAACTTGGCGCGGTCGAGGGCAAGGCGCTAATGCTGCGCGTCGCGGTGGACGGCGGCGGCTGCTCGGGCTTCCAGTACCGGTTCGAACTGGTCGAGACGGCCCAGGACGACGACCTGCGCATCCAGACCGACGGCCAGGCCGCCCTGATCGACCCCGTCTCGGTCCCCTTCCTGAAGAACTCCGAGATCGCCTACGTCGATGAACTCGCGGGCGCCCAGTTCGTGGTCAGAAACCCCAACGCCGCCTCCAGCTGCGGCTGCGGCGTCAGCTTCTCGATCTGAACAGGCGCGCCCAGGCGACGGCTGCGACGGTCGTCGCCAGCAAGGTCGATCCGATCCCGTCCCAGGCGCCGTCTCCCAGCAGGGCGGCGACCAGCCCGACCAGGCTCAGCACGAACAGAACCACGGGCACGGCGAAGATGGCGCCCAGGCTCAGGGCCCTGTGGCTTCGGCGGGTCATGGCGCCTTCCGCTTGGCCAGCCACAGATAGACGCCCGACCCCAGGATGATGATGGTTGCAATGTCCAGCAACGCCCACAGGATCTTCAGCGCCAGCCCGCCGTAGTCGCCGAAGTGCAGCGGCTGGGACAGCGACAGCGCCTTTACATACCAGGGCGTCGGCGCCACGGCCGCCAGCGCTCCTGTCCGTGCATCGATCAGGGCCGGCGTGGTCAGATGCGTCGTCAGCGGCGTGTCGCCGTGGAAGAAGACGGCGTAGTGGTGATCGGTCGAATAGTCCGTCCCCGGAAACGCCACGAACTGCAACTTCATGCCCGGCAGGGCCAGCTTGGCCCGCTCCACCGCCGCATCCAGCGACGCCCGCTCGCCGGCCGGCGCGGGGGCGTCATAGGCGACGGTCAGCTCCTTCAGCGCCGTGTTCTTCCAATAGGCCAGGATCGGCGTCGCCAGGGTGTTGACCACCCCCGTCACGCCCACGACCAGCACCCAGGCCACGGTCACCACGCCCAGCAGGTTGTGATAGTCCAGCCACCGCGTCCGCGCCGCCTTCTTCACCCGCACCGTTCCGAACGGCAGTCGCTTCATGAAGGGCGCATAGAGGACCACCCCCGACACCACGGCCACGACCAGCAGCAGGCCCATCGCCCCGAGGAACAGCATGCCCGGCAGCCCCAGGAACATGTCGGTGTGCAGCTGGAGCAGGAACTCCATCACCGGATGCCCGGCGACCGGCGGCGCAGGCTCCCCGCTGGTCTGATCGATGGGCTGGAAGTTGTATTTCCCCGCCGGGCCGTTCGGGTCGACGCTGGTGACGTTCACCACCGGCCGGTCCTCGTCGAAGCTCATGAAGGCCGCCACGTCGCCCGGATGGCGCGACAGCGCGACCTCCAGCACCTGATCCAGATCCAGCCTTCGGCCATCGGCGTGGGCCGGCTCCCACGCCTGGTGCAGCAGCACCTCGTCGATCTCGTGCATGAACACCAGCGGCAGGCCCGTGACGCACAGCTCCAACAGGAACACGGTCGAGACCAGGCTCGACCATTTGTGGACCCAGGACCAGGCGCGGATGGTCCGCGTCTTCATTCTGATCAGAACTCCGCCGAAACCGACAGGCGGAAGGTGCGCGGCGCCCCCAGCGTCAGATAGCCGGAGGTCGGGGCGTAGCCGCCCACGGCGACCCACTGGTCCTCATCGGCGATGTTCTCGATCCGCGCGCGAACCGTCAGCGGCTTGCCGCCCGCCTCGAAGGCATAGCGCACGCCCGCGTCGAAGCGGGTCCAGGCGTCCACCTCGACCGTGTTGTCCGTGCTGACCGGCTGTTCGCCCGTATGGACGACCCGCCCCTCCAGCGTCAGACCCGCCAGCATGGGCACGTCCCATTCGACGTTCAGATTGGCCTGGATCTCGGGCGAGCCGGTGGGGCGCAGGCCGACCAGCGCGGCGTCCAGCGAACGGGTGATCTCGGCGTCCAGCCAGGTCGCGCCGCCGATCAGGCGCACGCCCGCGACCGGCTCGCCATAGACCCCCAGCTCGACGCCGGTGTTCTGCTGCTCGCCGTCGGCGGTGTAGTTCTGACCGTCGAAATAGGCCTGCGGGCGGTTCGCCTGGAAGACGCTCAGCGTGCCGCCGAACGCCCCCGCGTCATACTTCACGCCGACCTCGTATTGCTCGGACTGGAACGGCGCCAGGACTTCACCGGCGTTGCCGACCGGCTCGCCGCCGACCTGGGCCGGGGCTGTCGCCCCCGGCTGCAGCGCCTCGGCGTAGTTGGCGTAAAGCGACAGGCGTTCGCTGGGCTTGAACACCACCGCAAACGCGGGCGTCCAGGCGTCGCCGTCATAGGCCGAGATCTCCGCGCCGGTGTTGTAGTCGAACGACCGGGTTTCGATCTCCTGATAGCGCACGCCGGCCGTGGCCAGCAGGCGACCGCCCAGCAAGGACATCATGTCCGCAAAGGCGATCGAACGGTTGTTCACACGCTCCGTCACCAGCGGATCGGACAGGTCGCCGCCGACGAAGAAGTCGGGCGTCGGCGCCGTCACGTCGATCGGCTCGTACAGATCGCTGGCGAAACCGGCGAAGTTCGAAAAGGCGTAGGCGTTCTTGGACTTGGACCGCACTTGCGACGCCGAGGCGACCAGTCGGTGCCCGACCGGTCCCGTCGTCACGTCCGCGCGCAGGCCGACGTCGCCCGCCCACACCGTGTCCTCGCGCACATTGTCGAAGCGATAGGCGCTCAGCGTTCCATCGTCCGCCGCGTTCGGATTGGCCAGGACGTTGTCCTCCTCGCCCCGACGCCCTCCCACGGCCGCCCAGGCGGTGACGCGGTCGGTCAGGTCGAACTCGCCGCGCGCGGCGCCGAACAGCTGTTCGTCGTCGGTATAGGTCCAGGGCTGGGCGAAGTTGGCGTCGGCCGAGGGCGCCTCGGGAACCGCGCCGTTCGGCGTCACCTGCGGACGCGGCGCGTCGATACGGTGGTCCTGCCAGCCCAGATCGGCCGAGAAGCGGGCCCGCTCGCCGCGACGATCCACGCCCAGACCCAGCACGCGCAGTTCGCTGTGCTGATCCTCGACCGCGCCCTCGCCGGCCCGGCTGACCAGGTTCAGGCGCGCGCCCCAGGCGTCGTCGGCCCCGAAGCGCCGCGCCAGATCGGCGGCGGCGTAGATCTCGTCTGCGCCTTCCCATCCGGCCGTCAGCCGGTTCAGGTCCGCGCCCGTCGCTCGCTTGGGCACCAGGTTGAAGGCGCCGCCCACCCCGCTGCCGCCCGGCGCCGCGCCGTTCAGGAAGGCCGTCGCGCCGTGGAAGACCTCGACCCGCTCAAGCAGTTCCGGCGCCACATACTGGCGCGGCAGCACCCCGTACAGGCCGTTGTAGGTCATGTCGTCCGAGTAAACCGGGAAGCCCCGGATCAGATAGACTTCCTGGAAGTTGCCGAACCCCTCGGTCACCCGCACGGCCGGATCGTTCTGCAGCACGTCGCCGACGCTGCGGGCCTGCTGGTCGCGGATCAGCGTCTCGGTATAGCTGGTCACGTTGAACGGCGTGTCCATCACATCCAGGGCGCCGAACAGGCCGACACGCCCGCCTCGCGCCACCTGCCCGCCGGCGTAGGCGCCGGGCAAGCCCACCTGCGACCCGCCGGTCACCACGATCTCCCCCAGTTCCACCACGCTCGGCTGACCCTGCTGCGCCAGGGCGGGCGTGGCCGCGGCCAGGGCCAAGACACTGACGGCGCAGGCGAGACGGGACGAACGGATCATGGATTGCAACGCATTCTCAACGTAGGGAGGAGGTGGCGCTCCTTACGCCCTGTTGCGACCGGCTTGCAATGGCGAAGGCCAAGGTTGCGACATTTTGCGGTCGTGAGACCTTGCTTTTCGCCTCCGGCCAACGGCCTCATGACGTCGCCACTCCTGCGGAGACCGCCATCTGATGCTGCCCATCGCCCTTCTCGCCGCCAGCCTCCTCGCCGGCCCGGTCTCGACCGAGATCGCCCTGCCCGCTCAGCCGGCGCCGCTTCATGGAACCCTGCTGACGCCCGAGACGCCGGCCTCGGCCGTCGCCGTGATCCTGCCGGGCTCGGGTCCGACCGACCGCGACGGCAACCAGGTCCCCGCCATCCGCGCCTCCACCTATCGCCTGCTGGCCGAAGGCCTGGCGGACCAGGGCGTCGCGACTGTCCGCATCGACAAGCGAGGCATAGGCAAGAGCGCCGCGGCCGGGTTCGACGAGTCCAAGCTGCGGTTCGACGACTACGCCGCCGACGCCCGCGCCTGGGCCGCCGAGGCCGCCCGCCTGACCGGCCGTCCCTGCGCCTGGCTGATCGGCCACAGCGAAGGGGCCCTGGTGGCGCTTCAGGCCGTCCGTGGCGACGACGACGAGATCTGCGGCCTGGTCCTGCTGTCCGGCGCCGGCCGGCCGGCGGGCGTGGTGCTGCGCGAACAGCTGACGGCCCTGCCCGAACCGATGAAGACCCAGGCCTTCGCCGCCCTGACCGAGCTCGAGGCCGGCCGCGCCGTCGCCGACGCGCCGCCGGCGCTCGCGGCCCTGTTCCGTCCCTCGGTCCAGCCCTATCTGATCTCGTGGCTGCCGCTGGACCCCGCCGCCCTGCTCGCCGCCTACGACGGCCCGGTCTTCATCGGCCAGGGGACCACCGACCTCCAGATCGGCGTCGTGGACGCCCAGGCCCTGGCCGCGGCCGACCCCGAGGCCACGCTGAAACTCTGGGACGGCGTCAACCATGTGCTTAAGGTCGCCCCGTCAAACCGCGCCGCCAATCTCGCCGCCTACGCCGATCCCGACCAGCCGCTAGCGGCCGGCGTCGTCTCCGACGTCGCAGGCTTCATCCAAGCGCATAGCCCCGCTCAGTGATCGCTTTCGTTCCGCGCCGCATCCGCCAGGGCGAAGAACCGCGCCCGCACCTCCGCCGCAAACGGGTTGTCGCGTTCGATGGCGCGGAAGACGGCGGGGCTGTCGTGGCGGACCATGTCGACGGCCTGCATCAACCGGTCGAAGCTGGCGGTGGTCATGCGCGTCGGCAGCGGCTCCATGGCCATCAGGACGCGGGCGATCAGGTGGGTCAGGCCCTGGACCACGGCGGCCTCGCGGTCGTGATCCTCGGGACTGACTGAAAAGACCTTCAGCCCCAGCGCCCGGCGGCAGAAGGCGGCGACGCGGCGCGCGTCCTTTCCGCCTCGTACTTCGCACACGGCGATGCGCAGGCCCGCGATGCCGTCCTTGCCGCTCTGCGGGCCGAGCAGCGGGTGGGTTCCGACGATCCGCACGCCGGGCGGCAGCAGGGCGTCCATCGCCTTGGCCGGCTTCACCTTCACCGAGCCCACGTCGATCACCAGGGCGCCCCGCGCCAGATGCGGCCGGATGGCGCTCAGCGTCGCCTCCAGCGCCTCGACCGGCACGGCCAGCACGACCGTCGGACAGGCGGCGGCGGTCGCCAGGTCGGCCAGCGTCGCCACCCCCTCCCCGTCCGTGGCCGCCGGATCGTGGGCCACGATGTCGAACCAGGCCGACAGATGCCGCGCCGTCAGCCGGCCGAAGGCGCCGAAGCCGATCAGGCCGAGCTTTTCCCTCACAGCGTCTCCATGAACCGCACCGGCCGCCCGTGCGCCGATCCGATCAGTTCGCCGTCCTGCATCACCACCCGCCCGCGCACGATGGTCGCCATCGGCCAGCCGGTCGCCTCGACGCCGTCGAACGGGGTCCAGCCGCAGCGCGTCGCCTGCTGGTCGTGCGTGATCGTCTTCTTCGCCTTCAGATCGACAATGGTCAGGTCGGCGTCATAGCTGACGGCCATCCGTCCCTTGTTGGCCGTGCCGAACACCCGCTGCGCCCCGCCCGAGGTCAGGTCGATGAACCGCTCCAGGCTCAGCCGGCCGTTCGCCACATGGGTCAGCATCAGCGGCACCAGCGTCTGCACCCCCGGCATGCCCGACGGAGACGCCGGATATGGCTTGGCCTTCTCCTCCTTGGTGTGCGGCGCGTGGTCCGAGCCCAGGACGTCGGCCACGCCCTGCTGCATCCCCCACAGCCACAGCGCATCGACATGCTCCTGCGAGCGGATCGGGGGGTTCATCTGGGCATAGGAACCCAGCCGCTGATAGGCTTCCGGCGCGACCAGCGTCAGGTGCTGGGGCGTGATCTCGACGGTGGCGACGTCCTTGTGGAAACGCAGGAACTCCATCTCGTCCCGGGTCGTGACGTGCAGCACATGGATGCGCGCGCCCGTCTCCTTCGCCAGGCCGACCAGCCGCCGCGTGGACATGATGGCGCTTTCGGCGTCGCGCACTTCCGGGTGGCTGGTCCAGTCGCCGGTGCGGGCCAGGCCGCGCCGGTCCGCCAGCCGGTACTCGTCCTCGGAATGGAAGGTGGCCCGGCGGCGCACGTTCGACAGCACCTTCCGAACCCCGTCGTCGTCGGCGATCAGCAGGTCGCCGGTCGAGGCGCCCATGAACACCTTGACCCCGCAGCAGCCGGGCAGCCGCTCCAGCTCGCCCAGATAGTCCGCATTCTCGTGCGTGCCGCCGACATAGAAGGCGTGGTCGGTCCACATCCGGTCCTTCGCCCGCGCCAGCTTGTCGGCCATGGTATCGGGATCGGTGGTGTTGGGATTGGTGTTCGGCATTTCGAACACGGCGACGACCCCGCCCAGCGCCGCCGCGCGGCTGCCGGTCTCCAGATCTTCCTTCCACTCCAGGCCGGGTTCGCGGAAGTGGACCTGGGTGTCGATGACGCCCGGCAGAACCGTCAGGCCCGCCGCGTCGAACGTTTCTCCGGCCGAGGCCTGGCTCAGGTCGCCGATGAAGGCGATCTTGCCGTCGATCACGCCGACATCCGCCATGCCGCGTCCCGCATGGTTGGCCACCTCGCCGCCGCGCACGATCAGGTCATAGGTCTGGGTCATGGGGCGGGCTCCTGCGGCTGGTCGCCCCGGTTCTAGCGGATGCCGCGCCGATCATGAAAGCCGCTAAACGCTCTCCGGCCCCGTTCGGGCGAGCGGGTTCAGCCCCGCTCCCTCAACACCTTCTGCGCCGCCTTCAGCACCCGCTCCCACGGCAGATCCATCATGTGCTGGATCGCCTGGTTCAGGTTCGGGTCCAGCTTTCGGAACTCCTCGAAGCTGCGCGGCCCGCGCACGGCCACGCCCTTCCAGGGGCCGCGCACCGTCTCGTCCGACGGGCCGAACACGGCGATCACCGGCGTCCCCGCCGCCACCGCCAGCTGCGTCCAGATCGAGTCCGCCCCGACGTACAGCACAGCCTTCGACAGCGCCGCCGCCGTCTGCAGCCGCGTCAATCGACCCTGCAGCTCGATCACCCGCGCCCTTGGCACGGCGTAGCGGATGGTGTGCGCCGCCTCGCGATCGATCTCCTCGCCGACGATCATCAGGCGACCGCCGGCCAGCGGCCCGTCCTCGGCCAGCAGCTTGGTCGCCACCTTGGCGTAGCGTTCGGCCGGCCAGCGCTTGCCCATCCATTCGACGCCGGGCCCGACCGCCAGTATGGGCCCGTCGCCGCCGCTCGCCGGGATCATCGCCTCGACCTGGCGCATCGTCTCGTCGGAAACATACAGCCGCGGCGCCGGCGTCTCGTCCGGCTCCAGCTTCAGCACCCGCGCCGCCGCCTCGACCGCGTGCAGCCCGGGTTGGTCCTTGCCGCGCACCGCCCGCTTCTGTCGCCGCAGCTTGCCCGACAGGGCCGAGCCGCGCATGTCGACCACCAGCCCCCATTTAGTCGCCCGCACCTGGTTCCACAGGGCCAGCCACTCGAAATGTCCCTCGCGCTCCAGCACCAGCAGTTCGTCCAGGCGCGGCGTATCGGCGAACAGAGGGGCCGATGCGGCCGATCCGACCACGGTGAACCGCGCCTGCGGCAGGCTGTCGACCAGGTGGCTCAGCACGCCGGACGACAGCACGGCCTGCTCGGCGTCGGCCTCGGCTATGTAAAGGATGGGAAAGCGCCCGATCATCCGTTGCATGACTAAACGGATTCTGGCCGGAGTTCAGCGGCCACGTGGGGTTTTCCACCGTCCTGAAGATGCGATACAGCGACGCGATGAAAAATGCGCCCGATCCCGCAGCGACCGCCGCCCTGGAACGCTTCCGGGCTCAGCGGGTCACGGCCCTCTATCGGCTGGACCTGATCGAGAAGGGCGCGACCCTGACCTATGATGACGGGACGGCCGTCGACATGGCGTCGGAGAAGGCCCGGCTGCAGGCCATGGCCGCCGACATGGACCGCCGCATCGCCGCGCTCGAACGCGAGCTGGACCGGGCTTGAGCCTTCCGCTCCTTCCCGAACGGACTTGCGGCGGCTGCGTCGAATGCTGTCGCGTCATCCCGCTGGACCTGCCTGAACTGGCCAAGCCCACGGGCCAACTGTGCGCCTATTGCGTCGACGGCGCCGGCTGCTCGGTGCACGAGATCCGGCCCCAGACCTGCCGCATCTGGTTCTGCCTGTGGCGTGCGGTAGAGCTTTCCGACGACTGGCGACCCGACCGCAGCGGCGTGCTCGTTCGCCCCGACGGCGTCGAGGACGGCGTCATCACCCTCTACGTCGTCCGTCCCGGCGAATTCCTGGCTTCCGAGGATTTCTTCGTCACGATCGCCGGCTGGATCGCCGAGGGGATCGAAGTCGCGCTCAGCGTTCCGGGGCCGGTCGGAACCTATCCCGCCCGCGCCGTCGTCACCGACTGGCTGCGCCCGGCCGTGGAGGCTGGCGACCCCGCTGACTTCCTGGCCCGCATCCTGCGCTCGCTGGACAAGCTGGCCGAGCACGACTTCCAGCCGGACGGCGTCATCGCCCGCTACGCCGTTGTCTGAAGACCGGGACTCTCAAGACCGATACTCCGACACCCCTCGGCCGCGATTGGCGAGACATTGGAGACAGCCGACCTGGCGCCGCCCGCGTCCATGATAGGATTTCGCCGAGATTTTTTAGAGGTTTTGTAGAGCCCGCCCGGTCGGATCTGCATGTTCGGGCCCTGACCCCATGACCGTTAAATCAACATCCATACGGCGCGGGACTTCTGCGACTGGCCGGGATGGACATCTTCCGCTTCCAGGCCGGCAGGATCGGCGAGCACGGGGATATCATCCAGCGCACTCCCGACGCCGCCGCCCACGCCGACGCCGACACGACGTTCTGACGCCCAGCCATCCCATTCACGCGCATTTTCGTCCGCGGCGCCTTCTGGAGACATCTTCGCCCCCCTATCTTGGCCTTATGCCCGTCGCCCGCCTCTCCAGCCGCGCCCTGATCTCCGTGACGGGGCAAGACGCACGGCCCTTCCTGCACAATCTGCTGACGCAGGACGTCGAAGGGCTCGCGCCGGGCCAGTTGCGCTTCGGCGCCCTGCTCTCCCCGCCCGGTCGCCTGCTGTTCGACCTGTTCATCCTCGGCCAGGACGACGGCGTCCTGCTGGACGTGGCTGCCGACCGGCGCGAAGCCCTGCTGCAGCACCTGTCGATGTACAGGCTTCGCGCCGCCGTGGAGATCGGGGCCGACGATCGTCCCGTCTTCGCCGCCTGGCCCGACGCGCCTGACGGCTTCCTGCCGGATCCGCGCACGCCGCTGCTCGGCGGACGCCGCTACGGGCCGGGGACCGCCGACGCGACCGAGGCCGACTACGATGCGCATCGCCTGTCGGTGGGCGTTCCCGATCCGACCGGCGATGCGCCGCAGGACAAGACCTACCCGATCGAGGCCGACTTCGACCTCCTCAACGGCATCGACTTCGCCAAGGGCTGCTTCGTCGGCCAGGAGACGACCTCGCGCATGAAGCGGCGCGGCACGATCAAGAACCGGATGATGCCCCTGACCTTCGACGGCCCGCCGCCGGCCTTCGGCGCCGAGGTGCTGAAGGGCGACCTCCGCGCCGGCGAGGTGCTGACCGGCCGCGACGGCATTGTCATGGCCTTGCTTCGCCTCGACCGCCTGGACGGCGGCCTGACCGTCGACGGCCGCCCCGTCCATGTTCGCCGCCCGGAGTGGATGCCCGACGCCTGAGCCCTTCCGCTTTCCGGAACACAATGGCAACATCGCCGCATGACCGATTCCCAGTCCCAGGGCCGTTGCGGCTGGTGCGGGACCGACCCCCTCTATGTCGCTTATCATGACCAGGAGTGGGGCGTGCCCGAGCGCGATCCCCGCGCCCTGTGGGAGAAGCTGGTCCTCGACGGCTTTCAGGCCGGCCTCGCCTGGATCACCATTCTCAGGAAGCGCGAGGGCATGCGCGACGCCTTCGACGGCTTCGACCCCGAGATCGTCGCCCGCTACGGCGAAGAGGACATCCAGCGCCTGTTGGCCGACGCCCGCATCATCCGCTCGCGCGCCAAGATCAACGCCGCGATCAACGGCGCCCGCATCTGGCTGGCGATGCGCGAGGACGGCGAGGACTTCTCCGAATGGCTGTGGTCCTTCGTGGGCGGTCAGCCGATCCAGACCGAATGGCGCGATTTTCGCCAGGCCCCGACGCAGACGGCAGAGTCGGCCGCCATGGCGAAGGCGCTGAAGGCGCGCGGCTTCAACTTCTGTGGTCCCGTGATCGTCTACGCCTTCATGCAGGCGGTCGGCATGGTCAACGACCACCAGACGACCTGCTTCCGTCACGCCCAGGTTCGTGCGATGGCGGGCCATGGCTAAAGCTCCCGCCAAACCTTCGGCCAAGACCCGGGCCTTTCCGACGCTGACGCTGGAGACCGTGCTGATCCAGCAGGTCAACGGCCCTGTCTGCGGCGTTGACGAAGCTGGACGGGGGCCGTGGGCCGGGCCGGTCTCCGCGGCCGCGGTCATCTTGAACCCCGACGACCTGCCCGAGGGCGTCGACGACTCCAAGGCCCTGACCGCTGCACGCCGCGAGGCGCTGGAGGTGGAGATCAAGGCCCGCGCCGTCGCCTGGGGCGTCGGCTTCGCCTCGGTCGAGGAGATCCACGAACTGAACATCCTGCACGCCACAGGCCTGGCCATGTGCCGCGCCATAGAGCAATTGGCGGTGACGCCGGTCGCCGCCCTGGTCGACGGCAACTATCGATTCAAGCTGCCGTGCGACGTTCAGACGGTCGTCGGCGGCGACGGCCTGTCCTTGTCGATCGCAGCCGCCTCGATCCTGGCCAAGACCGCGCGCGATCGGCTGATGATCGAACTGGACGCCCAGTATCCCGGCTACGGCTTCGCCAGCCACAAGGGCTACAACGCCCCGGCGCATCAGTCGGCCCTACGTGCGCTTGGTCCCTGCCCCGCTCATCGTCGCGGCTGGTCGCCGATCAAGGCACTTCTAGAAGAAGCGTGACGCCTCAGACGTGCATGAAGCCGCCGAGCAAGGCGCCCATGAGCGCCGCGACCGCAGCCCCGGCGATGGCCAGCATCCACCGCGGCGGGGCGCTCAGCTCGGGCTCGGCGACCTCTTCGACCTGCGCCTCCACCTCGACCGGTCGGCTGTAGCGAGCGACGTTGTGTGTGAAGGTCTGGCGCGCATCCGGGCGCGGCGCGTCCCACGACCAGTCCGCCTCGGCCACCCTCGGCGCCCATGACTTGGGCTCCGCCGCCGGACGGGTGCAAAAGTCGTCGGCGCGATCAGGAGTTCCGGACGGATGAATGGGCGGTTGCATGTGCGAACAACGGCACGCCGCCGATTCGCGTTCCCGGCCTCGCTTGCGTTGTTTTTTCGGCGCTTACGCGGCGACCGGAAGCTCCACCGGCCGATCAGTAACCACGAACAGGTGCTCGACATTGCGCAGTCGGCCCACCTGCCCCACCTTTTCGCCCTTTGGATTGTGTATCCCGATGCGCGCCCCGACGTAGCGCGGGTGAGCGATCTCGACCACTTGAACATGCCCGCGCGCCGACAGCATGGCCGTCAGCTCCTCGCGGCTCAGATAGCCCTCGTCGTTGAAGCTGACGATGAGGTTCGGCGCCCTCACGCGCTCGACGACCGACTGCAGGGCCGGGCCGATGCCGGGGCGACTGTTGAAGGCGCTCTTGCGGGTCTTCACGTCCACCCGCTTGTTGGCGATGCCGTAGGTCTCGGGCCGATCCCAAAGCACCAGGCTCTCCCAGACATGGTAGTTGGCGAGGTACGAATGCTGGTTGTAGGGCGGGTCCAGATAGATCAGCTCCGCCTCGATATCGCCCGCCATTTCGACCGCATCGCCCTGCGTCGCCCGGCACGGCGCGCCAACGGACGGGACCAGATCGGGCAATCGCAGTTCCAGCGGCTTCAGCGCCCGGGGCGCCCAGCGCTTCATATAGGCCATCTGCACCCCGGCGGTGGAATCGACCCGATCCGCCGCCTCCATCAGGCTGACCAGGACCACTGCTTTCAACTCGGGCTCCAGCGCCATCGCCTCGATCCGGTCGCGCATGGCGTCGATCCGCGCGCCGTTGTCGGGATGGAAATAGCGCGCGTCCTCGCAAAAGGCCCCAGTGAACCACCCGGCCTCCGGCTTCACGCCGCGCAGTTCGGCCAGCACCACTTCGGCCTGGGCGATCCACCGCTCCCGGTCGGCCTGGACATAGGCGGTCGCCAGGGCATGGGCGTAGGCGTTGTGGTCGTTCGACCAGACCTGGAAGCCCTGCTTCTTCAACGCATGGCCGACCCGCGCGGTGCCGGAAAACAGGTCGCACACCCGGCCGCCGTTAGGCAGCAGCCCCGCCACAGCGGCGGTCACATGACCCAGCAGGGCGCGCTTGGACCCGATGTATTTGATCATGTGCGCCGCCGACTCATCGGCCGCACCCTAACCGTCTACGATCGACAGGGGGAGAGGCGTCGCCGGCGACGGCCTCAGCTCTTTCGCCGGCTCTTGGGCTTGGCCGCCGGCGCATGGGCCAGACGCAACAGATTGGCCGCGCCCGGCGCCCCGAACGGCGTGCCCGCCAGGATCAGGATGCGCTGCCCCGCCTCGGCCAGTCCGTATTTCACGGCGCTGTTCACGGCGTCGTCGGTCACGTCCTCCAGCGAAGCCGGCTGGTCGCCAAGCCGGGGCTCCAGACCCCACACCAGAGCAAGGCGCCGCGCAGTCGAGGCGTTGGGCGTCAGCACCAGGATCGGCTTCAGCGGCCGCTCGCGCGCCATCCGACGCGCCGTGCCGCCCAGCGTCGTGAACACCACCAGACAGGCCGTCGAGGGCGCATCCGCCGCCTTGCGTGCGGCGCCGACCAGGGCGTCGACGTCATGTTCATCCATGCCTGCGTGCTCGGCACCCATCAGGCTGGGCCACATCGGGTCGCGCTCCACCCGCTCGATGATGCGGCTCATGATGCCGACGGCCTCCATCGGATAATCGCCGGAAGCCGTCTCGGCCGACAACATCAGGGCGTCGGCGCCCTCGTACACCGCATTGGCGACGTCGGTCGCCTCGGCTCGGGTCGGGGCCGGAGCGCTGGTCATCGATTCCAGCATCTGGGTCGCGACGATCACCGGCACGCCGCGATTGCGGGCCGCGCGCACGATCTGCTTCTGTGCGACCGGAACTTCCTCCGGGTCCATCTCGACGCCCAGGTCGCCGCGCGCGACCATGACGCCGTCGCAATAGTCCAGAATGGCCTCCAGGTCGGCCAGGGCGGCGGGCTTCTCGATCTTGGCCAGACACGCCGCCTGACCGTTCACGATCCGCTTCAGCTCAGCCATGTCCTCGGGCTTCTGCACGAAGCTAAGCGCCACCCAGTCCACCCCCATGCGCAGGGCGAAGGCCAGGTCCTCACGATCCTTCGGCGTCAGGGCCGAAACCGGGATGACCGCCTCGGGCACCGCCACGCCCTTGCGGTCCGACAGTTTCGAGCCGCTCTCGACCGTCACATCAGCCCATTCGTCGGTCCGCTTGCCGACGCGCAGCCGCACCCGGCCGTCGTCCAGCAGCAGCAGCATCCCCTCGCGCAGAGCCTTGAAGATTTCCGGGTGCGGCATCTGCACCCGCGTCTCGTCGCCGGGCGTCGGATCCAGGTCAAAGCGCATGACATGGCCCGGCTTGACCGTGATTTCGACATCCTTGAACCGCCCCAGCCGCAGCTTGGGCCCTTGCAGGTCGGCCAGCACGCCCAGCGGCCTTTGCAACGCCATCTCCGCCCCGCGCACCGCTTTCAGCGCCGCCGCATGATCCTCGTGCGAGCCGTGGCTGAAGTTCAGGCGGAACACGTCCACGCCGGCCTGGGCCAGGGCCTTGACCGTCCCGGGCGCGCGGCTTGCGGGCCCAAGGGTCGCGACGATGCGCGCGCGGCGGGCTCTGTTCATGGGGGCTCCTGGGGTATGGCGGCTCTCGCGGCCGCTGGATCAGCTTGCGATCCTTCTGCCAACGAAACTTACCGGACGTAAGGCCCGCACCCCGCCGGGAAACACGAGTTTACGATCCTCGAAACAGGAGTTTATCGCCCCACCGCGGCCGGCGCGGCGTCGCACGCGTCCACATCGAAGCCGTTCAGGTCGATGCACCGCCCTTGCACCGTGGGCGCGTCCACGCCGATGACGTGAGCCAGGGTCGGGGCGATGTCGATGGTGCGGATGGGCAGAAACCGCTCCTGGCCGGCGGAGCCGGGCCACCAGAAGATGATCGGCACACGCCGATCGTACTCCCACGGCGTTCCATGGCCGGAGATCGCGCCGCCGACACGTCCGCCGGCGACCACGTTCGGCTGGAAGGCCAGAATGATGTCCGGCGACCGGGCGTCCACGACCGACAGCCGCATCCGCTCGGTCAGGGTCAGCATCTCCGGATTGCGCGAATCCGGAATCGGCTGGGCCAGCAGCCGCTCGCGCGTTTCGGCGAAAGCCACGTCCGGCAGTCGTCGCAGCGCTTCCACCGCGGCCTCCGCGACCTGGGTCCGCAGCGGCTCGGCCAGCGCGCGTCCCTGGCCATCGGCCACGACGACGCCGCTGCCCCCCTGCTGCAATGGCGCCGCGTCCAGGCCGAAGCGCTGCTGAAGCTCGGCGCTGACCGCGGCGAAGCCGGCCATGTCGGCGCGCCGGGCATGGGGATAGCCGCGTGCGGCCAGCCGCTCGACGAAGTCGGACCCGCCGTGGTCGGCCGTCAGCACGACCAGCGCGCCGCCCGGCGTCTGCGCCACCCGGTCCAGGAAGTCGCCCAAAGCCTCGTCCAGCCGATGCTGCTGTTCGCACATCTCGGGCCCTTGGGTGCCGAAGCCGTGCCCGATGCGGTCGGTGCCCGACAGGCTGACGCCCAGCATGTCCACCGCCTCGCCCTGCCCCAGACGCTGACTGTCGAGAAGATACGTCGCCGCCTTCAGCGTGTGCTCGTCCAGCAGCGGCGATTCGTCGAACTCCGGATCGGCCGGCGGCAGCGCCGAATGGAAGGTCTCGCCACGGATGATCCAGTCGCCGGCCATCGCCCGGCATTCTTCATGCCGATGGTCCCAAGTCACGGGCCCGCCCGCCATCTCGGCCCTGAAGGCGGTGTTGAACGCCGCCACCGGCGCCAGCCGCGCCTCGGCCGTCTGACCGGGCTCGACATAGGTGGTCAGGCCGAAGCCGTCGGTGAACCAGAACGCCTGCCCCTGATGACCCGCCAGGTTGATCGCCCCCCGGTCCTTGCCCGATACGGCGAAGACCTTGCTTTGGGGACTGGCGGCCAGCAGCCAGTCGCCCAGGCTGGTCGCCTTGATCTGGTCGGGGCCGACCGGCCCGTTGTCTGTGTCGTCTCGGCCGTGGGCTAGGTGGTTCTGCGGCGCCGCGAGGCAATAGACTTCCTTGCCGGTCCGGGGGTCGATCCAGTCGTTCGCGGGAATGCCGGTTTCGGCCGGGTGCATGCCGGTCAGCACGGTCGAGTGGCCGGGACAGGTCTCGGTCACCCCATGCGTCTGATAGCCGTTGATCGACACCAGTCCCTGGTCGGCCAGTCGCTTAAGCCCGCCCGTGTAGCGGCTGCGGTACTGGTCAAACAGATTGGCGCTGAACTGGTCGACCACGATGGTGACGACCAGCCGGGGCGGCGCCGTCCGATCCTGTGCATCCGCCCTGCCAGGAAGAGCCGCTCCCGCCGCCAGGACCGCCGATAGCAACGCCGGTGCAAATTTCATCACGCCACTCCCGAAAGGTCGCACGCAGATGCTCCTATCGGGACCTCATTGCAACGCCGTGACGCCCACCGCGCTGAGGCGGGATCAGGACGCGGGCTGCGGCTCCAGTCGCGCCATGGAGGGACGCTCGTCCGCCTTGGCCGCCGCCGTGGCCTCGACCGCCCGCATGACGCGGAGCAGGTTCTCGCCCGAGATCTTGCGGATGTCCGCTTCGGTCCAACCCGCCTGCATCAGCGCCGCCAGGATGCGCGGATAGGCGTCGACCCCGCCCATGCCCTCGGGCAGACTTCCGATGCCGTCGAAGTCCGCGCCCAGGCCCACATGATCGACGCCCGCCACATCGCGCACGTGCTGGATGTGGGCGACGACGTCCGCCAGCGTCGCCTGCGGCGTGGGATGGGCGTCGTCCCAGGCCTTCAGCCCGGCTTCCACCGCCGCAGGATCGCCGGGATTGAGCGACTTCAATCGCGCGTCCTCGGCCGCCCTGCCCGCGTTCCAGGCGCGCACCGTCTCGGACACAAAGCCCGGAGCCAGGTTGATCATCACGATCCCGCCGTCCTGCGGCATCATCCGCAGCACATTGTCGGGCACGTTGCGGGGATGGCCCGTCACCGCCCGCGCCGAAGAGTGCGAGAAGATCACCGGGGCCTCTGACACGCGCATGGCGTCCAGCATGGTTTCCTCCGAGACGTGGCTCAGGTCCACCATCATGCCCAGGCGGTTCATCTCCCGGACGACGTCTTCACCAAAAGCGTTCAACCCGCCCCACTTCGGCGCGTCTGTGGCGCTGTCGGCCCAGGTCGTGGTCTTCGAGTGGGTCAGCGTCATGTAGCGGGCGCCGGCGCGATAGAACTCGCGCAGCAGCGCCAGCGAGTCATCGATCGAATAGCCGCCCTCCATGCCGATCAGGCTGGCGATCCGCCCCGAATCGAAGACCGCATCCACCTCGTCCGCCGTCGTCGCCAGACCGAAGGTCTCGGGATGGGCGGCGATGATCCGCTTGGCCGTGTCGATCTGCTCGAACGTCTCTTCGACCGCTTCCAGCGGCGTCAGACTGGCCGGCACATAGACCGACCAGAACTGGCCGCCCACGCCCCCCGCCCGCAGCCGCGCGATGTCAGTGTGCAGCTTCGTCGAAGCCGAAAGATCCCGCGTCAGGTCCACCGCATAGACATCGTTGCCATAGGACTGTCGCAGCGCCCACGGCAGGTCGTTGTGCCCGTCGATCAGCGGCGTGGTCTTCAATATCTCCAGCACGCGGGCCTCGTCCGCCGGCTGGGCCTGCGCGGCGGCGGCTGTGATCACAGCGATGGCGACCCCGGCCAGAAAATGTCGGGACATGACGCATCTCCTCTTGGAACAGGCGTCACCATGTCAGACGAAGACGTCCAGACAAGCCTCTCTTTATGCGGGCCCGCCTGGCGACGCCGATTCACCCTAATCGTTAGAACGAAAACAATCACGAACAGGCATCAACACCGCTCAGGATTGTCGAGGAACAGATGCCGGACACCACGACCGCCTCCATCGCGCTCATCGCCTTCGCGGTTATCATGGGGGCATGGGAGGTGTTCCGCAGGTGGCGCGCGCCGCGCACGTGGAAACGGCGGAACAGGCGGCGCGCCGAACATCGTGCCCCCGCTTTGCGCGTCGTGAAGCCTACTGTCGCTTCGGCCCAGCTCGACATCGTAATGACAGCCACCTTCGCGCCTCGACGCATCATGTCGCGCGGGGAGGCTGCGGTCTTCTACGCAGCGGAACGCGCGCTGAAACGCCTCGACGTCAAGGGACGGGTCATGGCGCAGGTCAGCTTGGGCGAAATCCTGAGTTCTCCAGACGAAGCCGCCTATCGCGCTGTCAACAGCAAGCGAGTCGACATCCTTCTGATATCGAACAGCGGCCTTCCGCTGGCGGCGATCGAGTATCAGGGCGAAGGGCACTATCAGGGAACCGCTCACGCTCGTGATGCCGTCAAAAGAGCCGCGCTGCAGCGCGCTGGGATCGCCTACATAGAGACCACGCCCCGGCATGACGCCGACGACCTCGAGCGTGACATCGCCCGCGCACTCGGCGTGACCCCACAGATGGCGTGATCCTTGTCTGGAAGACGTGTGGCGAAGCGCTCAGACAACCTGCCCAGATGACGGCGCGCGCGCGACGTGGTTCAAGCGCGCCATGAGCGACACCGCCCCCGCCGATCCGCTCGACCTCAGGAAGGTCGAGGCGCGCGCCTGGTTTGAACAGTTGCGCGACCGCATCCACGCCGCCCTCGAGGCGCTGGAGGACGCAGCCCCTCCCGAGCTGTTTCCCGGCGAGCCGGGCCGGTTCGTCCGCACCGCATGGGAGCGGGCCGAGGGCGGCGGCGGGGTCATGGGCATGATGCACGGCCGGCTGTTCGAGAAGGTCGGCGTCCACGTCTCGACCGTTCACGGCGCCTTTCCTGCCGATTACGCCAAGACCGTGCCCGGCGCGGCGGACGATCCCCGCTTCTTCGCCACAGGCGTCAGCCTGATCTGCCATCCCGTCAGTCCGCGGGTGCCGGCGGTGCACATGAACACGCGTTTCATCGCCACGACCCAGAGCTGGTTCGGCGGGGGCGCTGACCTGACCCCGGTGCTGGACGCCGACCGCCGCAGGGATCATCCGGACACTCTGGACTTCCACGCCGCCATGAAGGCCGCCTGCGACGCCTACGACCCCGACTGGCATGCGCAATACAAGGCCTGGTGCGACGACTACTTCTTCCTGCCCCATCGCAACGAGCCGCGTGGCACGGGCGGCATCTTCTATGACCACCACGACAGCGGCGACCATGCGCGGGACTTCGCCTTCACCCGCGATGTCGGCCTTGCCTTCCTCGACGTCTATCCTCGCATCGTGGCGGCGCGAATGGGCGAGCAGTGGACGCCCGAGGAGCGCGAGGAGCAGTTGATCCGGCGCGGGCGCTATGTGGAGTTCAACCTGCTCTACGACCGTGGCACCATGTTCGGCCTCAAGACCGGCGGCAACGTCGATTCGATCCTCAGTTCCATGCCCCCGGTGGTGAAATGGCCGTGAAGTCCCCGATCGCCCGCATCCTGATCCGCAGCTTGGCCACCACCGTTCTGTTCGTGGTGCTGTATGGAATCTATCTGACCATCGGCCGCCAGCCCGACATTCCGATGACGCTTGCGGCGACCGGCGCCTTCTACTTCGCCGCCGCCCTGGTGATGGAGCGGTTCGTCTTTCCTCGCCTGGGCCTCTAGCGCATCAAGGCGGCGAAGGCGTCGCCCGCGCGGCTGCGGTAGCGTTCCTTGTGCCGAAGCAGGCGAAAGGGCCGTTCGGGCAGGTCGAACGGCGCCGTCGCCAGGCGTCCCGCCGCCACGGAGGCGTAGGCCACGCTCTCAGAGAGCGCCGTGGCGCCGGCGCCCGCCTCGGCCGCAGCCAGCACGGCCTCGTTCGACGGCAGGGTCATCGCCACCGGCAGCGAGGCCGGATCGAGGCCCGCAGACCGCACTGCCGCCTCCAGCGTAGAGCGGGTGCCCGAGCCTGGTTCGCGCAGCACCCACGGCGTGGTCGCCAGGTCCTCCGCCGCGAGGCGCCGCCGCCGCGTCGCCCAGGGATGATCCGGCGCCACCAGCACGGCCAGCCGATCGGAACCCACCACCGCCGACGACAGCGCCGGTTCGTCGACAGCGCCCTCTACCAGACCGAGCTCGGCCGCACCGCCCAGCACCGCCTCGGCCGCCTCTCGCGTATTGCCGATGGCGACGTCCAATTCGATCGCCGGGTGCGCCTTGTGGAACGCCACCAGTCGGCGCGGCAGCCAGTAGCTGGCGATGGTCTGGCTGGCGAACACGGCCAGTCGGCCGCGACGAAGGGCGCTCATGTCCGCCAGCGCCGCCTCGGCCGCCGCGGCGCGGGCCAGCACCGCCTTCGCCTCGGGCAGAAAGACGCGTCCCGTCTCGTTCAGCACCACGCCGCGCCCGACGCGGTCGAACAGGTGAACCGCGTGCTCGGCTTCCAGCGCGGCCAGAGCATTCGATACGGCCGACTGGGTCATGTTCAGCGCCCGCGCCGCAGCGGTCACATGCTGCCGCTCGGCCACGGCGACAAAAACCCGCAGGCGCTCCAGGGTCACGATTGATCTCCAAATCGGATTGAAATCACCATAACTATGCGTTGGATTGACGTCGAGGCCGCGCGCAGTCTGCCGTCATGACCGCTCCGACCACGGACATTGCGATCGACGCCCCGTCGTGGCCGGGTGGTAATCCCTCGGAAGTCGCGCCCGGATTGATGCTGTGCGCGGCGGTGACGGTCGCCGCCTTCGCCTTGGCCGAAATCGAACAGCGATTGTTTGGCCATCCGTGGCTGGAGCCGCTGGTTCTGGCGATCCTGGTGGGCGCGGCGCTCCGTGCGGTGTGGTCGCCGGGCCCACGGTGGACCTGTGGGATAAACTTCGGGGCGAAGACGCTGCTTGAGGTCGCGGTGGTCCTGCTGGGCGCCTCGGTCAGCATGGCGACGCTGACGTCGCTGGGGGGCGCCTTCGTCCTTGGCATCTTTCTTCTGGTGGCCGTCGCGATCGGCGTCGGCTTCGGCCTGGGCCGGGCGCTGGGCCTCAATCCGCGCATCGCCATGCTGGTGGCCTGCGGCAACGCCATCTGCGGCAACTCGGCCATCGCCGCAGTAGCCCCGGTGATCGACGCCGACGGCGAGGAGATCGCGACCTCCATCGCCTTCACCGCCGTACTGGGCGTGATCGTCGTCCTGACGCTGCCGCTGCTGGGGGTGCTGATGCAGATGTCGGCCGTCCAGTTCGGCGCCCTGGGTGGCCTGACCGTCTACGCCGTGCCGCAGGTCCTTGCCGCCGCCGCACCCTTCGGCGCCGCTGCGGCCCAGACCGGTACGGTGGTCAAGCTTGTCCGCGTCCTGATGCTGGGTCCGGTTGTCTTCACCCTGTCGCTGATCGCGGGGCGGCGGCGACAGGCAGGGACGCCCGGCCTGCATCGGCTGGTCCCCTGGTTCATCATCGGCTTCATCGCCATGATCGGCCTGCGCTCGACGGACCTTATCCCCCAAGCCGCCCTGCCTGGCCTGGCCACGGCCTCCGGCCTTCTGACGGTGACGGCCATGGCGGCGCTGGGCCTGCAGACCGACATACGCGCCGTGGCCCGCGCTGGCGGCCGGGTCGTGGCGGCTGTGGTGCTTTCGCTGGCGGCCCTGCTGATGCTGGCGCTGCTGCTGATCCGCTTGATGGAGCTCTAGATGCCGCTTCCGTCGGTCTCCACCGGCGGCGGCGTCAACAGCAGGAAGGCGCGAATCCAGGCGGTCAGCACCGGGCGGTCGTTCGGCCGCGCCAGGCTGGCCACAGCCTCGTCCGCGACCGCATCGGCGATGCGATGCCCGCGCCGGCTCTCGACCAGCGCCGCCGCATACTCCGGCTGGAACTCGGGGTGGCACTGGAAGGATATGGCGTCCTCGCCCCAGGCCAGGCCCGCGTAGGGCGTGAAACCGCTCGAGGCGATCACGCGCGCGTCAGGCGGCGCCGTGACCACCTGGTCCTGATGCGACACCGGGATGGACAGCGTGCGGGCGCGGGGGTGCATCCACGGCTCGTCGGACCGGATGTCGTAGCGATGCAGGCCCACGCCCCACCCCTTGTCCGACTTCTCGACCGTTCCACCGAAGGCATGGGCCATCGCCTGGTGACCGAAGCAGATGCCCACCAGCCGCGTCCGCCCCCGCGCCGCCCTCAGCCAGTCGATCAACTGCGGGATCCAGGGAAGGTCGTCATAGACCCCTGCCGCCGAGCCGGTCACGATCGCGCCCTGAAAGGCGGCGGGATCCTCGGGAAGGCGCCCATTCTGCACGTCGAAACGCGTCGTTGGCACCCCCTCGCCCAGCAGGGCCCGGAACCGGGCGGGATAATCGTCGAAGTCGTCCTTCAGATCCTCGGGCGGATGTCCGGCTTCCAGGATGGCGATACGGGTCATGCCCTGAACCTAGGGAGTCTGGTCAGAAGGTCCAGACCTCGCTCCTGGCGCCGGCGTCGCCCAGCGTCCCCGCCACCCAGCCGCAGACCTCATCCGCCGCAGCCTCGGCGCCGGGCGGCGGATTGACGACGACCAGGGCGCAGCCGTTCATCTTCATCGGATTGGTCAGGGGGCGCAGCCGCGCCTCGGCGACCAGGGTAGGCCCCGCCTTGCCGTTCAACCGCCGGATGAAGCCGTCAAATGTCTCCAAGTCCTTCAGCGGCGTCCAGATCGCGATGGTCGCGCCGGGATCGCGCATCCGGATGGTGATCGCCGTGTCCGCCGCCCGAACATAGTCGTCGGGCCGCTCGAAAGGCGGATCGATCAGCACCAGCGGCGACCAGGCCTGCGCGGCCTCTGCGATCGCTCCGTCATACCCGTCGCCCTCGCGCGATTCGGCGTCGGGATGGTTCTTCAACGCCTCGACCAGCAGGGCCCGCACCGGCGGGTTCAGCTCGAAACCGACATAGCGTCCGCCCTCCCCCAGACGGCGCGCGATCAGCAGCGGCGATCCGGGATAGAAGCGCACGGCCCCGTCCGGGTTGGTCGCCCCGACCTCCTCAGCCAGGGCGTCCAGCAGCGGCGGCCGCCCGTCGGCGGACATCAGACGCCTGACGCCCGCCTCGGCCTCCTTCGAACGCGCCCCGTCACCGGTCAGGTCGTAAAGGCCCGCGCCCGCATGCGTGTCGATCACCGTCCGCGCCCCGGCCCGTGGCGCGTCCAACAGCCACAGCAGCAGGGCGTGCTTGACCAGATCGGCGAAGTTTCCAGCGTGGAAGCTGTGACGATAGTTCATCCGCCCTCGTCCCCCGCGCGATCCGCCCGGTCAAGCGGAACCCGCTGAACAGCCGCCGCGTTCGTCGCTTGCCCTGATGCCGAGCATCCAGACGGGTGCAGGAACGCGAATGCCCGACGGATCTCACGCCTTCGAAACCGATATCGAATTTCCCCAGGGACTGACCTGGTGCAGCGACGAACAGCCCGGCCTGAGCCGTCGTCGCTCGGGCAAGGGCTGGTCCTACCGCGACGCGAAGGGACGCGTGATCACCGACGCCAAGACACTGGACCGCATCCGCGCCTTGGCGATTCCGCCGGCGTGGACCGACGTCTGGATCTGCCCGCGGGCGAACGGCCACATCCAGGCCATCGGCCGCGACGTCAAGGGCCGCAAGCAGTACCGATACCATGCCGACTGGAGCACGGCCCGGTCGACCAACAAGTTCGACCGCCTGCCCGCCTTCGCGCGCGCCCTTCCGAAGCTGCGCGCGCAGGTGGAGCACGACCTCGGGCTGAGGGGGGTGTGCAAGGCCAAGGTTCTGGCGACCGCCGTCCGACTGCTGGAGCTGACCCTGATCCGGATCGGCAACGCGGTCTACGCCAAACAGAACCGCAGCTACGGCCTGACCACCCTGCACAAACGCCATCTGGAAATGGACGGCGCGGCCCTGACCTTCGAGTTCCGCGGCAAGAGCGGCAAGGATCACAGCGTCAGCGTCCGCGACCGCCGGCTGGCGCGCGTCGTCCGCGCGCTGGAGGACCTGCCCGGCCAGCAGCTGTTCAAATATCGCGACGCCGAGGGCGGCCTCTGTCCCGTGACGTCGGACGACGTCAACGCCTACATTCGCGAGGCCATGGGCGATCAATTCTCGGCGAAGGACTTCCGGACCTGGGCAGGCACCGTATCCGCCGCGCGCGCCCTGCGCGACATGGAGCCTCCAACCTCGCCCACCGACGCCCGGCGCAAGATCACCGTTTGCGTCAAGGCCGTCTCGGGCCTCCTGGGCAACACCCCGACGGTGTGCCGCGCCTCCTACGTCCACCCGAAGGTGTTTGAACTGTATCAAGACGGCCAGTTGCCGAATGTGCTGCCAGGTTCGGAAACAAAGGGGTTCGAGCCCGCCCTCATTCGCCTGCTGACCCAAACCTGAAAAAAGGTTAAGTTGAGAGAGCGCCGTTCGGCCATTATCGCCGCCGGATCGCCAACCGGGGCCTACGCATGAAGCTCTCCAACGCCTTTCTGCGCCTGGCCGTGCTGTTCGCCCTGATCGGCGTCGGCATCGGCTACTACATGGGCGCGACCCATAACTTCGTCGCCGCGCCCGTCCACGCCCACGTGAACCTGCTGGGCTGGGTGTCGATGTTTCTCTACGGCCTGTTTTACCGCGCCCACGCCGACGCCTCGGTCGGCCTGCTGCCAAAGCTGCACTTCGGTTCCGCGGTCGCAGGGCTGCTGATCTTCATGCCGGCGCTGGCCGTAGAGGTCGTCGGCCCTGTTGATCTCATGGCCTTGGCTGGCCTCGGTTTGGTCGTGGGCCCGACCCTGGTGGTGATCGGCATGGCGCTGTTTGCGATCATCGTCTTCCGCCACACCCGTGGCGCGGCGGTCCCAGCCTAGGCCCACGCCGGACAAGCGCGACGACATCATCCGTCCGGACATGACAGAAGGCGGCCGCCTTCGCGCGCCGCCTTCGATCCGTCAGTCTCGAGACAGCCTTAGGCCGCCTGGCTCCAGTCCAGCACCACCTTGCCCGACTGGCCCGACTTCATGGCCTCGAAGCCGTCGCGGTACTGGTCAAAGGCCAGGCGGTGGGTGATGAGCGGCTGAAGGTCCAGACCGGCCTTCAGCAGACCCAGCATCTTCCTCCAGGTCGTGAACATCTCGCGCCCATAGACGCCCTTGATCGTCAGGGCCTTCAGAATGATGGCGCCCCAGTCCGTCTCCATCGGCTTGCCGGGAATGCCCAGCATGGCCATGCCGCCGCCCATGATCAGGGTGTCGACGCATTGCTTGAAGGCGATGGGGGAACCGGACATTTCCAGCGCCACGTCGAAGCCGACCTTCAGGCCCAGCTCCTTCATGACGTCGTGGATGTCTTCCTTGGTCGTGTTCACCGTGCGCACGCCCGGCGCCACCTTCTGCGCCAGCTCCAGCCGGAAATCGTTGATGTCGGTGAGGACGACGGTGCGGGCTCCGGCGTGACGGGCGACGGCGGCCGCCATCATGCCGATCGGTCCCGCGCCGGTGACCAGGACGTCCTCGCCCAGCAGATCGAACTGCTGCGCGGTGTGAACGGCGTTGCCGAACGGATCCAGGATCGAGCCGATCTCATAGGGGACGTCGTCGGGCAGTTCGATGACGTTGAAGGCCGGCGCCACCACGAACTCGGCGAACGCGCCCTGGCGGTTCACGCCAATGCCGCGCGTGTGCGGATCCAGGTGGAAATGCCCCGCGCGGGCGGCTTCGGAGTTCAGGTCGATGACATGGCCCTCGGCCGAGACGCGCTGACCGATCCTGAGCGGGCGATCCACGTCCTTGCCGATGGCGACGATCTCGCCGGCGAACTCGTGGCCGGTGATCATCGGGGTCGGCACGTTCTTCTGGGACCACTCGTCCCAGTTCCAGATATGGATGTCGGTGCCGCAGACGGCCGTGCGGTGCACCCGGATCAGCACGTCCTCCGGCCCCGCCTGGGGGATCGGCGCGTCGATCAACTCCAGGCCGACGCCGGGCGCGGTCTTCGCCAGGGCCTTCATCGTGTCGGTCATAGTCTCAACTCCCTGAAATCGGCCTCAGGCTCTTTCCGAGGCCTGCGGCTGAGGCCCCACGCCTCCTCGCCGCCCGTGTTCGTCGATGGCGCGCGAAGTGGGCTAAATGACGCCCAGTTCCTTGCCGGCCTGAGTGAACGCCGCAACGGTCTGGTCGATCTGGTCGAAGGTATGGGCCGCCGACATCTGAGTGCGGATGCGGGCCTGACCGCGCGGCACCACCGGAAAGCTGAAGCCGATGACATAGACGCCAAGCTCGAGCGCGCGCGCCGCGAAATCCTGCGCTAGCTTGGCGTCGCCCAGCATGACCGGGATGATAGGGTGCTCGCCGTCCAGCAGGGTGAAGCCGGCGTCGGCCATGGCGTTTCGATAACGATGGGCGTTGGCGGACAGGCGGGTGCGCAGGGCGTTCCCCTCAGACCCTTGGGCGATGCGGATGGCTTCCAGGCTGGAACCACAGACGGCGGGCGCCAGGGCGTTGGAGAACAGATAGGGCCGCGCCCGCTGCTTCAGGAGCTGCACCACTGACTTCTTCGCACAGATGAAACCGCCCATCGCCCCGCCCAGCGCCTTGCCGAAAGTGCCGGTGACGAAGTCGACCTCGACGCCGTGGTGGGCGAAGGAGCCCTTGCCCTGCGGACCCAGGAAGCCCGTCGCGTGGCAGTCGTCGACCATGATCAAAGCATCATATTTGTCCGCCAGCGCCCTGATTTCATTCAGCTTGGCGATGTAGCCGTCCATAGAGAACGCGCCATCGGTGGCGATGATGATGTCGCGGGCGCCGGCCGCGCGGGCCTCCTTCAGCCGCGCCTCCAGCTCGTCCATGTCGGAGTTGGCGAAGCGATACCGCTTGGCCTTGCACAGGCGGACGCCGTCAATGATTGATGCGTGATTCAGGCTGTCGGAGACGATCGCGTCGTTCTCGCCCAGCAGGGGTTCGAACAGGCCGCCGTTGGCGTCGAAGGCGGCGGCGAACAGGATGGCGTCCTCGAAACCGAGATAGGCGGCGATCGCGGCCTCAAGCTCCTTGTGGATCTCCAGCGTGCCGCAGATGAAGCGCACCGAAGCCGTGCCCGCCCCCCACTTCTGTTGCGCCGCAATCCCCGCCTGGGTCACGCGCTCGTCGCCCGCCAGCCCCAGATAGTTGTTGGCGCAGAAGTTCAGCACGTCGCGACCGCCGACCTGGATCACCGGTCCCTGGCGCGAGGCGATGATGCGCTCGGGCTTGGTCAGCCCCTGGGCGTCGATGTCGTTCAGTTCGCCGGCGACGCGGTCGTAGAAGCTCTGGGTCATGGGCGCGACCTACGCCGAATCCGGTCGGCTTTCCACCCCGCCTGCGCCGCGTCAGCCCGCGGCGCGCAGCGGGCTGACGCGGATGCGGTTGCTGCACGGGCTGAACTCGAACGGGGCGGTGATGGCGTCGGTGTCTGACGGCGCGATCACACGGATTCCGGCGGCGGTCGGACAAGCCTTCTGACCCTCGGCCTCGTTGGGCACCACATTCCAGGCCATCTCGAACAGGGCCTTGGCCCGAGGCGCCAAGGTCACGGGCGTCGGCGCCTGCCCCTGGCGGAAGTAGCTGCCAGGGCTTTGCTCCGCCCGGATCGCCGTCAGGACGTCCCCGTCGTCGTCTTGAACCGTCACGGTGGGATAGCCGGTCAGGGTGCAGGCCTGCGTTCCCGCGTTCTGGAGCGCGAAGTTGCGGACGCGATTGCCGGCGCCGGCGTCCCCGCCTTCGACCGACAGCTTCAACTGCGCGCCCTTGCAGGGCGCCGTCGCGGGCGTTACCCCGCCTGCCGCGGTCGGCGGCGGTAGGCCCGCCGACGGCGCCGTCCCCGCCGTGGGCCGAACGCAACGTTCCATCACCGCCGCGCCGGTCCGGTTGTCCGGTCCCAGGCGGCTGAGGGTGGCGCTTTCCTCTCCGTCCCGGTTCACCGTCCACCATTCGACGCCTGAGCCGACATAGCGTGCGCCGCTAGCCGCCTCGACCGAGCGGAGGGCCAAGGTCTGGCCGCGATAGGCAAGCTCCGCCGTCGCCGTGTCGGGATAGCGCGCCTGGATGGTCACACCGCTCTCGCAAGCGTAGGCGATCGCCGGTGTCGGCGCGGTCTCCGAATCCACGGCTGGCGCCTGCACGGGGGCCGGCGACTGTTCCGGCTCGGACGGCTGACACGCGGCCAGCCCGGTCAGGGCGGCGATGGCGACGGCGGCAAGGCGACGGGTCATGAGAAGTTCCTTCCGCCAACCTAACGGCACAGGTCGCCGAAAGGCTCCGCTTGCCGTTCGCCTCAATGCCCGTCTCGGGGCGTCTCCATCAGTTCGATCAGCACCCCGCCCATGTCGCGCGGATGCAGGAAGACGACCGGCGTCCCATGCGCCCCGATGCGCGGTTCGCCCGTGCCTAGGACGGTCACGCCCTTGGCCCGCATCTCGGCGACGGCGGCGTGGATGTCGGCGACCTCGAAACAGACGTGATGCTGGCCGCCCTTCGGATTCTTGGCCAGGAAGCCGACGATGGGGCTGGTCTCGTCATAGGGTTCGATCAACTCGATCTGGGCCGTCGGCGTGTCGATGAAACAGACCTTCACCCCCTGCGCCGGCAGGTCGAAGGGCTCGCCGATCCTGGTGGCCCCCAGGATGTCGCGATACAGCTTGATCGAGTCCGCGATGGAAGGGGTGGCGACCCCGACATGGTTCAGGGCGCCGATCATGACTTATCCTTTGCAGGCGCCGGCTGGGCGTAACCCAGCCTCTGGTTCAGCTTCTCGATCAGGTCCACCGCCGTGTCGGCGATGGCCGAGCCGGGCAGATAGACGGCCGCCGCGCCCATATCGAGCAGCGGCTGGACATCCGACGGCGGGATGACGCCGCCGACCACGATCATGATGTCGGGCCGGCCCAGCCGTTCCAGCTCGGCCTTCAGCTCGGGGACCAGGGTCAGGTGGCCCGCTGCGAGTGAGCTGGCGCCCACGGCATGCACGCCCTTCTCCACCGCGTCCTGGGCCGCCTCGGCCGGAGTTTGGAACAGGGCGCCGGCCGTGACATCGAAGCCCAGATCGCCATAGCCGGTGGCGACCACCTTCTGGCCCCGGTCGTGCCCGTCCTGGCCCAGCTTGGCGATCAGGATGCGCGGCGGCCCGCCGTCGTTCTCGACGAAGGTGGCCACCATCTCGCGGGCGCGCGCGAAACGGGCGTCATCGCCGGCCTCCTTCGCATACACGCCGGACACGGTCTGGACCGTCGCGACGTGACGGCCGAAGGCCGCCTCCAGCGCGTCCGAAATCTCGCCCACCGTCGCCTTGGCGCGGGCGGCCTGGACCGCCAGCTCCAGCAGGTTTGCGTTTCCGCGCGCGCCGTTCGTCAGCGCCTCCAGCGCCGCATCGGTCGCGGTCTGGTCGCGTTCGGCCCGCAGGCGTTTCAGCTTCTCGATCTGGGCGGCCAGCACCGCCGCATTGTCGACCTTCAGCATCGGAATATCGTCGACGACGGGGTTCAGATATTTGTTCACCCCCACCACCGTCTGCTGGCCGGTGTCGATCCGGGCCTGGGTCTTGGCGGCGGACTCCTCGATCCTCAGCTTGGGGATGCCCGCCTCGATGGCCTTGGCCATGCCGCCCAGGGCCTCCACCTCCGCCATATGGGCCCGCGCCCTTTCGGCCAGTTCGTGGGTCAGCCGCTCGACATAATAGCTGCCGCCCCAGGGGTCGATGACGCGGGTCAGGCCGGTCTCCTGCTGAAGCAGGATCTGCGTATTGCGCGCGATCCGGGCCGAGAAGTCGGTCGGCAGCGCCAGGGCCTCGTCTAGGGCGTTGGTGTGCAGGCTCTGCGTCTGTCCGCCCGCCGCCGCCATGGCTTCGACCATGGTGCGCGACACGTTGTTGAACACGTCCTGGGCGGCGAGGCTCCAACCGGATGTCTGGCAGTGGGCGCGCAGGGACAGGGATTTGGGGTTCTCGCCCCCCTCCTTGCGCACCGCCTCGGCCCACAGCAGGCGGCCGGCCCGCATCTTGGCCACCTCCATGAAGTAGTTCATGCCGATGGCCCAGAAGAAGCTCAGGCGCGGCGCGAACCGGTCGATGGGCATGCCCGCCGCGACGCCCGCCCGCAGATACTCGATCCCGTCCGACAGGGTGTAGGCCAGCTCGATATCGGCCGAGGCGCCCGCCTCCTGCATGTGATAGCCGCTGATCGAGATCGAGTTGAACTTCGGCGTCTCCTGCGCCGTCCAGGCGAAGATGTCGGCGATGATCCGCATGGAGGGCTCGGGCGGATAGATGTAGGTGTTCCGAACCATGAACTCCTTCAGAATGTCGTTCTGAATGGTCCCGGTCAGGGCCGCATGCGGCACGCCCTGTTCTTCGGCCGCGACGACATAGAGGGCCAGGACCGGCAGCACCGCCCCGTTCATCGTCATCGACACCGACATCTGGTCCAGCGGGATGCCGTCGAACAGGGTCCGCATGTCGTAGATGCTGTCGATGGCCACGCCGGCCATGCCGACATCGCCCTTCACCCGCGGGTGGTCCGAGTCATAGCCCCGGTGCGTCGCCAGATCGAAGGCGATCGACAGCCCCTTCTGCCCCGCCGCCAGATTGCGGCGGTAGAAGGCGTTCGATTCCTCGGCGGTCGAGAAGCCGGCGTACTGGCGGATGGTCCAGGGATTGCCCGCATACATGGTCGGATAGGGCCCGCGCACGAAGGGCGCGAACCCCGGCAAACCGTCCTGGTGCGCCAGCCCCGCCAGCGCTTGCGGGCCGTAGGCGGTCTCGACCGTCAGCCCCTCGGGCGTCAGCCACGGATCACGCGTCGGCCCCTGCCCTACCGGCCCCAGGTCCAGGGCGACCTTGCTGAAGTCGGGAAAGCTCATGCGATCGCCTCCTCGAAGGCCGCCGCGAAGCGGATGGGGCTCAAAGGTTCGCACACCCGTTCGATCGGCGGCGGCGCGGCGTCGGCCGCCTCGACGGGCGCCGGCCGCACGTCCGCGTCCACATATTGGGTCACCCCGATGATCTGGGCCGCGCCGTTCTTCAGCGCCACCTCCCGCAGAGCGCGGGCGCGGGCGATGCGGGGCTGGATGATCGAGCCCTTCAACGCCTCGATCAGACCGCCCTCGGTCTGGATCATCTGGAACTCGGCCCAGCCGGCCTCGGCGAGATCCCGCGTCCGGGCGTCCAGATACCAGCTCCCCGCCGCCGGATCATCCACCCGGCCCAGATGCGCCTCCTCCATCAGCACCAGCTGGGTGTTGCGCGCCTGACGCCGCGCGAAGGCGTCAGGCCGCCCCGCCGCGCGGGTGAAGCCGTCCAGCACCATCACATCCGCACCGCCGACCGCGCCCGCAAACCCAGCCGCCGTCAGCCGCAGCAGATTGGGCCAAGGATCGCGCGCCGACAGCATCCGCCGCGACGACCGCGCCTCGATCACGGCCGGCATCTCGACGCCGAACGCCTTGGTCAGGCTGGACCAGATCAGCCGCATGGCCCGCACCTTGGCCAGGCTGTCGAAATAGTCCGCATCGACCGACAGGCCGACGACCGTGCCGCGCAAGGCCGCCTCGACCGACATGCCGGCGTCAATGGCCGCCTTCACATGGGCCACGACGCTTGACGCCGCGAAGGCCAGTTCCTGCGCGGCCGATCCGCCCGCCTCGTGCGCCACTCGCCCGCTGGCCAGAAAGAAGGTCGCCTCGGGATAGCCCCCCGCATGCCGCGCCGCCGTATTGGCCGCCAGGCTCAGATGCTCCTCGACCGAACGCGGCGCCCCGCCCGCCTCGGCAAAGGCCGAAACCGGGTCCAAGTGAAACCTCAGCTTGGCGCGCGGCGAGCCCTTGGCCACGACGGCCAGAGCGTTGGCCGCATCCGGCCCGTCGATCCCGGCGTCCAGCGCCACCGGCGCCAGCTCCAGCGCCACGCCGCCCAGCGCCCGACCCAGCGGCGCGGAATCCGCCAGCACCCGCCCCTTCAGCACCACCGAAGCCGCGCCGTTCTCCAGATCGGTCAGGACGGCGGCGTTGACCGCCTCGGCCTCGTCCCCCTCGACCAGGGTCCGCAGATCCCACGCCCGACCTTCCGAGTCCGACGGACGCGGCGCAAAGATCGGCTGCACGCCGGTCGCCCCCGCATACAGCGGCCGCGTCACCAGCTGGTCCGCGTCGAGGTGCATCAACGCCTCGATCGGCCGATCCTTCAGCGCCTTCTGGGCCGCCTCGCGCCACTCGAGGGGCGTGGGCGCGGGAAAGGCCGTCATCATCCGAACTCCACCAGCACGTCGTCGGCCGCAACCGGATCGCCGTCCTTGGCCCCGACCGCCTTCACCACGCCGTCGCGTTCGGCCTTCAGGATGTTCTGCATCTTCATGGCCTCGATGATCGCCACGGTTTCGCCGGTCTTGACCTCCTGGCCGACCACCACCGGGATCGAGACCACCAGGCCCGGCATCGGCGACAGCACCATCTTCGACGTGTCGGCCGCCGCCTTTTCAGGCAGGCGAGCGTACAGTTCGGCGACGTGGGGACGCAGCACCCGCACCCGCGCCTTGGCGGCGCGGTGACGGATGTCGAAGCCGTCGGCGACGCGCTTGACCTCGGCGGTGAAGGGTTCGCCGTCCAGCTCAGCCTTGAACTGGGCGAGGCCCGGCCGCCAGTCGATGTCCGACAGGCGGATGTCGCCGCCGCCCGTCAGGGTCAGGATCATCGCCTCATCCGCGTCATAGGACAGGCCGACGCCGTGGGGCGTCTTGTCGACCAGCACGATCCAGTCGGTGCGGTCCGACGGGTCGCCGTCCTGTTCGGCGATCACCTCGTGCATCGCCATGGCCGAGGCGATCAGGATGCGCTCCTGATCCTGCGTCGGACGCAGGCCGTGAAAGCCGTCCGGGAACTCGTCCTTGATGTAGCTCGTCGACAGATTGCCCGACCTGAACCGCTCCTGGTCCATCACCGCCGCCAGGAAGGGCACGTTGTGGCCCAGGCCCGACAGGTGGGTGTCCTCCAGGGCGCGGGCCATGCCCTCGACCGCCGCCTCGCGCGTCGCGCCCCAGGCGCACAGTTTTGCGATCATGGGGTCGTAGAACATGCTGATCTCGTCGCCCTCGCGGACGCCGGAATCGTTGCGGACCACATAGCCGTCCTGCTCGCCCTCCTCCGGCTGCTCGTAGCGGACCAGTCGCCCGATGGAGGGCAGGAAGCCGCGATAGGGATCCTCAGCGTAGATGCGGCTCTCGATGGCCCAGCCGTCGATCTTCAGGTCGTCCTGTTTGAACGCCAGATGCTCGCCCCAGGCCGAACGGATCATCTGTTCGACCAGATCGACCCCGGTGATCAGCTCCGTCACCGGATGTTCGACCTGTAGACGCGTGTTCATCTCCAGGAAATAAAACGACTTGTCCTGACCCGCGACGAACTCGACCGTGCCCGCGGAGTCATAGTTCACGGCCTGGGCCAGGGCGACGGCCTGCGCCCCCATGGCGGCGCGGGTAGCCTCGTCCAGCAGGGGCGACGGCGCCTCTTCGATGACCTTCTGGTTGCGGCGCTGGATCGAGCATTCGCGCTCGAACAGGTGGACGACATTGCCGTGCTTGTCGCCCAGCACCTGAATCTCGATGTGGCGCGGGTCGACGATGAACTTCTCCAGGAAGACCCGGTCGTCGCCGAAGGCGTTCAGCGCCTCGGCCTTCACCGCCGCGAACCCCTCGGCCATGTCGGCGTCCGAATGGGCCACGCGGATGCCCTTGCCGCCGCCGCCGGCCGAGGCTTTGATCATGATCGGATAGCCGATCTGGTTGGCGATCCTGACCGCCTCCTCCGGCGTCTCGATCAGGCCCATATGCCCCGGCACGGTCGAGACCCCGGCCTCGGCCGCCAGCTTCTTGGAGCTGATCTTGTCGCCCATGGCCTCGATGGCCTCGGGATTCGGCCCGATGAAGGCGATCCCCTCGTCCCTCAGCCGCCGCGCGAACCCGGCGTTCTCGCTCAGGAACCCGAACCCCGGATGCACGGCTTGCGCCCCCGTCTGGCGCACCGCCTCGACGATCTTGTCCGTCAGCAGATAGGACTGCGCCGCCGGCGCCGGCCCGATCAGCACCGCCTCGTCGGCCATCTCGACCGCCAGCGATCCGGCGTCGGCCTCCGAATAGACCTGCACGGTCTGGATGCCCATGCGGCGGCAGGTCTTGATGATCCGAACCGCGATCTCGCCCCGGTTGGCGATGAGGATTTTGGAGAACATGTCTGGACCTACAGCGGAATATTGTCGTGCTTCTTCCAGGGGTTCTCCTGGACCTTGTTCTTCAGCGTCCGCAGCGCCTTCACCAGCCGCCGCCGCGTGCCGTGCGGCATGATGACGTCGTCGATATAGCCCAGGCCCGCCGCCACGAACGGATTGGCGAAGCGGTCCTTGTATTCGGCCTCGCGCGCCGCCAGCGCCTCGGGATCGCCGGCCTCCTTGCGGAAGATGATCTCGACCGCGCCCTTGGCGCCCATGACCGCGATCTCGGCGGTGGGCCAGGCGTAGTTGACGTCGCCGCGCAGGTGTTTGGAGCTCATCACGTCATAGGCGCCGCCATAGGCCTTGCGGGTGATCAGGGTCAGTTTCGGCACGGTCGCCTCGGCGTAGGCGAACAGCAGCTTGGCGCCGTGACGGATCAGGCCGCCGTACTCCTGCTTGGTTCCCGGCATGAAGCCCGGCACGTCCACCAGCGTCACCAGCGGAATGCCGAAGGCGTCGCAGAAGCGCACGAAGCGCGCGGCCTTGCGGCTTGAATCGATGTCCAGCACGCCCGCCAGCACCTGCGGCTGGTTGGCGACGATGCCGACCGTCTGGCCGTCCAGCCGGCCGAAGCCGCAGATGATGTTCTTGGCGAAGTCGGCGCCGATCTCGAAGAAGTCGGCCTCGTCGACCGTCTTCAGGATCAGCTCCTTCATGTCATAGGGCTGGTTCGGATTGGCCGGGACCAGGGTGTCCAGGCTGGGCTCGTCCCGCTCCGGCTCGTCGTAGCTTTCGCGCACGGGCGGCTTTTCGCGGTTCGACAGCGGCAGGAAGCCGATCAGGCGGCGCACCTCCGAAAGGGCCTCCAGGTCGTTCTCGAACGCCCCGTCCGCCACGCCCGACTTGCCGGCATGGACGCGGGCGCCGCCCAGGTCCTCGTGGCTGACGACCTCGTTGGTGACCGTCTTCACCACGTCGGGGCCGGTCACGTACATGTAGGACGTGTCCTTCACCATGAAAATGAAGTCGGTGATGGCCGGGGAATAGACGTCGCCGCCCGCGCACGGCCCCATGATCACGCTGATCTGGGGAATGACGCCACTGGCCAGGGTGTTCTGCAGGAAGATGTCGGCGTAGCCCGCCAGGCTCTCCACCCCCTCCTGGATGCGCGCGCCGCCCGCGTCGAACAGGCCGATGATCGGCGCGCCGGTCGTGAGAGCCATCTTCTGCAGCTTGACAATCTTGGCCGCGTGGGCGCCCGACAGCGAGCCGCCGAAGACGGTGAAGTCCTTGGAGAAGACATAGACCAGACGGCCGCCGATGGTCCCGCGCCCCGTCACCACCCCGTCGCCGGGGATGCGCTGCGTCTCCATGCCGAACTCGTGGCTGCGGTGCTCCACGAACATGTCGGTCTCTTCAAAGGAGCCTTCGTCCAGCAGCACGTCGATGCGTTCGCGCGCGGTCAGCTTGCCTTTGGCGTGCTGGGCGGCGATGCGTTTGTCGCCCCCGCCCTGTTTCGCGGCGGCGCGGCGGCGCTCCAGTTCCTCGAGGATGGCTTGGCTCATCGGTCGGCGGACCTCTCTCTATTCGTCGCCCCTGGATTGGCGCGTTGATCGCAACAAGGCAAACGCAACTTTGCAAATCGTGCGGACCTGTGCGCACTAGCAAAGCGACACCGCTCGATCTGCAAAACTGCGAATGGCCGAAAAACTCTTTCTGGGCGCCAAGCTGCGCAAGCTCCGCGAGGCGCGCGGCTGGACGCTGGAGGCCTGCGCCGAGCGTCTGGGCCTGTCGCCCTCCTACCTTTCGCAACTGGAGACGAACCAGCGGCCCGCGACGGCGCGCGTGCTGATCGCCCTGACGCGCGCCTTCCACGTCGACGCCAGCCTGTTCGATCTGGAAGGGGACGCCCGGCTGATCGCCGACCTGCGCGAGGCGACCACCGACATCGCCGGCCCCATCAGCGGCCAGGCCGAGCCGCCCACCGCCGCCGAACTGAAGCAGGCGGTCGCCAATACCCCGCGCCTGGCGCGCCAGTTCCTGGCCCTGCACCAGGCCTTCCGCCAGCTGGACGAACGGGTAAAGGCGCTGGACGACACCCTGGGTCGCGATGAACTGGGCGCCAGCGTCGCCCTGCTGCCGTACGAGGAAGTCCGCGACTTCTTCCATTACCGCGACAACTATATCGACACGCTGGATACGGCAGCCGAGGCGCTTGCGGCGACGCTGCCGAACGACGGCCAGATCGAACGGGCGCTGGAGGCCATGCTGGGCGACCGGCACGGCGTGCGCACCGCCTATGTCGCGGGTCAGGAGGCGCTGCGCCGCTACGATCCCGTCAGCCGCGTGCTGACGCTGGACGCCTGGCGGCCCGGCGCGACCCGGTCGTTCCAGTTGGCGCACCAGCTGGCCCTGCTGTCCTTCCACGATCTTATCGAGAGCGAGCTGGATCAGGCCGCCTTTCGCACCCAGGCGGCGCGCGACGTGGCGCGTGTCGGGCTGGCCAACTACGCCGCCGGCGCGCTGCTGCTGCCCTATCGCGCCTTCCTGGATGCCGCCCGGGCGGAAAAGCACGATATCGACCGGCTGCGGACGCGGTTTCAGGTCAGCTTCGAACAGGTCTGCCACCGGCTGTCGAACCTGCAGCGGCCGGGCTGGCGCGGCGTGCCCTTCTATTTCGCCCGCGTCGACATGGCGGGCAACATCACCAAGCGGCATAGCGCGACGCGCTTCCAGTTCGCCCGCTTCGGCGGCGCCTGCCCGCTGTGGAACGTGCACGAGGCCTTCGCCACGCCCGACCGGATCGGCGTCCAACTGGCCGAGATGCCCGACGGCTCGCGCTACATCTCCATCGCGCGCAGCGTGTCCAAGCCCAGCGGATCGTATCTGGCCAACGACCGCCGCTACGCCCTGTCCCTGGGTTGCGAGGTCGAGCACGCCGGCGCGCTGGTCTATGCCGCCGGTCTGGACCTGAACGGCCCCGCCGCCCGGATCGGCGTCAGCTGCCGGATCTGCGAACGCACCGACTGCACCCAGCGCGCCTTCCCGCCCATCGATCGCGCGCTGCAGGTGCCCAGAAACGAGCGTGACGTCGTACCCTACAGGATCGGTGGCGCAGCGAACGCCCTTTGACAAACGCCCGCTGTCGGCTAACGGTGCTCGCCAAGTGCGGAACGCTGTATTCCGTTGATCTTAAGTCAGATTTCGACATTGACGGCGGTCGTGCGGCATCTGAACCACGCTTGAGCACGTACACGCCGAATGTCCTCGACCCTGCTCGTCCTTCATGTCGACGACGACGCAGAAATGCGCCACGTCACGGCCCTGTGTCTTTTCGGGGCTCCCGACATCCGCGTGACATCAGCCGAGTCGGGACAGCAGGCTCTCCAGCTTCTCGAAGATGGCCTGCGGCCCCACCTGATCCTGCTCGATGTCACCATGCCGGAGATGGACGGGCCCGCCACGCTGACCGCCATACGAGCGCTGGACGGGCTGGCGGACACCCCCGTCGTCTTTCTGACGGGACGAGCCTCGGAACAGGAGCGCCAGCGTTACAGCGCCCTGGGGGCGGCCGGGGTGATCGTGAAGCCGTTCGATCCGGCGCAACTGGCCGATCACGTCCGTCTGCACGCGGCCTGACGCTGGCGCGCGCTGGCGCAGCCGCCTAGTCTCCAGCTTCAGGCGGGAGAATGGCATGCGACGGGTCGGATTGGCGGCGGTTTTGGCGGCGATGATGCTGGGCGGCGGCGCGGCGGCCCAGACCTCTCAAACGCCGTTCGACGCCGTTGATCCCTTCATCGGTACGGCGGGCAAGGGCCACACCTTTCCCGGCGCCGTCGCCCCCTTCGGCATGGTGCAACTCAGCCCCGACACCGACATCAAATATTTCCGCCAATCGTACGACTGGGCCTCGGGCTATCGCCACGACGACCCGACCATCCTAGGCTTTTCCCACACCCACTTCTCCGGCTCGGGGCATTCGGACCTGGGCGACGTCCTGCTAACGCCCCTGTCGGGCGAGGTCAAATGGGAGCCAGGCGAGGCGAATCAGCCCGGCTCGGGCTATCGCTCGCGCTTCGACAAGACGACCGAGACCGCCGAGCCTGGCTATTACGCTGTCAGCCTGATCGATTCCGGCGTCCGCGCCGAACTGACGGCGGGCACCCGCGTCGGCCTACATCGCTACAGCTTCCCGGCCGGACAGCCGGCCCATGTGCTGCTCGATTTCCGCCGCTCCATCTACGACTATCCGGGCAAGGTCCTGTGGTCGCGCATCCGCGTGCGGCCGGACGGCGTGGTCACGGGGTTCCGCGAGACGCGCGGCTGGGCCCCGGCGCGCCAGCTCTATTTCGCGATGCGCTTCTCCCAGCCCATGACCGGCCACGCGATCCGGAACGCCGAGACCGACGTCCCCTACAACGGCTTCAAGCAGCCGGGCAGGACGCCAGAGGAGAAGAGGGTGCTGGAGGGCCGGGCGCTCGAGGCCGCCTTCGACTTCGGCCCGCTGGACGGCCCGCTGCTGGTCAAGGTCGCCATCTCAACCGTGGACGAGGAGGGCGCAATCCGGAACCTGGACAGTGAGGGCGGCGATTTCGACTTCGACAGCCTGCGCGCCTCGACCCGGACCGCTTGGGAACAGGCCCTGGGCGCGATCGAAATCGAGGCGTCGCCGGACATGAAGACCAGCCTCTACACCGCCCTCTATCACGCGCTGATCGCCCCCAGCGTCTCGGGCGACGTGGACGGCCGCTATCGCGGGCCGGACAACCAGGTCCACACGGCCGAGGGCTTCACCTTCCACTCGTCCTTCTCGCTGTGGGACACCTTCCGCGCCGAACACCCGCTGCTGACCCTGGTCCAGCCGGAGTCCAGGAATGTGGACATGATCCAGTCCCTGCTGGCGTCCCAGGAGGCCAGCCCGCACGGCGTCCTGCCCGTCTGGCAGTTCGCCGGCCAGGAGACCTGGACCATGATCGGCTACCACGCCGTGCCGGTCATCGCCGACGCCTGGATGAAGGGGCTGCGCAGCTTTGATGGAAACGCCGCCCTGGACGCCATGATCTCCAGCGCCACCTATCGCCCCTACGGCGGTCTGGGCGACTATATGGACCTCGGCTACGTCCCCATCGACCGCGAGCCCGAGGCGGCGTCCAAGACGGTCGAATACGCCTATGACGACTGGACCATCGCCCGCATGGCCCGCGCGCTGGGCCGCCACGACGTGGCCGAGACGTTCGAGCAGCGGGCCGGCTTCTGGCGCAACACCTTCGATCCGGCCACAGGCTTCGTGCGCGCTCGCAAGGCCGACGGCGCCTTCCGCGAACCGTTCGATCCGGTCGCGATCAACTACGGCTCGGACTACACCGAGGGCAACGCCTGGCAATATTCCTGGTTCGCGCCCCAGGATCTGGGCGGCCTGGTCGGGGCCATGGGCGGCGACGCGGCCACGGTCGCCAAGCTGGACGCCATGTTCGACTACGACAACACGGGCCTGGACTATTCCCACGCCGAGGACATCGCCGGCCTGATCGGCCAGTACATCCACGGCAACGAGCCCAGCCACCACACGGCCTACATGTACGTCTATGCGGGCCAGCCGTGGCGCACCCAGGAGCGGCTGAAGCAGATCATCGAGACCCAGTACAGGACCACGCCCGACGGCTTGGCCGGCAACGACGACCTGGGCCAGATGTCGGCCTGGCTGATGTTCACCGCGCTGGGTTTCTATCCGGTGACGCCGGGGTCGAACGAATACGTCATCGGTCGGCCGTTCGTGGAGCGCGCCACGCTGAACCTGCCCAACGGCCGCAAGTTCATCATCCGCACCGAGGGCCTGTCGGACGCCCACCCCTACGTCGGCTCCGTCACCCTGAACGGCCGCCCCTTGGAGCGCTCTGTCGTGACGCACGAGCAGATATTGGCGGGCGGCGAACTCACATTCGTCATGAGCGCCGAACCCAACCGGGCGTGGGCGACGGACGTCGAGGCGCGGCCCTATTCGATGACGCCCTTCGGCCGCTGATCCCTGCTTTTCCTCATCCTCCGGCTCGCGCAGCAAGACCGGCGGATCGCGTGAGGCGCGGAGAGACGGCAGGCGCGGGTCGGCCGTCAGACCAACTCGACGCCCATGGCCGTGGCCTCGCCGCCCCCGATGCACAGGGCGGCCATGCCCCTGGTCTTGCCCTGCGCCTTAAGCGCCGACAGCAGGGTGGTCAGCACGCGCGCCCCGGACGCGCCCAGCGGGTGACCCAGGGCGCAGGCGCCGCCGTTGACGTTGATCTTGTCGTGCGGAATGCCGAGTTCCTGCATGGCGATCATCGGCACCACGGCGAAGGCCTCGTTGACCTCCCACAGGTCGACGTCGTCAGCGGACCAGCCTGCCTTCTCCAGCGCCTTGCGCAGCGCGAACACCGGGGCGGTGGTGAACAGGCTGGGCTCGTGCGCGTGCGCCGCCTGGCTGACCACGCGGGCGACGGGCGTCATGCCCAGCGCCTCGGCGGTCGACTGGCGCATCATGACAAGGGCGGCGGCGCCGTCCGAGATCGAGGCGGCCGAGGCGGCGGTGATCGTGCCGTCCTTGCCGAATGCGGGCTTCAGGTTCGGGATCTTGGACGGATCGGACTTGGTCGGCTGTTCATCGCGGTCGACGGTGACCACCCCCTTTCGCGTCTTCACCTCGACCGGAACGATCTCGGCGTCGAAGCCGCCGGACTCCTGCGCCGCCTTGGCGCGGGCGGCGCTGGCGGTTGCATAGGCGTCCTGCTGCTCACGGGTGAACTGATAGACCTGCGCCGTGTCCTCGGCGAACTGGCCCATCAGCTTGCCCGGATTATAGGCGTCCTCCAATCCGTCCAGATACATGCTGTCGGAGATGACGTCGTGACCGATGCGCGCGCCGCCGCGATGCTTCTGCATCAGGTACGGGGCATTGGTCATGGACTCCATGCCGCCCGCCACGATGACGTCGGCGGAACCCGCCAGCAGGGCGTCGCGCGCCATCATGGCCGCCTGCATGCCCGAGCCGCACATCTTGTTGATGGTGGTCGCCTCGGTCGAGACGGGCAGGCCCGCGCCCATCCCCGCCTGGCGCGCCGGCGCCTGGCCCAGGCCGGCGGGCAGGACGCAGCCCATGATGATCTGCTGGACCTTTTCAGGCTCCACGCCGGCCCGATCCAACGCCGCCTTCACAGCCGCCGCGCCCAGCTCGGTCGCCTTGGCGTCCGACAGCGCGCCCTGAAAACCGCCCATCGGCGTGCGGGCGTAGGATACGATGACGACGGGATCGGACGCGGACATGACGGTTTCCTCTTGGTCTTTCGCGGACAGTTAGGACGCGTAAGGCGTCATGAACAGGGCGGTCAGGCGAAGTGCAGCCGCCGATACTTGCCCCGGAAATAGAGCAGCGGATCGCGACGCGGCTCGAACCGCGCCCGCAGCACACGGCCGATGAAGACCAGATGGTCGCCGGCTTCGACCACTTCGTGGGTGGCGCATTCGAAACTGGCCAAGGAGCCCGACAGGATCGGCGCGCCGGTGTCCCAGCTCTCCCACGCGACGTCCTGGAACCGATCCTCGGTCGAGCGGGCGAAGACGCCGGAGGTCGGTTGCTGGCCGATGTGCAGAACATTGATGGCGAAGTGTTCGGCGGCCCGGAACCGAGCCAGATTGCTCGAGCTCTTGGCCAGGCAGAACAGGATCAGGGGCGGATCCAGCGACACGGCGCTGAAGGAGTTGGCGGTCAGGCCGATCGGCGACCCGGCGCCGTCGCGGGTCGTCACCACCGTCACGCCCGTGGCGAAGCAGCCCAAGGCATCGCGCAGCGTGCGGGCGTCCGAACCGGAATGATAGACCACCGCCTCGCGCGGCGCGTTCTTCTCCAGAAAACCCACCAGCGCGGTGTCGAACGCCTCGACCGGATCGGGACCGTCAAAGGGATCGATCGCCATGGCGGGCGCCCCGAAAGTCTCGACGATGTCGACGGCGCCGCCGACAACGATCACGGCCGCAGCCAGCGGCGGCCCCTTGGCGGCCAGAGCATGCGACAGCAGATCGACGGCCTGGGCGGCGCAGAGCACCGAGGGGCGTGAAGACATCTCCGCCAGCAGCCGGCGGAGCGCGACGACGGCGAGGTCCGGCTCGATCGGCGACAGCTCGGGCGCGATGACATGCCGGCCGGCCTCGACCAGGGCCTTCACGGAGGCGCGCCAGTCCGCCGACAGTCGGTCTCGCGGCCCCACCAGGACCACGACGGGATCATCCGCGTCGCCCCAGGATTCAACGTCCAGTTCGATGATGGCCAACGACGAAGACATGAAGGGGCGGGCGTCCCGGATCGGTGAAAAGGTCCGCCCTATTAAGGCGCTTCGACAGGCCTGCGCCAGCCGTGGGGTCAGCGCCCCTTGAAGTCGGGCTTCCGCTTTTCGACGAAGGCGGACATGCCTTCCTTCTGGTCTTCGAAGGCGAACAGACTGTGGAAGAGGCGACGTTCAAATCGCACGCCCTCGGCCAGGGTCGTCTCCAGCGCGACGTTGACCATCTCCTTGTTCATCATCACTGCCAGCGGGCTTTGCGACGCGATTTTCGCCGCCGCCGCGCGCGCTTCGTCCAGCAGCGCTTCGGGGGCCACCACGCGGCTGACCAGACCGGCCCGCTCGGCTTCGGCCGCATCCATCATCCGCGCGGTCAGGATCATGTCCATGGCCTTGGACTTGCCGACCAGCCGCGTCAGCCGCTGCGACCCGCCGATGCCGGGCGCGACGCCCAGGTTGATCTCCGGCTGGCCGAACTTGGCCGTCTCGGAAGCGATGATGAAGTCGCACAGCATGGCCAGTTCGCACCCGCCGCCCAGGGCATAGCCAGACACCGCCGCGATGATCGGTTTCCTGAACCGGGTGATCCGGTCGTGGCCCAGGGCGAAGAAGTTGCCCTTGAACATGTCGGCGTAGGACTGGTCCGCCATCTCCTTGATGTCGGCCCCGGCCGCGAACGCCTTGGCCGATCCGGTCAGGATCAGGCAGCGCACGCTGTCGTCGCCCTCGACCGCATCCAGGAACGCCGCCAGTTCACCGAAAAGGGTCGAGTTCAGCGCATTCAGCGCCTCGGGCCGGTTCAGGGTCACCACGGCATATCCGTCGGCGTGGCGTTCGATCAGCAGGGTCGAATAGGCGTCGGCCATCATTTGGTCTCCAGCGTCGAAAGTTGACCGCGCAGCATCTGCAGCATGGCGGAGAAATCACGTCCGCCATGACCCAGCCCGTCGAAAAGGGCGTACATGGCCTCGGCCTGGGCGCCGAGCGGGGTCGAGGCGCCGCTTTTGGCCGCCGCGTCCTGCGCCAGCTTCAGGTCCTTCAGCATCATGGCCGTGGCGAACCCGCCCTGATAGTCGCGGTTCGACGGCGCCGTCGGCACCGGGCCGGGCCAGGGATAATAGCTGCTGACGCTCCAGCACTGCCCCGAGGATTTAGAGGCGATCTCGAAGAAGCGCTCGGGGTCCAGCCCCAGCTTCTCGGCCAGGGCGATGGCCTCACAGGTGCCCATCATGCTGATCCCCAGCAGCATGTTGTTGCAGATCTTGGCCGCCTGCCCCGCCCCATGGTCGCCAGCGCGGATCGTGATGCGGCTCATCGGCTCCAGCGCCGCCTCGACCCGCGCGAAGTCACCCTCGTCGCAGCCGACCATGAAGGCCAGCGTGCCGGCCTCTGCCGCCGCCGTGCCGCCCGACACCGGCGCGTCGGCGAAGGCGTAGCCGGCGTCCCGCGCCAGGCCCGCGACCTTGCGCGCGGTCTCCACGTCGATGGTCGAACAGTCGAGCAGCAGGGCGCTGGACGGCGCCGCGCCGATGATCTGCTCCGAATAGACCTTCAGCACATGGGGTCCGGCGGGCAGCATGGTGATGACCACCTCGGCGTCCCTCACCGCCTCGGCGACCGATGCGACCGGCGTGCAGCCCGCGCCCCCCGCCCGCTCCAGGGCCTCGGCCGACAGGTCGAAGGCCGCGACCGCATGGCCCGCCTTCGCCTGGTTCGCGGCCATTCCGCCGCCCATGTTGCCCAAGCCGATGAAGGCGATCTTGGTCATGGTCATTCTCCCTTGGTCGGCGCCGTGGTCAGGCCAGCGGCGTCCATTCTTCAGTGTCCGGCAGCGGGGCGAACAGATTGTCCACCATGGCGTCGGTCACGCCCTCCAGGGTCGCGGGCGACCATTTCGGCGCATTGTCCTTGTCCACGATCACGGCGCGAACGCCTTCCTGGAAGTCGTGGGTCCGCACAACCCGGCCGCCCAACGCATATTCCATCGCCATATTCTGCGCGAAGCTGTCCAGCGTCCCCCCGGTCCGCAACTGGCGCAGGGTGACCTTCAGCGACTGCGGCGACTTGGTCTTCAGCGCCGCCAGCTGCGCCATCGCCCAATCCGACCCGTCGGCCTCCAGAGCGGCGAAGATCTCCTCGACCGTATCGAAGGCGAACAGCCGGTCGATCGCCTCGCGATGCGCGCCCAGAGGCGCCGTCCCTGCGTCGCCGGACATCCTGTCCGCCACAGCCTCAGGATCGGCCGGCGCGGCCAGCAGTTCCTCGGTCAGGGCGCCGATCGCCCCGCTGTCGACGAAATGCGTATGGATGCCCAGCGCCACGGTGTCCGCAGCCTTCAGACGCGCCCCCGTTAGCGCCAGCCAGACGCCCGTCTGTCCCGGCAGGCGCGGCAGGAACCAGCCCCCGCCCACGTCGGGGAACAGACCGATGCCCGTCTCCGGCATGGCGTAGGTCGTTCGCTCGGTCGCGATCCGCACCCTGGCCGGCTCCGAGATGCCGACGCCGCCGCCCATGACGATGCCGTCCACGATGGCGGTGATCGGCTTGGGGTAGTCGAACATCAGATGGTTCAGCCGATACTCGGCCAGGAAGAAGGCCTTGGCCTCTGACGCATCCCCCGCCCCGCTCTCGGCGATCATGCGGATGTCGCCGCCCGCGCAGAAGCCCCGCTCGCCTGCATGGTCGATCAGCACGGACTTCACGGCCTCGTCCCCGCGCCAGCCCAGCAGAGCCTGGGTCATGATCTCGCACATCGACCGGTTCAACGCATGGATCGCCTTGGGCCGGTTCAGCGTGATCCGACCGACGCCGTTCTCGATGCGGGTCAGGACTTCGGCTTCACTCATCCTCGCGCCATCTCCCGCGCGATGATCACGCGCATGATCTCGTTCGTGCCTTCCAGGATGCGGTGGACCCGGAGGTCGCGCACGATCCGCTCCAAGGGATAGTCCTTCAGATAGCCGTAGCCGCCGTGCAGTTGCAGGGCCTCGTCGGCGATCTGGAAGCAGGCGTCGGTGGCCATTCGCTTGGCCATGGCGCACCATTTGGTCTTTTCCGGATGATCGGTGTCGATCGCCCAGGCGCCCCGCAGCACTATCAGCCGCGCCGTCTCCAGATCCGTCGCCATGTCGGCCAGGCGGAACTGCAGCGCCTGGAACTCGCCGATCGGCCGGCCGAACTGTTTCCTGGTCGCGACGTATGCCTGCGCCGTCTCCAGCGCCAGCCGCGCCCCGCCCAGCGAACAGGCCGCGATGTTCAGCCGCCCCCCGTCCAGCCCAGCCATGGCGTAGCGGAAGCCCGCCCCCTCTTCGCCCAGCAAATTCGCCACCGGCACGCGGCAGTCGTCGAACTGGACGATGGCGGTCGGCTGGGCGTTCCAGCCCATCTTCCGCTCTTGTGCGCCAAACGACAGCCCCGGCGTGCCGGCCTCGACGACGAGGGCGCTGACGCCTTTCGGCCCCTCCCCGCCCGTGCGCACCATGACGACATAGACGTCGGACGTCCCTGCGCCGGAGATAAAGGCCTTGGAGCCGTTCAGCACATAGTGGTCGCCGTCGCGCACGGCCGTGGTCCGCAGAGCCGCCGCGTCCGACCCCGAGCCTGGCTCGGTCAGGCAGTAGGAGGCGATCTTCTCCATCGTCACCAGCGAGGGCACGAACCGCCCGCGCAGATCGTCCGAGCCGAACCGGTCGATCATCCACGTCGCCATGTTGTGGATCGAGATGAAGGCCGCCGTCGCCACGTCGCCGCGCGACAACTCCTCGAAGATCACCGCCGCCTCGACGCGGCCCAGGGCCATGCCGCCGTGCTCCTCTCCGGTGTAGATGCCGCAGAAGCCCATTTCGGCCGCCTGCTTCATCACATCGATGGGGAAATGCTTATCCTCGTCCCAGCGCGCCGAATGGGGGGCCAGTTCGGCGTCGGCGAAGGCGCGGGCCGCGTCCTGAATGGCGCGCTGGTCATCGTTGAGGGCGAAATCCATGACGACCTCAGCGCATCGTCGGAATGACGAAGGAGCTGTCCGAATGCTCCAGCGCCGAGTCGGGCCAGCGGGCGGTGACGGTCTTGGTCTTGGTCCAGAAGCGGACGCCCTCCATGCCGTGCTGGTTGATGTCGCCGAAAGCCGACCGCTTCCATCCGCCGAAGGTGTGATAGGCGACCGGCACCGGGATCGGCACATTGATCCCGACCATGCCGACATTGACGCGGGCGGCGAAGTCGCGGGCCGCGCGACCGTTCTGGGTGAAGATGGCGACGCCGTTGCCGTACTGGTGGTTCGACGGGAGGGCCAGCGCCTCCTCGAAGGTCTCGGCGCGGACGATCTGCAGCACCGGTCCGAAGATCTCCTCCTGATAGGAAGACATCTCGGGCTTCACATGGTCGAACAGCGATGGTCCGATGAAATAGCCCTTCTCGTGCCCCTGCAGGCTGAAGTCGCGGCCGTCGACGACCAGCTCGGCGCCTTCCTGCACACCCTTCTCGATCCAGCCGGCGATCCGGTCGCGGTGCTGGGCCGTGACGACGGGACCGTAGTGGGCGCCCGCGTCGGTCGAGACGCCGACCCGCATCGACGGGATTTCCGCCACCATCCGCTCGCGCAGTTCATCGGCCGTCTTCTTGCCGACCGGCACCACCACCGGCAGGGCCATGCAGCGCTCGCCGGCCGAACCATAGGCGGCGCCCGAAAGGTCCTTGATGACCTGGTCCATGTCGGCGTCGGGCAGGACGATCCCGTGGTTCTTGGCCCCGCCCATGGCCTGGACCCGCTTATGGTTGGCGGCGCCCGTCTGATAGACATAGTGGGCGATGTCGGACGAGCCCACGAAGCTGACGGCATGGACCAGCGGATGGGTCAGGATGGCGTCCACGGCCGTCTTGTCGCCGTGCACGACGTTCAGCACGCCGTTGGGCGCCCCGGCCTCGAGCATCAGTTCGGCAAGACGCACCGGCACCGACGGATCGCGTTCCGACGGCTTCAGCACGAAGGTGTTGCCCACCGCGATGGCGACCCCGAACATCCACATCGGGCTCATGGCGGGGAAGTTGAACGGGGTGATGCCCGCCACGACGCCCAACGGCTGGCGCATCGAATAGACGTCGATGCCGGGGCCGGCGCCCTGGGTGTATTCGCCCTTCAGCGCGTGGGGGATGCCGCAGGCGAACTCGATCACTTCCAGCCCGCGCTGGATGTCGCCCTTGGAGTCGGCGATGACCTTGCCGTGCTCGCTGGACAGCAGCTCGGCCAGTTCGTCCATGCGCGCCTCGACCAGGCGCTTGAACTCGAACATGACCCGGGCGCGACGCTGGGGATTGGTGCTGGCCCAGCCGTCGAAAGCGTTCTGGGCGGCCTGGACCGCGCGGTCGACCTCGCCCGTCGTCGCCAGTTGCACGCGCGCCTGCACCTCGCCGGTGTTCGGGTTGAAGACGTCGCCGAACCGGCCCGAGGCGCCGTCGAAGGCCGCGCCGTCGATGAAGTGGCGGATGTCGCGCATGGTTTCCTCCTTGTTTTGCCCAGACTCTAGCAGTCCCGTCGCCGACAGAGGAAGCCGGGCACCAAGAATTTTGCCGGAACCGCCGTTCGACGGCTCAATCTTCCCAAGGTGGGCGATCGCCGTAGAGTTCGGCCAGATAGGCGATGAAGGCCACGACCGAGGCCGGAACCAAATCCGAACGCGGATGCACGGCGTAAAGCCCCACCGATTGCGCGCCTTCGTGATCAGGCAGCACCACCTGCAACCGACCCGCGGCCAGATCCTCGTGAATGTCCCAGGTCGAGCGAAGCGCAATGCCCGCGCCGGCCACGGCCAGTTCGCGCACCACCTCGCTGGAGTTGGTGGCCACCCGGCTGTCGACCGTCACCGACACCGCGCCGTTGGGCCCGTGCAGCCGCCACGGCGACTGTCCCATCGCCGCCAGCAGCCGATGGTCTGAGAGGTCTCGCAGCGTCCGGGGCTCACCGTGTTCGGCGACATAGCCGGGACTGGCGCACAGCACCCGTCGGTTGGACGCCAGCCGCACCCCGACCATGGAGGACTCCACCCGCTGGCCGATGCGGATCGCCAGGTCGTAGCGTTCGCCCATCAGATCGACGTAGGCGTCCGACAGGTCCAGCCGCAGCGCCACCCGGGGGTGACGATCCAGAAAGCCCTTCAGATGGGGCGCGACGTGCATCCGCCCGAAGGAGGTCGGCGCGGTGATCCTGAGCGGCCCGGCCGCCATGCGCGCGCCGCCCGCGACCAGCGCCTCAGCCTCCCGCGAGGCCGCCAGTATCTCCACGACGCGGCGATAGAAGACCGCCCCCGCCTCGGTCGGGCTTTGGCGGCGGGTGGTGCGGTTCAGCAGCCGGGCGCCCAGCCGGTCCTCCAGCCGCGCCAGCCGACGCGACGCCATTGCCGGCGACAGGCGCAACGCCCGCGCCGCCGCCGACAGGCTGCCGTGCTCTACGACGGCGGCGAAAAGGGCGTATTCGTCGTCCATGGCTGATCTTTGCATAATCAGCACAACAGATCACTAATCTTTGCGTCTGGTGTTCGCGCCCCAGCCCCTTAGGATGACTTCGAAAGTGAGGACGCCCATGAGCACCGTCGACCGCGCCGGCCTATCCGTTGCCCAGGAACTGGCCGCCTTCGTGGAAGGCGAGGCCCTGCTCGGGCTGGGGCTGGACGGGGACGCCTTCTGGCGCGGGTTCGCCGCCCTGCTGGACCGGTTCACGCCCGAGAACCTGGCCCTGCTGGCTGAGCGTGATCGCATTCAGGCGCGGATCGACGCCTGGCACGACGCCAATCCCGGTCCCGTCGACGGCGCAACCTACGCCGAGTTCCTGACCGAAATCGGCTATCTGGTCCCCGAGCCCGCGCCGTTCCGGGTCGAAAGCGAGAAGGTCGACGCCGAGCTGATCGCCGCAGGGCCGCAGCTGGTCGTGCCGGTTCTGAACGCCCGCTTCCTGCTGAACGCCGCCAACGCGCGCTGGGGCAGCCTGTACGACGCGCTGTACGGCACGGACGCCATCGCACCGGCCCTGGCGGCGGGCGGCGGGTACGACCCGGCGCGCGGCGCCCATGTCATCGCCTGGGCTAAGGCCTTTCTGGACGAGGCCGTTCCCCTGGCCAACGGCTCGCACGCCGAGGTGTCCGGCTGGGCGGTCGAGGACGGCGCCCTGTCGCCCGCGCTGGCGGACCCGTCCGCCTTCGTGGGCTATCGCGGTAGTCCGGCAGCGCCAGAGGCGGTGCTGCTGCGCCACCACGGCCTGCATATCGAACTGGTGATCGACCGCGCCCATCCGATCGGCGCGACCAATCCCGCGGGCCTGGCCGACGTGGTGCTGGAATCGGCCCTGTCCACCATCGTCGATCTGGAGGACTCGGTCGCGGCCGTCGACGCCGCCGACAAGGTCGCGGCCTATCGCAACTGGCTGGGCCTGATGAAGGGCGATCTTTCGGCCGACTTCGAAAAGGGCGGCAAGACCCAGACCCGGCGTCTGGCGGACGACCGCGCCTATGCCGCCCCGGACGGCGCGCCCTTCGCCCTACCCGGCCGCAGCCTGCTGTTCGTCCGCAACGTCGGCCACCTGATGACCACGCCCGCCATTCACCTGTCGGACGGGTCAGAGGCGCCGGAAGGCCTGGTCGACGCCGTCCTCACCACCCTGGTCGCCAAGCACGACCTGGACGGCGCGGGCCGCTTCCGCAACAGCCGCGAAGGCTCGGTCTATATCGTCAAGCCCAAGATGCACGGCCCGGCCGAGGCCGCCTTCACCAACCGCGTCTTCGACGCGGTCGAGGACCTGCTGGGTCTAACGCGCCACACGATCAAGGTCGGGGTGATGGACGAGGAGCGCCGCACCTCCGCCAACCTGGCCGCCGTAATGGCCGAGGTCCGGCGCCGGATCGTCTTCGTCAACACCGGCTTCCTGGATCGCACGGGCGACGAGATACACACCTCCATGCGCGCCGGCCCCATGGTGCGAAAGGCCGAGATGAAGGCCTCGGCCTGGATCCAGGCCTATGAAGCCCGCAACGTCGCCATCGCCCTGACCGCCGGCCTGGCCGGGCGTGGTCAGATCGGCAAGGGCATGTGGGCCGCGCCAGACCGCATGGCCGCCATGCTGAAGGAAAAGATCGGCCACCCCCAGGCCGGGGCCAACACCGCCTGGACGCCCAGCCCGACGGCGGCGACCCTCCATGCAGTCCACTATCACAAGGTCGACGTCGCCGCGCAGCAGCGCGAACTGACCGGCCGGGAGCCCCCGCCCCTCTCCGACCTGCTGACAATCCCGCTGGCCACCAACACCAACTGGTCGCCCGACGAGGTCGCGCGCGAGCTGGACAACAACTGCCAGGGCATCCTGGGCTATGTCGTGCGTTGGATCGAACAGGGCGTCGGCTGCTCCAAGGTGCCCGATATCGACGACGTGGGCTTGATGGAGGACCGGGCGACCCTGCGGATATCGGCCCAGCATCTGGCCAACTGGCTGATGCACGGCGTCTGTACGCCCGAGCAGGTGGACGACGCCCTGGTCCGCATGGCCGCGAAGGTGGATACCCAGAATGCGGGCGACCCCGCCTATCGCCCCATGGCGCCGTCGCCCGCCGACAGCCTGGCCTTCCAGGCCGCCCGCGCCCTGATCTTCGAAGGCGCGAACCAGCCCAACGGCTATACCGAGCCGCTGCTTCACGCCTTCCGGGCCCGAGCCAAGCAGGCGTCAGGCTGAGGTCGTGCTAGACAGGCGGCGGAATCGTTCCGCCGCCCGAAGGCTTCGCCCATGTCCGTTCCCGTCCGTCTGAACCGCTCCCAGCTCTCGGTCCCGGCGTCTTCGATGCGGTTCATCGAAAAGGCGGCGACCAGCGATGCGGACGTCGTTTTTCTGGACCTGGAAGATTCGGTCGCCGCCGGCGACAAGGCCGAGGCGCGCGCCAATGCCGCCCGCGCCCCTTCGTCATTCGACTGGGGCGCCAAGACGCTGTCGATCCGCGTCAACGCCTGGGACACGCCCTGGACCTTTCGCGACGTGGTCGCCGTGCTGGAGGGCGAAGGGGAACGGCTGGACCTGCTGATGCTGCCCAAGGTCCATCGCCCGGCCGATGTTCATGCGCTGGAGGCCCTGGTCGCCCAGGTCGAGCTTGAACAGGGCCGCAAGAAGCGGGTCGGCCTGGAGCTGATCATCGAAAGCGCCGAGGGCGTGAGCAACGTCGACGCCATCGCGGCCGCCTCGTCGCGCGTGGAGGCCCTGCACTACGGCCCAGGCGATTACGCCGCCTCGACCGGCGCGCGCACCACCGCCATCGGCGAGCAGGATCCGGCCTATCCCGGTGATCTGTGGCACTATCCGATGTCGCGCATTCTGGTCGCCGCCCGCGCGAACGGCCTGCGCGCGCTGGACGGTCCCTGGTCGCGCCATGCAGATCTGGAGGGCCTCGAGGCCGCCGCCCGACGCACGGCGGCGATGGGCTTCGATGGCAAATGGGCCATCCATCCCGGCCAGATCGAGACCATCAACACCGTCTTCACCCCTCCGCAGGCCGAGGTCGAGCACGCCCGGCGCATCCTTGCCGCGATGGAAGAGGCGGCGATCGCAAAGCGGGGCGCCGCCACGCTCGACGGCCGGATGATCGACGTCGCCTCCATCCGCCAGGCTGAAGGCCTGGTCGCCCGAGCCGACCGGATCGCGGGCCGCTGAGCGAGACGATGGAGGTCGGGCTGTTCGCGGCCCTACCCGATCAATGAACATCGACTGAGAGTAATCAGGCGGTCCGTCCGGGCATCCCCCGATCTCCGAACGAACCGCCGCATCGCAGGGCGCGAAGCCGCAGCGTCCCCCAACGCCTTGGCTAACGAAGTCCTAACGCCTCGCGGATCTGCATCTGACGCCGCGACCCGGCCCGTGTCGAGAGGGTGCCTCCGTGCTCTCAAGAAATTGGGCGAGACTGTGTCTTTCACGCCGCGACCCGTCGTGTCGGGTGGCTCAGCGGCGGCCGAACGGCACCACCTTGTTGTCGCCGTCATGACCGATGTCGGCCAGGCCGAGGTAGGGAATGCCGGAACGACGGCACCAATAGCGCACGATGTCCTCCGGCGTCTGGCCGAAGTCCGGATCGTTCGCCGGCACGTCGGAGACGCGACCCAGCCGGATGCCGGCGACCCGGCGGATCGACGCCTGACTGGTCAGGTGGAACATCATTCGATCCACGCGGTAGAGGGCCTCTGACACCTCCTCCAGCATCAGGACGTGGCCGGTCAGGTCCGGCTCCAGCGGGGTGCCGAGCAACTGGTCGATGATGGTCAGGTTGAACGCCACGGCCGGACGCGGATCGTTCAGAAGCGACGGCTCAAGCGACGCGGGGTCGCCCTTGAGGAACCAGTTCAGCGCGCGATACGCGGTCGCGTCGCTGCGCACGGCGTCCGACGCCATGGGCCCGTGTGCGAGGTGCGCGAAGCCGGCCTTGTAAAGCATCGCCAGCAGACTGCCCGCGTCGGAGTACCCCATGTATTTCTTCTTGCGGGCCACGGCGGTCAGGCGCGGCGCTATGGCCTCGGCGATCCGGCAGGCGCCGTAGCCGCCCCGGCCGAACCAGACGGCGTCCAGCCGCGGATCGTTGGCGAAGTCCACGAAGGCGTCGGCGCGCGCCTTGTCGTCACCGGCGAAATGGCCAGACTTCAGGAAACACGACGGATGAAAGACGACCGAGACCGAGCGGTCCGGGAAATGAGCCGCCATCCAGGCGTCCACGGCGTGGGCGCGCTCTGGGGCGAATCGGCTGCTGGCGACGACGACGCCGATCTTCATGACAACTTCCGTCTGGCCCCTCGCCGCGCCCGTGCTAGTCAGGCCGTCCAGTCCTTCCCGGTTTCGCCTCCATGAATCAAGACAGCTCCTACTTCTTCTGCGGCGTCGGCGGCTCGGGCATGCTGCCGCTGGCCCTGATCGTCCAGGCGCGGGGGAACCGGATTGAAGGCTCGGATCGGGCGCTGGACCAGGGGCGCACGCCCGAGAAGTTCGACTGGCTTCGCGCGCACGGAGTGACGCTGCACCCTCAGGACGGATCGGGCGTGACCCGCCCCGACCAGATCGTGGTGGCGACCGGCGCGGTCGAAGAGACGGTGCCCGACATCGGCGCGGCGCGGCGCGTCGGGGCGATCATCAAGACCCGGCCGGAGCTGCTTAGCGAACTGTTCAATGAAGCCGGGACCTCCGTCGGCGTGGCGGGAACTAGCGGCAAGTCCACCATCACAGGCATGGTCGCCTGGATCCTGCACCACGCGGGACGGAAACCCACCGTGATGAACGGGGCGGTGATGCGGAACTTCGTGGACGCCGATCACCCCTTCGCCAGCGCCCTGATCGGCGACCCGAGCCTGTTCGTCGCAGAGGTCGACGAATCTGACGGTTCGATCGCCCGCTATGACCCGACGGTGGCGGTCGTTTCGAACATCTCGCTGGATCACAAGTCGATGGAGGAACTGCGCGATCTGTTCGGCGGCTTCGTCGCCCGCGCGCAGACGGCGGTGCTGAATCTGGACAATCCGGAGACGGCGGCGCTGGCCCAGACCCTGCCTCCCGGCACGGCCATCACCTTCGGCCTGGGCGAGGAGGCGGCGGACCTGTCGGCCCACGACCTGGAGGCGCTGCCCGCGGGCATGCGCTTCACCTTGGAGGCTGACGGGACGCGGCGGCCCGTGACGCTGAACGTCCCGGGCGCGCACAATGTCGCCAACGCCCTGGCCGCCCTCGGGGCCGTGCGGGCGCTGGGCGTTCCGACGGACCAGGCGGTCGCCGCGCTGGAGACCTTCGCCGGCATCCGTCGACGCATGGAAGTGGTCGGCAGCGCCAACGGGATCGCCGTCCTCGACGACTTCGCCCACAACCCGGACAAGATCGCCGCCACGCTGAAGACCCTGCACGCCTTCCCCGGCCGGCTGCTGATCCTGTTCCAGCCGCACGGCTTCGGTCCGCTTAAGCTGATGAAGGACGACTTCATCGACGGCTTCGTGGGCCTGATGCGCGAGGATGACGTGCTGCTTATGCCCGAGCCTGTCTACTACGGGGGCACCACGGACCGCAGCGTCGGATCGGACGACATAGCCTCGGGCGTGCGCGCGGCGGGCCGCCGGGCGGAAGCGCTTGCGGACCGGGCGGCCTGCGGCGACCGCATCGTGGAACTGGCGCGACCGGGCGACCGGATCGTCGTCATGGGCGCCCGCGACGACACCCTGTCCACCTTCGCGGCCGAACTGCTGGCGCGCCTGGGTCAGTCGGCCGGCTGATAGACACGCACGTAATCGACTTCCATCCGCTGGGGCAGCGCGGCGTCGTCGATCCCCTCGGCCCCGCCCCAGAAGCCGCCGACGGCGATGTTCAGGATAAGGTGGAAGGGCTTGTCGAACGGCCAGGTGGCGCTGTTCCCCGTCCCGTCGTTGGCGAAGCGGTGGTAGGGCGCGTCGTCGACCAGGAAGACGATCTCGTCCGGCGTCCAGCGCACCTGGTAGCGGTGGAAGGCCGTGCAAGCGTCCGGTGTTTCGATCGTCGCCGTGCTCTGGGTTCCCTTGACGTGGTTGTAGGCCTCGGTGTGGATCGAGGCGTGGACGACGCCGGGGCGGTGGCCGACGTGCTCCATGATGTCGATCTCGCCGCCCGCCGGCCAGTCGGACGCGTCGCGCGGCAGCATCCAGATGGCCGGCCAGGTTCCCCGCCCGCACGGCAGCTTGGCCCGGGCCTCGATGAAGCCCTCGTCCCAGGCGGCCGTCGAGACCATCCGCGCCGAGGTGTAGGCCTGTCCACCCCAGTCCGCGGGCGCTGGGTCCATCGTCTCGCGCCGGGCCTCGATGATCAGAACGCCGTCTTCGATCCGCGCGTTCTCCGGGCGTGCGGCGGCATAGTACTGGGCCTCTTCATTGTACCAGCCGGTGCGGTTGGCGTGGGTGTCGTAGGTCCATTTGGAGGCGTCCGGCAGGCCGTCCGCTTCGAACTCATCGGCCCAGGCGAGCACATGACCGGCGGGCGCCGGGTCAACCGTGGCCAGCGCCGCCGTCAGCAGCATGGAAAGCATCGGATCCTCCTCGTTTTCAACATTGATGGCAGGAAGTCCCGGCGGACGGCAGCCCTAATAGACGTCGCGGCGGTAACGACCGGTTTCGAGCAGATCCAGCACGGCGTCGGCGCCCAGCGCCTGCTCAAGGGCCGCATGGACGCCCTGGGACATCCCCTCCAGACTGCCGCACACCAGGATTGTGGCGCCGCGGGCGACCCAGTCGCGGATGTCGTTGCGACCGGCCGCGACCATCTCTTGGACATAGCGGCCGTCGCCGGGATCGCGGGAGAAGCAGCGATCCAGCCGCGTGACGACGCCTGCGGCCAGCCACGCCTGCAGTTCGGCGTTGAAGAAGGCGTCGTGAGCCCGGGTGCGCTCTCCGAACAGCATCCAGGCGCCGCCGCCCGAAGCGCTGCGCGACTTCAGATGAGCGCGCAGGCCGGCGATGCCGGTGCCGTTGCCGATCAAGATCAGCGGCGTCGCGTCATCGGGGCCATGGAAGCCGCGATTGACGCGCACGCGAAGGCCGACCGTACCGCCGATTGGCACCTCCCCGGTCAGCCAGCCGGACGCCAGACCCGGCGTGCCGTCCGGTCGGCGCATCAGGCGCACCAGCAATTCCAGCCGACCGTCTGACGGCAGGGAAGCGATGGAATACTCGCGCGAGCCGGGCGTGACGCCGTCGCGATCCGGCAAGCTGATCTCGGCGATGTCGCCTGCCGCCCAGTCCGGCAGAGCGCCGACCGGCTCGAACGCCAGCCGCCAGGCCTCTCCGCCCGGGCTTCCCGGGTTGATCAGAGTGCGCGCGACCAGGCGCCAGGGCTCGTGGGCGGGCGGAGTCCAGTCCGGCGTGGAGACAGCGCCTGTGATCTGGTTCAGCTGGTGCTGCCAGTGGCGGACGGCTCCGGCGTCCCCGTCGTCGACCTCGACCGTGTCGAACAGGGGCTTGGCCCCCGAGCGACGCAGCCAGCCGTCCACCGCGTGGCCGAAGCCGCAGAAACGGTCGTAGCTGCGGTCGCCCAGCGCCAGCAGGCCGTAGCGCAGCCCCTCCAACTTCGCCGGCGCCCCCATCAGCCGGCGCACGAAACGGGCCGCAGGATCGGGCGGATCCCCCTCGCCGGTCGTGGACACGATCAGCAGGGCGCGGCCGGCGTTCTTCAACATACCCAGATCAAGGTCGGCGAAGGACAGGACACGCGCGCCGACGCCGCCTTCGCTCAGCGCCCTGGCCGTCATCCAGGCCAGCGCCTCGCCAAAGCCCGTCTGGCTGGCGAAGGCGACAAGCACGGCCTGCCCCTCCCCCGCCAGCGTCGCCGACTGGGCCCGCGCGGCGGCGCTGGCTTGCCGTAGGCGCCAGACGATGACGGCGATCAGGGCCAGCCACAGGGCGACGGCCCCGGCGGCCCAAAGCCAGCGGATCGGGTCGGTCGTCACCCGGGGTTTTCATCCATCATGGCGCGCCAGGCGGGGGTCATGATCTCGACCAGACCGCGCTCGGTGCGGTGGACGAAGTGCGCGGCCAGGCCGATCGCCTCCGCGAACTCCGGCCCCTCATACGGTCCCATCACGGTCAGGGCGGTCGCGTAGGCGTCGGCCCGCAGACCCAGCGGATGCAGCACGCTGACCGAGGCCAGGCCGTTGTCGACCGGCCGACCCGTGGAGCCGTCGATGGTGTGCGAATAGCGCCGGCCCTGGTGCACGAAGGCGCGGCGGTAATCGCCGCTGGTGGCCAGGGCCAGATCGTACAGGGCCACGACCGTGCGCGGCGCCGGGCTGTCGTCGACCCGCTCGATCTCCGCCCACCACGGCTGGGCGTCCGGCTTGACGCCTCGGCCCTTCAACTCGCCGCCGATCTCGACCAGATGCGAGGTCGCGCCCATCGCGGCTAGTCGATCCGAGACACGGTCCACGGCGTGGCCCTTGGCCAGGCCCGAGAAGTCCAGCTTCATGCCCCCCATCTGCATCGCCGCGCCCGCCTCGCGGTTGGTCCGCAGCTTCTGCCAGCCGGACACCTTCAAGGCGTCGACGACTTCTTCGTCGGAGGGCGTGGGCAGCAGGGGCGAACGCGGGCCAGGGGGGCCAAAGCCCCAAAGGTCCACCAGGGCGCCCAGGGTCGGATCAACCGCGCCGTTTGTTTCGTCGCCCAAATCCATCGTGGCGTCCAGGAACGCCCAGAACGGCTTCGACAGCGCCCACATTCCCTCGGGCGCGGCGTTGAAGCGGCTGACCTCGCTGGCGCGCTCCCATGGGCTGAACAGTCGGACGATCTCGGCCAGTTCGGCCTCGATCGCCGACTGGAAGTCGGCCTGGTCGGCGCCCGGCGGGGCGATCACCCGCGCGTTCCAGGTCGTGCCCATGGTCGGACCGCCCAGCGACCAGACGATGTCGCTGGGCGGACGCGGCGGAGCGCCCTCGATCACGGGAACCAGCACGCGGTTGTCGGCGCGGTCGGCCAGAGGAACCGCGTCCCCCAGGGTGACGGCGGGCGGAGCGGCGCGGGAGCCGCGTTGGAAAGGACTGTCGTTCATCCGATCCGCTTAAGGCAGGACTTCGACCACCGCCACGTACTGCGCGTTCGAGGCGATGGTTTCGCCCTGGGCCGGCGTCCGGAGCGAGGCGTTCAGCCAGTACATGCCTGGCTCCGGCCAGGTTACGGTGAAGGATCCATCGGCGCCGGTGGTGACCGTCGATTCCTCGGGATTGTCGCGATACCGCAAGCCGCCGCGCGCGACCGTGACCTCGACGCCCGCCGCGGGCGCGCCGTCGTTCGACAGCTTGAAGGTCGCCGCCTCGCCCGCCACCAGATCGTTGGGGTGGGTGACCGGGATCATCTCCAGGCCGCTGGCGGAGTTGGTGAAGACCGTGTCGGTCGGATTGTTCAGGGTGACGAAGGTCTCGATCCTGTTCGAGGTCCGGGTCGCGACGACATCGCTCGCGCCCTGCGGCAGGGCGCCCGGGAACTCCGCCGCCTGCCCGCGCCAGCGCTTCTGTTCCCCGTTCAGCGTGTAGCTGGCCATGACGCCGCTCATGACGTTGGCGATCTTGTACGTGCCGTTCTGCGTCAAGTGCAGGTCGAAGGTCGAACGGTACTGGCCGCGCATGACGTTCTCCGGCTGGGCGGTGGAACCATCCGGCGCGGTGATGACCAGGCCTTCCAGGCGCATGGCGGCGTGGTCGGGAATGAACACGCCGTTCGACATGCCGCCATCGAAACCGACCCAGGCGTCCGTGCCCGACAGGACGGTCGAAGTCGGCGCCAGCCAGGCGCGGTGGGCCTGGGCCGCCATCGGCGCCGCCAGGGCGGCGGTCAGGGCGATGAGGGCGATCGTCGTCTTCATGGTTCTGCTCCTTTTAACGGGTGACGTTGACGCGCACGGCGCCCAGTTCAGTGGACCCTGAAGCCTGGCCGCTGTTGGCCGCGCCCCAGCGGAAAGGCACACGCACCACCTCGCGGCCGCCCAGTTCTCGCGCCGCCTCCACGACGACGTTGTACTGCCCCGGCTGCAGGCCGTTCAGACGTGCGCCCGGCACACGGATCGTGTGGGTACCCGGCGCGCGGGTCGCGCCCGAGACGCCGTCGGCCGGAAGGGTCATGGCGCGGCCGCCCTTTCTCCACCAGGTGCGCATGTCCTTCAGCCAGTCCTTGCCGTCCCCCTCGTTGTTGCGGGTCAGCTGATACCAGACCGCCAGGGTGCGCACCGCGCTCTGGTCGGGCCGCTCGATCCAGATGGCGACATAAGGCCGGTGGTAGGAGGCGGTGTTCAGACGCGGAATGTCGACCGAGACCGACAGGTCGGCGGCGAAGGCCGGGGCGGCGGCGGCAAGACCGACGGTGGTGACGACGACGGGGAGGAGACGCATCGGAGAACTCGGTCAGTGAATGAAGATCAGGGCGATGATGACGGGGATCAGCAGGCCCAGGCCCACGAGCGGCCAGGTCGAGGGCCGGCCCCGCGCATGAAGCCACATCAGCCCCAGGCCGGTGACGGCGAAGACCACGCAGGCGACGGCGAATACGTCGATGAACCAGTACCAGACCGGACCGGCGTTCCGGCCCTTGTGCAGGTCGTTCAAGTAGGCGACCCAGCCGCGCGTGGTCTTTTCCTGGAACGCCTCGCCCGTCTGCCGGTCGATGGTCAGCCATCCGTCGCCGCCGGGCATCGGCAGTGCGACATAGATCTCGTCGGGCGTCGTCTCGGTGGGCTTGCCGGAGATATCGACGTCGAACGCGCCCGCGGCCCAGCGCGCCACGGACCCCGGCACGGGGTCAGTGGTCTCGTCAGGGAAGGCCGACAGCCGCTGCAGCAAGGGCTGCGGCAAGATCGCGGTCCGTTCGACGGTGACCGGCTCGGCCGGGATCTGGGCCGCATGGTTCAGGGTGATCCCGGTGACGGCGAACAGGATCATGCCGACCAGACTGAGCGCCGCCGAAATCCAGTGCCAGGAGTGCAGTTGCTTCAACCAGAAGGACCGCGCGCCGTTCAGCGCCGCCTTGGGCTTGGCGTGCGTTTCGGCCTGGCGCTGTGCGGCGAGATCGGTCACGGCCCCGCTGTGCCATTCTTGCGAACGGTTTTCAATAGCGATTAGTGCGACCGTTTGATCAGTAGGTGAGCCGCACCCCCGCCCGCACGGTCCGGGGCGGACCATAGCCGGCGACGCCGGTCCCCGTCTCGGCCGTTTCAACGTCTTCGTCGAACAGGTTGTCCGCCGCCAGCCACAGCATGGTCCGATGGGTAAGCGCCCACTCCGCCCGCGCGTCCAGGGTGACAGCGGCCCCCAGCGTCCGGCTGTTCAGATCGTCGTCGAACCGGGCGGATTCATAGCGGGCGGCGGCCGCCAGGGTCAGGCGGTCCGTGGCGCGCCAGTCCAGGCCGGCGGTCGCGCTCCATTCCGGCGCCTGGGCCGGGCGCAGCCCCGTCAGCTGCGGCGCTGCGGATCCGCCGTCCAGTTCAGCGTCGGTCCAGGCGACGGCGGCGTCCAGCGAAAGCGCCGGCGACAGGCGCGCCGAGCCGTTCAATTCGACGCCCCAGGCCTGGATGGTCCCCGCGTTCTGGCGCTGGCGCAGCACGCCCCCCGCAGGCACGAAGCCCGCGCGCGGGAAGGCGCCGGGGCCCTCGCCGATGGTGACGTTGACGATGGCGTCCTGGATCTCGTTGCGGAACACGGTGGCGCCCCAAGCCAGGCCCGCCTGGTCGAAGGCCAGGCCCGCCTCGATCCCTCGCAGGGTCTCGGGCTCCAGCGCCGAATTGGCTTCGGTGATGTCATCCCCGACGCGGAAGGGTCGGTGCAGTTCGTTCAACGTCGCCGGGCGAAATCCGGAATAGGCGGCGACGCGGGCGGCGTAACCTTCGCCCAGGTCACGCCGCATCGCCAGCCGCGCGCTGACGACATCGCCGTCTCGGTCGGGATCGCGCTCGTCCAGCGAGATCGCGCCGGTGGAAAGAAGATACTCCCGCCGGAAGCCCGCCGAATTGCTCCAGCGGTCCAGACGCACCCCACCGGCGGCCAGCCACGCCCCCCCAGTCCAGGAACCGTCGACATAGGCGCCCACGATCGACGTCTCGCCCCCCGCTTCCCGCCCACGTGGGGTGAAGGCCAGACCGAATCGCTCGTTCGTCTCGCCCTCGTTGAAGCGGCCGTCGGCGCCCACTTCCCATTGCAGACGCCCCCCGCCCAGGTCCTGTGCGCCGCGCCGAAGCGCCGCGTTCAGACCCCAGCCGGTCGCGGGGGTGCGATACTGGTCGTTCACCAGGGTCGTGCCCGCGCGGCCCTCGTCGACCGAGGCGGAGCTGTTGGCGAAGTTGCTGTCGATCCGCCAGGCCTGAAGACGCCAGCCGTAGCCGCCGCCTTCGGGCGCCTTGGCCGCCGTGGCGCTTAGCGCATGGCCGCTGGCGTTGGCGCGCGCCTTGTCCAGACCCGAGCCACGATCCTCCTCCCAGGTCGAGGCGCGCAGGGACAGGGTCGCGGCCCCCAGCGGCGCGTCCGCCCGGATCGCGGCGGCGCGGCTGTCGAGGTCCAACGGCGTGTCCGCCGCGCCGGCCGCCGCGCCGCGAACGGGAACGTAGCCGTCGCTGATCTCATAGAGGCCAGAGGCGGTCAGGCGCACCGGCCCGACCAGGCCCGACGCCGAACCGGACGTCCGCGCCCCGCCCCGTTCGGCGACGGAGAGGTCCAGCACTCCGCCGGAACTGCGCTCCCTCAGTTGGATGACACCGGTCAGGGCGCCAGCGCCGTAAGGGCCAGCGCCCGCGCCCCGTACCACGTCCACCCCCTCCAACCCTTCGGGCGCCGCCTGGGACCAGATGACCCAGCCGCCGAACGGGTCGTTCAGCGGCACGCCGTCAAGCGTGACCAGCGTTCGCCCCGCCCCTGACGGCCCGATGGCGCGCAGCGATATGCCCTGGGTGGTCGGATTGGCCGCCAGGCTGCTGGTGCGCCGAAACAGCGACACGGCCGGAACGCTGCGCAGCGCCTCGTCCAACCGGGTGGAGCGCTCCAGCACCTGCGGCTCCAGCCGCGTCACCGAAAAGGCCGCATCGGCGGCGGCGGGGGGCAGGCGCGCGGCGGTGACCACCACTTCGGAAACCTGGGTGGGCGGAGCGGGGGGCGGGGAATCCTGAAACATCAGGCGTAAAAATAGCCACGCTTCGATCCGGTTCACCCGCGCGCGGCGATAAAGCCTCAGCGTCGCGTGAAAGTCACACCTCGGCCCAGCGACGCAGAAGGTTGTGATAGACGCCGGTCAGTTCGATCACCGCCTGATCCTTCGGCCCCTTCTCCAGGGCGACGCGCTGGATCGCGACGTCCATGCGGAACAACGTCTCGCGATCGGCGTCGTCACGCACCAGACTCTGCAGCCACATGAAGGACGACACCCGGGCGCCGCGCGTCACCGGCGTGACCCGGTGCAGGCTCTTGGACGGATAGAGCACCAGGTCGCCGGCCGGCAGCTTGACCGTCTGCGGCCCGTACATCTCTTCGATGACCAGCTCGCCGCCGTCGTAGTCTTCCGGTTCGGACAGGAACAGGGTCGCCGACAGGTCGCTACGGATGCGCAGGGCGCCGCCGCCGCGCTGCTGGCGGATGGCGTTATCGACGTGCGTTCCGAACTCGCCCCCGCCCTCGTAGCGATTGAACAGCGGCGGGAAGACGGTGTGCGGCAGGGCGGCCGAGACGAACATCGGATTGGCGTTCAGCGCCTGGACGACCAGGGCCGAGACTTCCTTCGCCTCGGCGCTGTCCTCCGGAAGCTGCAGGTTCCGCTTGGCGGTGGCCGACTGATGCCCGGAGGTCATGTTGCCGTCGGCCCAGGGGCCGGCGTCCAGCTTGCCGCGCAGCACGGCCACCTCGTCCTTGGTGAAGACCTCGGGGATATGCAGCAACATGTCTGCCTCGCAGAGAAGACGGCCCCGCCGCAGGGACGAGGCCGTCGGAGAATAGGTCGGCGACAGGCCCTTTAGAAGCGCACGTTCAGCTTCAGGATCGCCTGGCGCGCGGGCGCCGGGTCGGCGTGGTGCACGCCGTTGGTGCGCAGGATGTATTCCTCGTCCGTGGCGTTCTGGATGTTCAGCTGCAGGCTTGCGCGGTCGGTGAGGTCATAGCTGCCGAACAGGTCGATGCGAGTGTATTCGGGCGCATAGACGCGGGCCGTTCCGCCCCCTGCCCCGCCCTGGTTGCCGCCGAAGCGGTCGGACACATAGTAGACGCCGCCGCCCAGCGTCAGGCGCGGCAGAACGCGATAGGTCGAGAACAGGCTGACGCTGTGCTCGGGCGTATTGGCCAGCGGATCGCCCACATTGACATTGTTGTAGGCGCCCCGCACCAGTTCGGAGTCCATGTAGGTGTAGCCGCCGAACACGGTCCAGGCCGGGGTGATGTTGCCCGAGACGCCCAGTTCGAGGCCGCGCACTTCGGCTTCACCGGCCTGCTCGTAGACGCCGTCCTCGACCAGGATCTGGGCGTTCTTGCGGGTGGTCTGGAACAGGGCCGCCGACAGGGACAGGCGCTCGCCGAAAAGATTGGCCTTGGCGCCGATCTCGTAGCTTTCGGTGTCCTCGGGATCGAGCACATCGCCGTTGAGGTTGCCCGAGCCGTTGGACGGCGCACCGTTCTGGTCGCCGCCGCTGATCGTCGGTGGGGTCGAGGAGGTGGCGTATGAGGCGTAGATACTGGTGTTTGCCGTGGGCTTGTAGACCAGGCCGACTTGATAGTTGACGAAGTCCCAGCTGGCGTCCGACGGGGTCGAGGTGGGGCTTTCCACCGAATAGTCGTCGTAGCGCAGGCCGAGGTTCAGCAGCCACTTCTCGCCGAATTCCATCGAGTCGAAGGCGTAGACCGCGACGGTGTCGGTGGTGTTCTCGGTCACCGCCCCCCGAGCGATCGAGCCGGTCCACGGATCGCTCGGATTAGGGTCATAGACCAGGGTGCAGTCGAAGCCGGTCAGCGGCGCCGGGCAGGCCGTTCCGCCGGTCGTGGTGATGACATAGGAGGCGTTCCGGTTCTCTTCGGTTGACAGCTCCAGGCCGATGTCGAAGTTGTGCTTGATCGCGCCGGTCTGGAACGAGCCGTACAGGTCGGTGACGTTGGCCAGCGTATTGGTCGGGTTCCAGCGCGACTTCAGGCCCCGCTTCATCCACCATTCGCCGTCGATCAGGACCGCTGTGCCGCCGTCGCCGGGGTTGGTGACGACATAGTCGTTCAGCGTCTCGGAGTAGCGGATGACGTTGCGGATCACGAGGGTGTCGCTGAAGCGGTGCTCCAGCTTCAGCGTCACGCTGTCGACCTCGTTGCGCAGATAGTCGCGCGCCTTCAAGCCGTAGAAGGTGTCATAGGGGACGTTCAGGATGCGGCTGTCCGTGGTCTGGATCGCCCAGTTCGCGTCCAGCTTGCGGTCCAGCGGGATGCCGTAGTCGGGCATCGAATCCGCCGTCAGGTGGTAATAGCTGAGGGTCGCGGTCGTGTCGGTCCCCAGGCCGGTGGCGAACGACATGGCCAGGCCGTACTTCTCGAAGTCCACGGCGTCGCGGCCGGGCACGTCGCCCTCGGTCGCCAGCAGGTTCAGGCGGAAGGCGGTGGTGTCGTTGAAACGCCAGTTGCCGTCGACGGTGGCGCGGTAGTAGCCGTCCGTCCCCGCCGCAGCCCCGACATCGACCGAGTCCGACAGGCGCGGCGCCTTGGAGCCCAGGTTGATGCTGCCGCCGCCCGAACCGCGACCGGAATAGACCGAGTCCGGCCCCTTGATGACCTCGACCTGCTCCAGGTTGAAGACCTCGCGCGATTGGCCGCCGGTGTCGCGCACGCCGTCCACGAAGATGTTGTTGGCCGAGGACTGGCCCCGGATGAAGGGGCGTTCGGCCAGCGGCTGGCCGCCCTCCCCGGCGCCGAAGGTGATGCCCGGCGAGGTGCGCAGCAGGTCCTCCAGCGAGGTGGCGGCCGTCTGCTGGATGATCTGTTCAGGGATGATGGTCACGGCCCGGGGCGTATCGACCAGCGGCGCGACGAACTCCGGAGCCTGCGGCTCCCGATTTTGGGTCTGGCCGTGCACATCGATCGTGCCGAGGTTGGCCGGCTGCGGCTGATCAGCCGTGAGGACGACCCCGTCCGCCGTGATTTCGGCGGCCACGGCGGGCGTGGCCATCAGCATGCCGGCGGCGCTGGAGGCGAAGAGGAGAGCGCGAACGGAAGAGGCGCGGGATTCGGACATTTTCGGTGCGACCTTGTGGCCTGATTTTGCGATGCGGTCGCAATAACCAGCTTCACAATGTCCCACAAGACAAATTGCGAATTAATCTCAATCGCGTCAGCTGACGATGGTCATATTCCGGGGCGCAGGCTTCAGATCCAGATCCAGCCAGGTTGGATCGGGCATGTTGCGATGGGCCGCCGCCAGCGCCTCCGACCACCGTCGGCCCAGGTCGCGGAAGTACGGATCCTCGCTGTCGATCCGCCGCTCCATCCCGACGATCTTGTCACGCGGCACGACGATCAGATCGAAAGGCGGCCCGACCGCGATGTTCGAGCGGATGGTCGAATCGAAAGAAATGAGCCCCAGTTTCACCGCCTCCGACAGCGGCGTGTTTGGTCGCAGGGCGCGGTCCAGGATCGGCTTGCCGTACTTCAGCTCACCGATCTGCAGATAGGGGGTGTCGGGACCGCACTCGATGAAGTTCCCCTGCCCGTAGATCAGGTAGAGCGCCATCTTGCCGCCGGCGATCTGGCCGCCCAGCAGCATGGACGCGCTGACGTTCAGCCCGTCCGCCGTTGGTGTGGGCGGGGTGTTTATGCTGGCGCGGACGCTGGCCAGCGCATGGCCCAGGATCTGGGCGGCGCGAAACAGGGTCGGCGCGGTCTCCAGTGTCTCGGGACCGGTCGAATCCGGCAGCTTGACGCCCTCGGCCACCAGCGACAGGGCCGTCTGCGTCACGGACAGATTGCCCGCGGTGGCGACCGCAAGGACCCGTTCGCCCGGCGTCTTGAAGACGTGCAGCTTGCGGTAGGACGAGATGTTGTCCACGCCCGCATTGGTCCGGGTGTCGGCGATCATCGCCAACCCCTCGTCAACCAGCATGCCCACGCAATAGGTCACTTCGCTCTATCCGCTCCCCGCGTTGCGAATCGCCTGACGCTAGCAGATTCGGGCGACATGACGATCAGGACCACCCCTTGGTCTGGTGTTGCTGTTGGCCCTGTTGCACAGGGCGCACATGCAGGGCGACCGTCAGGCTTTCGACCCCGCCGCCGTAGCTGGTTCCCCGGATCGGGGTGGCCCCCAGCGCGTCCAGCCCCACTGCTACGCGAACGTACTGATCCGTTGGACAGATTCCGTTGGCGGGGTCGAAGCCGACCCACCCCAGGCCGTCCACCCAGGCTTCAGCCCAGGCATGGGCGGCGTCCTGATCGTGCTGGCCGTCCAGGCGGTTCAGGTGGCCGGAAACGTAACGAGCCGGAACACCCAGCTTGCGCGCGCAGGCGATGAAGATCTGGGCATGGTCCTGACAGACGCCGCGCTTCTGGGCGAAGGCGTCTGCGGCCGTATGCGTGGCGGACGTCGAGCCGACCTCGAAAGCCACGTCCCGGTGAATCGCCCCCATCAGGCGATGCATCCGGTCCAGCGTTTCGCCCTCCGGAATGGCCTTGGCGAAGTCCACAATGCCGCCGTCGGCGTGGGTCAGCGGCGTATCGCGCAGATAGACCGTCGGGGGGAGCCTTTCGTTCTGCCCCCGGATCACGCCGCCGGTGTCGACCGTCGCCACCTCGCCCGTCACGCGGATGGTCAGGGCGTCGGTCGGCCGTTCGGTGTACAGGCTGTGGACCACATTGCCGAAGGCGTCCTCTCCCCGTCGCAGTCGCGCGTCCACGTCCGTTTCGATGCGCCAATCCCGCACCTGCTGGCTCTCGCATGACTTGGGCGTAAGGCGCAGCATCTGCACGATGAACCGGGCCGGGCGGGCGTAGGCGTATCGGGTGGAGTGATCGATCCGGATCCGCATGGTCACACCAGATACTGTTCGTGCACGGCGGCGGCCAAGGCGTTGTTCTCACTCAGAAAGCCTTGGATGTACTCGTGCAGGCCGGACTGGAAGATGTCCTCGATCCGCGCCTCGTTGAACTGGGTCAGGCGGTTGGAGGCCAGCCTCTGGGCGGGCCCGCGCCGGCCATAGTCGGTCGCCAGACGCTCCAGATAGCTCACGATCATCCCCTGGCATGACGCCAGCGACCGCGGCATCTGTCGGTTCAACACCAGCAGGTCCGCCACCAACCAGGGTCGTACGGATTCGCGATAGACCCAGCGATAGGCGGTCAGCGCCGAGACCTCGCGCAGCAGCGTCGTCCACTGGAAATAGTCCAGTTGCCCCCCCACCCGCTCGCCCGGCGGCAGAAGCAGGTGATATTTGACGTCCAGCAGGCGCGCGGTGTTGTCGGCCCGCTCGATCGCCATGCCCAGGCGCAGGAACCAGTAGGCGTCGTTGCGCAGCATCGTCCGCGACGAGGCGCCCTCGACCGCCAGCGACGTCGATTTCACGAAGTCGAGAAAGTTGGTGAAGTCGTCGCGCCGGGTCGGCTCCCCCAGTTCGTTCAGACCATTCCAGGCCCCGTTGATGGCCTCCCAAAGTTCGATCGTCAGGGCCGTCCGCACCGAGCGGGCGTTGGTCCGCGCCTTGGTGATGCAGGCCTTGATCGAGGTCGGGTTGTCGTAGCCGAAGGCCAGGTATTCCCGGACCGACTTCTCCGAGATCGTCCGCCCCGAGGCGTCGAACCCGCTCTTGACCCCCGATGAGGCGATGGCGCCCGCCCAGGCCGTGACCGTCGCCTGGTCCTTGGCAGGCAGGGCGGCCAGCCGGATGGCGGCCTCAAGGATGCGGGCGAGGAAGTCCGCCCGCTCCATGTAGCGGCCGGTCCAGTACAGGCTGTCTGCGGTGCGAGAAAGCATCAGTTGTCCAGCACCCAGGTGTCCTTGGTTCCGCCGCCCTGGCTGGAGTTGACCACCAGCGACCCCTCCTTCAGCGCCACGCGCGTCAGGCCGCCGGGCGCGACCCGCACGCCGGCGGGGCTGGACAGGACGAACGGGCGCAGATCGACGTGACGGGGCGAAAGGTCGCCGCCGTTCAGCGTCGGCGCTGTCGACAGGCTCAGCGTGGGTTGGGCGATGAAGTCGTCCGGGTCCGCGATCAGCTTGGCCCGGAAAGCCTCTATTTCGGCCTTGGTCGAGGTCGGGCCGACCAGCATGCCGTAACCGCCCGATCCGCCGACCTCCTTGACCACCAGCTCGTCCAGCCTGCCCAGGACCTCCTTCAGCGCATCGGGCTCGCGGCAACGCCAGGTCGGCACGTTCTTCAGGATGGCGTCGTCGCCGGTGAAGAACCGGATGATCTCCGGCATGTAGGTGTAGACGGCCTTGTCGTCGGCCACCCCCGTCCCCACAGCATTGGCCAAGGTCACGTGACCGGCGAAATAGGCCGACATCAGACCCGGAACCCCCACCGCCGAGTTGGGCATGAAGGTCAGCGGATCGATGAAGTCGTCGTCGATGCGGCGATAGATGACATCGACGCGTTTCGGCCCTTCGGTCGTGCGCATGAAGACCGTGTCGTCATTGACGAACAGGTCGGTGCCCTGAACCAGCTCTACCCCCAGCTTGTCGGCCAGGAAGCTGTGCTCATAGTAGGCCGAGTTGAACGGCCCGGGCGTCAGCACCACAATGGTCGGATCCTCGCCCGCCCCCGAGGGCGCCGAGGCCTGCAACGAGCGCAGCAGCATGTCAGTGTAGATCTCGACCGGCCGCACCGGATGTTCGGCGAACAGGTCCGGAAACAGCCGCATCATCATCTCGCGGTTCTCCAGCATGTAGGAGACGCCGGACGGCGTGCGGCAGTTGTCTTCCAGAACGTAGAAGCCATCCTCGCCCGTGCGGACCAGATCGACGCCCGAGATGTGGCACCAGACGTCGCCCGGCGGCCGGCGCCCCTGCATCTCGGGCCGATAGTGCGGATTGGTCAGGATCAGGTCGGCCGGGACGATGCCCGCCCTGATGCACTCCTGCGCGCCGTAGATGTCCTTCAGGAAGGCGTTGATGGCGGTGACGCGCTGCTTCAGCCCCTTTTCCAGGCTGCTCCATTCGTCGGCGCCGATGATGCGCGGAACGACGTCGAAGGGGATCAGCCGTTCGTTGGATTCCTCGTCGCCATAAACGGCGAAGGTCACACCCATGCGGCGAAAGAACAGCTCCGCCTGGCGCGAGCGCGCCTGGAGAAGGTCCGGAGGAGCGTTCTCCAGCCACGCCGCCAGGGTCTTGTAGCTGTCGCGGACCGCACCCGATCCGCCGCCGCTCATTTCGTCGAAAGCTCTCGTCATTCGCCCCCGCCGCGTTGAGATCGCAGCTTGATCCCCGCACAACGGAAAGCGCAACAGATTTGTTGCACTGCGGCGACGACGGCCGAAATCAGACCCCCACCGCCTTCATAGACACCGTCTGGTCCGCCAGCTTCGCCACATCCACCGGGGTCGCCTTGCCGATCAACTGCTTGCCGGCCATGAATTCCGGCGGCGCATTGACCGCCTCGACGCAGACCACCTGATCGCCCTTAATGTGAAACACCGCGAAACCCGCGGCGGACGGATCGCCGCGCACCACTTGGCGGTCCGCATCGAACGGCAGGCCGGCGATCTGAAGCTTGAAGTCATACTGATCCGACCAGAACCACGGAACCTCGGGCGCAGGACCCGGCCGCCCGACGATGGCCGCCGCGGCCTGCTTCGCCTGCTCCAGCGCATTGGGCACGCTCTCCAGCCGGTGATGCACGCCGCCGTGAACTGGGATCGGCCTACGCGTCATGTCGCCGACGGCGAAGACGGACGGGTCGCTGGTCCGCGCCTGATCGTCCACCACCACCCCGTCGTCGCATCGCAGCCCCGCCGAGCGCGCCAGGCTGTCGCAGGCCATCGCCCCCACGCCGATCAGCACCGCATCGGCCTGCACCACCGATCCATCCGCCAAGGTCACGCCGTCATGGGCGACCGCGACGACTTCGGCTCCCGTCAGGATCTCGACACCGCGCGCGCGATGCTGGGCGGTGAAGAAGGCCGACAGGGTCTCCGACGCCACCCGCGCCAGCACGCGCGGCGCCCGCTCGATCACCACCGCCTCGGCGCCCAGGGCCCGGGCCGAAGCCGCCGCCTCCAAGCCCACATAGCCGCCGCCGACCACCGCCAGCCGTTTGCCCGGCCCCAGCACGGCCTTCAGCCGCTCGGCGTCCTTCAGCGTCCGCAGCTCCAGCAGGTCGGGATGGTCCCCGCCGGGCGCCGGCAGTTTCCGCGCCGTCGAGCCCGTCGCCAGCACCAGGACGTCATAGGTTTCGCTCGAGCCGTCGTGGAAAGCGACCGTCCTGGCCTCCGGGTCCACCGACACGGCCACGGTCGATGGCCGGAACTCGATCCCCTGCTCCTCATAGAAGCTCAGCGGCCGCAGCAGCAGCGTCTCCAGATCGGCCTCTCCCTTCAGCCAGGCTTTCGAAAGGGGCGGCCGCTGATACGGCGGCGCATCCTCCTCGCCGACCAGCACGATCGGCCCTTCATGGCCGTATTGCCTCAAGAAGGCGGCGACGGAGCCTCCGGCGTGTCCGGCGCCGATGATCAGAACCTTGCTCATGGGCAGACAGATAGAGCGGTGCGCGGGCGGGCGTAAGTCGTGATTGGTGAATCGCCATCGTGATTGACCGCGGGCCGATCGAGTCACGAGTCACCGCTCACGGCCCTCGGCCCTTGACCGTTTCATCGTTACAGCATAGTGGAACGCGCATGACGACCTCGCCCGCCCGCGACGCCCTCCATGACGCCCTGCTGTCGATGCAGACGCGCGAGGAGATCGACGCATTTCTCGCCGACCTGTGCACCCCGGCGGAACTGCGCGCCTTCGCCGAGCGCTGGCAGGTGGCGCGCCTGTTGGACGCCGGCGGCAAGTCCTATCGCGAGATCGCGGCAGAGGCCCACGCCAGCCCCACAACCGTCGTCCGGGTCGCCCGTTATCTGAAAGACATGCCGCACCAGGGCTACCGCCTCGCCCTGGACCGCCTGAAGACCAAGAATTGAGTATCCGAACATGAGCACCGTCCAGGGCCGGCTTCGCATCGCCGTCCAGAAATCCGGCCGTCTGGCCGACCGCAGCCTCGACCTGATCCGCGACGCGGGTCTGAAGTGGGTCAAGGGGCACAACGACCTGCTGTACCGGGTCGAGAACTATCCGATCGACCTGCTGCGCGTCCGCGACGACGACATTCCCACCTTCGTGGCCGACGGCGTCTGCGACCTGGGGATCGTCGGCGAGAACGTGCTGGAGGAAGGCCGCAACGGCGGGGCCAACGCCTCGGTCGTCATGCCGCTCGGCTTCGGCCGGTGCACCCTGAAGATCGCCGCGCCCCCGACCCTGGCCTATGAGGGCCCGGCCTCGCTGGAGGGCCTGCGTATCGCCACCTCCTATCCCAAGATCCTGCGCCGCTTCCTGGACGAGCGGGGGGTCGAGGCGGACATCGTCGTCATGCGCGGCGCCGTCGAGGTCGCGCCCCGGCTGAAACTGGCCGCGGCCATCTGCGATCTGGTCTCGACCGGCGCAACGCTCGAAGCCAACGGCCTGGGCGCCAAGGATACGGTGCTGGAAAGCCAGGCCGTCCTGATCCAGTCCCCCGTCGCCCCTGAGCCCGCCCTGCAGCAACTGCTGGACAGCATCATCGAGCGGATGTCCGGCGTCGTGTCCTCTCAGGGCGCGAAATACGTGATGCTGAACGCGCCGCGTTCGGCGCTTGATGAGATCACCGCCATCCTGCCCGGAGCCGGCTCGCCCACCGTCATGCCGCTGATGGGTCGCGACGACGCGGTCGCCGTCCACGCCGTCTGCCAGGAGGCCGTCTTCTGGGAGACGCTGGAGAAGCTGAAGGCCGCCGGCGCCTCGGCCATCCTGGTCCTGCCCATCGAGAAGATGATGTGATGAAGCGCATCTACTGGTCTTCCCTCGACGCCGCCGGGAAAAAGGCGGCCCTCGCCCGCCCGGCCCAGCGCACCGCCGGCGACGTGACCGACGTGGTCCGCTCCATCCTCGACGACGTGCGCGCGCGCGGGGGCGCTGCCGTCACAGAGTGGTGCCTGAAGCTAGACAAGGCGCCGCCCCGTCGCATCGCCATAACGCCCGAGGCCGTGGCCGAGGCCCGCAACGCCCTGCCGCCCGCCGACGCCCGTGCGCTCCGCATGGCGGCCGAGAATGTCCGTGTCTTCCACCAGGCGACCAAGCCGGAGGACACACCCTTCATCGAAACCACGCCCGGCGTGCGCTCGAAACTGGCCTGGCGTCCCATCGCCTCGGCCGGTCTCTACATCCCCGGCGGCACCGCCCCCCTGTTCTCGTCCCTGTTGATGCTGGCCATCCCGGCCGGCGTCGCGGGCGTGAGCCAGCGCGTGGCCGTCACGCCGCCGAACAAGGATGGCGGCGTTCACCCCGCCATGATCCTGGCCGCCGCCGAGGCCGAGCTGGACGCCATCTGGCTGATGGGCGGGGCCCAGGCCATCGCCGCTCTGACCTTTGGCGTCGAGCTGGAGGACGGGGTCATCCCCGCCTGTGACAAGCTGTTTGGCCCCGGCAACGCCTACGTCGCCGAGGCCAAGAAACAGGCCTCCGCCCTGCCCGGCGGTCCCGCCGTCGACATGCCCGCCGGCCCCTCCGAACTGATGGTGATCGTCGACCGCGACGCCGCCCCGGAGATCGCCGCCGCCGACCTGCTGAGCCAGGCCGAGCACGACGCCGACGCCCAGGTCATCCTGGTCTCCACCAGCCGCGCCACCATCGACTACATCCTGTCGGAAGTTGAGGTTCAGGTCGCGACGCTGCCGCGCGAAGCCATCGCCCGCGCCTCACTGAACGAAGCCCGCGCCATCCTGGTCCGCGATCTCGACGCCGCCGCAGAGGTCGCCAACCTGTATGGTCCCGAACACCTGGCGATCCAGATCGACGATCCCGAGCCCCTGGTGGACTCCATCAAGGCCGCCGGCGCTGTCTTCGTCGGCCGGTTCGCCGCCGAGACCCTGGGCGACTACGCAGCCGGACCCAGCCACGTCCTGCCGACAGACGGCGGCGCCCGCACCCTGGGCGGCGTCACCACCGCCAGCTTCATGACCACCATGTCGGTCCAGCTGGTCAGCGAGGCCGGCGCCCGCGCCCTGGCCCCCATCGCCGCCCGCCTGGCCCGGATGGAGGGCCTCGAAGCCCACGCCCGCGCCGCCGACCTGAGGAGCGAGGGATGACCCTGCCCGCCCCCTATCCCCCGCTGGTCTCTGGCGGAGAGAGTCTGGACCGCTATCCCGGCGAGCCTGCCGCCCTCGCCGCCCGCATGGCCGCGATATACGCCGTGCCCGCCAACCAGATTCTGCCTGTGCGCGGCCTGACGCACGGGCTGGAGTTGGCCTGGCGCCTGGCCGCCCGCGACGGCGGTTCGGTCGAGGCGCCCAAGGCCGAACCCTACGACAGCCTCGCCGCCATCTATCCGGCCAAGGGCGAACCGGCCGTCGTCGTCATCCGGGCCCTCGGCTCGCCCGAGGCCGTCGCCGAAATGGCCGCCCGCGTCGCCCCCGCCCTGCTGGTAGTGGACGAGGGCCTGATCGAGTTCTCCGACAGCGTCTCGGCCGCCACCGTCGTCGCCAAGCTGCCGAACCTGGTCGTGCTGCGCAGCCTGTCCCTGGCCTATGGCCTGGCCGGCGCCCGCGTCGGCGCGGCGATCGCGCAAGCCCCGACCCTGGCCCGCCTCGCCTCGGTGCTGGAGCCCTACGCCCTGCCCGAACCCCTGGTCCGGCTGGCGCACCAGGCGCTGGATCCATCGCGCATGATCGAGACCGCCGAACGGATCGCCTCGGTCCGGCGCGAGCGCGAGCGGATCGCTCGCGAACTGGGCCGCCAGATGCCGGTCGAGCCCGGCGTCGGCCCCATCGTTATGGCCCGGCCGGAAGACCCCGCCGCCACCCTGGCCGCCCTGTCGGCCTATGGGATCGAGGCCGACCTGTCCGGCGACCGGCTGCGCCTGCCCGTCGCGCTCAAGCCCGAGGTGAACGACCGCCTGCTGGCCGCCTTCGGCCTGACGCCCGGCAAGCGCCGCCCGGCCCGCGTGGGCCAGGCCGTGCGCGACACCAAGGAGACCCGCATCGTCTGCGCCGTCGACCTGGACGCCTCCGGCCCCGTTCGGATCGAGACCGGCGTCGGCTTCTTCGACCACATGCTGGAGCAGATCGCGGCCCACGGCGGCTTTTCCCTGCGCCTCCAGTGCGAGGGCGACCTGCACACCGACCCGCACCACACCATTGAGGACAGCGCCATCGCCCTGGGCCAGGCGCTGAAACAGGCGTTGGGCGAGAGGAAGGGCATCGCCCGGTACGGCTTCGTCCTGCCGATGGACGAGGCCAATGCGACCGTCTCCATCGACCTGTCGGGCCGTCCCTATCCGATGTTCGAGGGCGCGTTCGAAACCCCCTTCATCGGCGACTACCGCACCGACCTGACGGCGCACGTCTTCCGCTCATTGGCTGAAGCGATGGGCGCGGCCGTCCACATCAAGGTCACGGGCCAGGACGACCACCACAAGACCGAGGCCGTCTACAAGGCCTTCGGCCGCGCCCTGCGCCAGGCGATCCGCATCGAGGGCGACGCCGTGCCGTCCACCAAGGGGGTGTTGTGACCGAGGTCGCCGTCATCGCCTATGGCGCCGGCAACGTCGCCTCGGTCCAGTTCGCGCTCGAGCGTCTGGGCGCCACCGTGCGCCTGACCGACGATCCCGCCGCGATCGTCGAGGCCGAACGGGTCATCCTGCCCGGCGTCGGGGCGGCCGGCTACGCCATGCGCCGCCTGTCGGAACTGGGTCTGGTTGAACAGATCCGCGCCTTCCCCCGACCGCTTCTTGGCGTGTGCCTGGGCCAGCAACTTCTGTTCGGTTCAAGCGAGGAGGGCGACGGCGTCGATCTGCTGGGCTTCATCCCCGGCGCCGTGACCCGGCTGGAGCCGGCGGGCGCCCTGCCCGTCCCGCACATGGGCTGGAGCCGACTGACGCGCGACCGCGACGACCCGCTGCTGGAAGGGGTCGCCGATGACGCCTACGCCTATTTCGTCCACGGCTATGTCTGTCCCGACGGCGCCGCCACCCTGGCCCGCGCCGACTACGGCGGCCCCGTGCCCGCCGTGGTGCGTTCCGCCAACCGCTGGGGCTGCCAGTTCCACCCCGAACGCTCGGCCGAGGCCGGCGCGACCATCCTCAAGAACTTCCTGGGCCTGTCATGCTGATCTACCCCGCCATCGACCTGAAGGACGGCGTCTGCGTACGCCTGATGCACGGCAAGTTCGACCAGGTGACCCGATACGACGAACAGCCGGCCGCCCGGCTGACCGCCTTTGCGGCGGAGGGAGCCGAGTGGATTCATATTGTCGACCTGGACGGCGCCGAGGCGGGCGAGGCGCGCCAGCATGCACTGATCGGCGAACTGACCCAGGCCATCGACGTCCGCATCCAGTCCGGCGGCGGCGTTCGCGGCGCCAACGACATCGCCCGGCTCCTGGACGCGGGCGTTTCGCGCGTGGTCGTCGGGTCGCTGGCGGTGACCCAGCCGGGCGACGTCGCCGCCTGGCTGAAAGGCTTCGGTCCGGAACGCGTCACCCTGGCTCTCGACGTCAAGATCGAGGACGGCGTTCCCGTGCCCGCGCTGAAGGGCTGGACCCAGTCGTCCGGCGTCACCCTGTGGGACGCGCTGGACCGCTATCCCAAGGGCGTGGCCAAACACCTGCTCGTCACCGATGTCGGCCGCGACGGCGCCATGACCGGACCCAATCTGGAGCTGTTGTCGGAAATTCGTCTGCGGCGGCCCGATCTCGTGCTTCAGGCGTCCGGCGGCGTCTCATCGTTGGAGGATATCCTGGCGGTCAAGGCGCTGGGCTGCAACGGCGCCATTGTCGGCCGCGCCCTGTACGAAGGCCGGTTCACCCTGCCCGAAGCCATCGCGGCGGCGGAATGACCGCGCGGCGCATCATCCCTTGCCTGGACGTCAAGAACGGCCGGGTGGTCAAGGGCGTCCGGTTCGTAGGCCATACCGACATGGGCGACGCCGCCGAGCTGGCCGGCCGATATCGCGACGCGGGCGCCGACGAACTGGTCTTCTACGACATCACCGCCAGCCCCGAGGGGCGAACGCTGGACTACGGCTGGATCAAGGATATCGCCCGGCTGCTGGATATCCCCTTCTGCGTCGCCGGCGGCATCCGCAGCGTGGAGCAGGCGGCGCGCTGCCTGGACCACGGCGCGGACAAGGTGTCGATCAACTCCCCCGCCCTGGAACGCCCTGAGCTGATCGCTGAAATGGCTGCGCGGCTGGGCAGTCAGTGCGTCGTCGTGGGCGTCGACAGCCGTCTGGAGGACGGAGAGTGGGTGGTCCACAAATACACCGGTGATCCCGACGCCCGCCGCCGCGCCGGCAAACGCACCCTGGACTGGCTGGCCGAGGCGCAAGGGCTCGGCGCCGGCGAGATCGTGCTGAACTGCATCGACCAGGACGGAGTGCGGAAGGGCTATGATGTCGAACAACTGTCCGCGGCTCGCGCGCGCCTGACCATCCCTTTGATCGCGTCAGGCGGCGCCGGCGCGCCCGAGCATTTCAAGGACGTCTTCGAACAGGCCGACGTCTCCGGCGCCTTGGCCGCCAGCGTCTTCCACACCGGCGCCATCGCGATACCGGATCTGAAGCAGTATCTGACGCAGCAGGGACTGGAGATGCGCCTATGACCATCGACCCCGACACCATCGACTTCGCCAAGGGCGGCGGCCTGGTGCCAGTGGTGGTTCAGGACGCTGCGACGCTGCAGGTCCTCACGCTGGCCTATATGGATCGCGCCGCGCTGGAAGAGACGATCGCGTCCGGCCAGGCGACCTTCTTCTCGCGCTCGCGCGGCGGGCGGTGGAGGAAAGGCGAGACATCCGGCGACCGGCTGCATGTCGTGGGCGTCACGCCCGACTGCGACAACGACGCGCTCGTTCTGTCGGTCAGGCCGGTCGGCAACGCCTGCCACCTAAACCGCACAAGCTGTTTCGGCGTGGCCGATGCGCCGGGCCTGGGCCGCATAGCGCAGCTGGAAAAGACCATCGCCGAACGGGCCGCAACGGATCCCTCTAAGAGCTGGACCGCCAGGCTGATCGCCGAAGGCCCCAAGCGCATCGCGCAGAAAGTCGGCGAGGAGGGCGTGGAGACCGCACTGGCCGGCGTGGCCGGGCCCGACGAGGAACTGGCCAGCGAAGCCGCGGACCTGATCTACCACCTGCTAGTTCTTCTCCATGCCCGTAACATGGTGTTTCAGGACGTGCTCGACGTGTTGGCCTCACGCGCGGAAGCGGGCAAAGGCGCGGGCTAGGCCGCAAAGGCAACTGGTCCCGACAACGGGACTCTGAAAGGGAAGACGGCATGGCGGCACTCATTCTGTTCGGCGGCGGCGGCGACCTCGCCATGCGGATGCTGCTGCCCTCGCTCTATTTCCTTGAGCATGACGGCCTGCTGCCGGAAGACCTCAAGATCATCGGCGCCGCGCGATCGGAAGAGACCCCCGCCGAGTACGTCGCCAAGGTCCACGACGCCGTCAAGGCTCGCGCCGAGGCCGACCGGGTCTGGGACGAACACAGCTGGTCCAAGATGCGGGCCCGCCTGGATTACCTCGCCGTCGATGCGACCAGCGCCGACAGCCTGAAGGGTCTGAAGGACAAGGTCGGCGACGGCGACGTCACCTCTTTCCTGGCGGTGTCGCCCTCACTCTATGCGCGCATCGTCACGGCGATGAAGGCCGCAGGCCTGGCGGAGACGAACTGCCGTATCGTGCTTGAAAAGCCGGTCGGCCGCGACCTGCAGTCCTTCCTCGAGATCGACGACGCCGTCGCCCACGCGTTCCGCGAGAACCAGGTGTTCCGCATCGACCACTACCTGGGCAAAGAGACCGTCCAGAACCTGATCGCCTTGCGGTTCGGCAACACCATCTTCGAACCGCTGTGGAACAACCTGACGATCGACCACGTGCAGATCACCATCGGTGAAACGGTCGGGGTCGGCGACCGCTGGCCGTATTACGACGAGTACGGCGCGCTGCGCGACATGCTGCAGAACCACATGCTGCAGCTGCTGTGTCTGGTGGCCATGGAGCCGCCCAGCGACCTGGATCCGGACTCGGTCCGCAACGAAAAGGTCAAGGTGCTGCGCTCCTTGCGCCCCATCACCCCGGACGAGGCCGAGCGGGTCACCGTGCGCGGCCAGTACGTTTCCGGCGTCAGCGAGGGCAAGCCGGTCAAAGGCTATGACGAGGAGCGCGGCGCCGACTCCGACACCGAGACGTTCGTCGCCATCCGCGCCGATATCGACAACTGGCGCTGGGCCGGGGTGCCGTTCTTCATGCGCACCGGCAAGCGGCTGCCGGAGAAGCGCACCGAGATCGTGATCCAGTTCAAGCCGGTCCCGCATTCCATCTTCGACCGCGACGACCGCGGCGAGGTGCAGGCGAACCGCATGATCATCGAACTGCAGCCCGAGGAAGACATCTCGCTGACGGTGATGAACAAGCGTCCCGGCCTGGACCAGCGCATGCAGCTCCAGCCGATCCAGATGAGCCTGTCCTGGGGGGTCGACGGAAAGAGCGTCCATCCGCCGCGACGCCGCATCGCCTACGAACGGCTGCTGCTCGACGCCATGGCTGGCGACTCTACCCTGTTCGTGCGCCGGGACGAGGCCGAGGAGGCCTGGAAGTGGGTCGACGAGGTCGCCGAGGCCTGGGCCGAGTCCGGGCAGAAGCCGCATGAATATGTCGCCGGAACGTGGGGGCCGGACGCCGCAGAGATGCTGATGGCCCGCTCGGGCCGCGACTGGAACACGACCGATGTCTGACGCACTTCTGATCGAGGCCTTCCCGACCGTCGACGCCTGGGCCGAGGCCATCGCCGCACGCCTGGGTGAAAGCCTCGGCGCGGCCGTCCGCGACAACGGCCGGGCGCTCTTCGCCGGTCCAGGCGGCACGACGCCGGCGCCCGTCTATCGGCGCTTGGCCGCCATGGACCTGGACTGGTCGAGGATCGCGGTCACCCTGGTGGACGAGCGCTATGTCCCCGAAACCTCCTCGGAATCGAACGCCCGGCTGATCCGGGAGGTCCTGCTGCAGGACCGGGCCGCCTTGGGCCGCTTCATTCCCCTCTATACGCCCGAAGTCACCGTCGACCGCGCGGCCGCCGTCGCGGCGCACGCTCTCGCGGCCGAGGGTGGTCGTTTCGACGCGGTCCTTCTCGGCATGGGGGAGGATGGCCATATCTGCTCCATGTTCCCTGACAGCCCCACCCTGAAGACCCTGCTGACCCCGACGTTGAGGCCCACCGTGCTGGGCGTGCCCCACGGTCGCGATGGCCGCGCGCCGACGCTGGAGCGACTGTCCATCAACCTGCCCTATCTGATGCAGGCGGGTCGCGTGATCCTGGGCCTGAAGGGCGACGCCAAGCGCCGCGTGTTTGAGGCGCAGGCCAAGGGCGACCCGAAGACACAGCCTATCGCGGCGCTGATCGCCAACGACGTTCCCCTTGAAGTCCTGTGGACGGAGGAAGGCTGATATGGCGCTTCATCCCACCGTCGCCGCTGTCACCCAGCGCATCATCGACAAGAGCCGCGAGACGCGCGCCGACTATCTGCGTCGCATGGACGCCGCGCGCGATTCCGGCGCCGGCCGCGCCAAGCTGTCCTGCGCCAACTGGGCCCACGCCTTCGCCGGCCAGACCATCGCCGACAAGCTGACCGCCATGGACGGCTCCAAGCCGAACCTGGGCATCGTCACCGCCTATAACGACATGCTGTCGGCCCACCAGCCGTTCGAGCGCTTCCCCGGCGTCGTGCGCCAGGCGGTGCGCGAGGTCGGCGCGACGGCCCAGGTCGCAGGCGGCACGCCCGCCATGTGCGATGGCGTGACGCAAGGCCGCCCAGGCATGGAGTTGTCGCTGTTCAGCCGCGACCTGATCGCCATGTCGGCGGGGATCGCCCTGACGCATGACGCCTTCGACGCCGGCCTGATGCTGGGCGTCTGCGACAAGATCGTGCCGGGCCTGTTCATGGGCGCCCTGGCGTTCGGTCACCTGCCTGTCGTCTTCGCCCCCGCCGGCCCCATGCCCTCGGGCATTCCGAACGCCGAAAAGGCGCGGGTCCGCGCCGAGTACGCGCAGGGGCAGGTCGATCGGCAGACGCTGCTGGAAAGCGAGATCGGCAGCTATCACTCGCCGGGCACCTGCACCTTCTACGGCACCGCCAATTCCAACCAGATGATGATGGAGCTGGGCGGGCTCCACATGCCCTCGACCGCCTTCGTCCACCCCGACACCGGCCTGCGCGACGCCCTCACGGCGGCGGCGGCCAAGCGGGCGGTCGAACTGGCCCGCAGCGGCGAATGCCGCATGGCCGACGTCATCAGCGAGAAGTCCATCGTCAATATGATCGTGGCGCTTTTGGCCACCGGCGGTTCGACCAACCACGCCATCCACCTTGTCGCCATGGCGCGGGCGGCGGGCGTGCTGATCGACTGGACCGACATGGACGAGCTGTCGTCGGTCACGCCGCTGCTGGCGCGGGTCTATCCCAACGGTTCGGCCGACGTGAACGCCTTCCAGGCCGCCGGCGGCGTCGCCTTCGTAGCGCGCGAGCTGGCGATGGCGGGCAATATCCACTCGGACGTCGTCACCATCATGGGCCAGGGCATCGAGGCGTACTTCCAGGAACCTTCGATGGTCGACGGCGAACTGGTCTGGCGCGACGGCGTGACCGAAAGCCTTGATCGCGACATCCTTCGTCCAGCCTCTGATCCGTTCGACAAGGAGGGCGGGCTGCGCCTGGTTCAGGGCGACCTCGGCCGCGCGGTCATCAAGGTCTCCGCGGTCAAGCCCGAGAATCGCATCGTGGAGGCCCCGGCGGCGGTCTTCGAGACCCAGGAGGATGCGCTCCAGGCCTTCAAGGACGGCAAGCTGAATCGCGACGTGGTCGTGGTCCTGCGCTTCCAGGGCCCCAAGGCCAACGGCATGCCGGAACTGCACAGCCTGTCGCCGGCCCTGTCGGTCCTCCAGGACAAGGGCTTCAAGGTCGCCTTCGTCACCGACGGCCGCATGTCGGGCGCCAGCGGCAAGACGCCGGCGGCCATCCACGTCTCGCCCGAGGCGCTGGCCGGCGGCCCCCTGGCGCATGTCCGGGACGGCGACATCATCCGCCTGGACGCCGAGGCGGGCGTGCTCACCACCGTCGGCGTCGACGCCCTGACCGCTCGCCCGGCCGCCGCCCGATCCGCCGCCAACGCCGAGGGGTCGTCCTGGGGCTATGGCCGTGAACTGTTCGGCGCCTTCCGCCATGTCGTCACCACCGCCGAGGAGGGCGCGACAGTCTGTTTCGCCGTCGGCGGCCCCAGCGGCGCCGTTCATGCCGACACCCCGCCGAACCCCAACTTCGTCGACCGGACGGTGGACGCCTGATCCGCCGAACCGAGCGCAGGAAACGACCCAAAATGAATGACAAGACCCTTCTCGTCGGCGACGTCGGCGGCACCAACGCTCGTTTCGCCGTGGCCCGAATGGTCGACGGCAAGCCTGTGCTGGACCATCACGAAAGCTTCCCGGCGGAACAGTACCCGACCTTCCTGGAAGGCGTTCAGGCCTTTCTCGACGGGTGCGAGGTCAAGCCTTCGGGAGGCGTCATCGCCGTGGCGGGGCCCGTCACCGACGGCGCGATCGACCTGACCAATTCGCCCTGGGCCGTATCTGAGAGCGAACTGCAGACCCTGGGCCTGAAGCCCGTGAAGCTCATCAACGATTTCGAGGCCCTGGCGTGGGGCGCGCCCATCGTGCCGGAGGATCAGCTGGAGAGCCTGGGCGGTCCCGTCGACGGCGACCCGCATTCCACCGTGGCCGTCCTGGGCCCCGGCACCGGCTTCGGCGTCTCGGCCCTGGTGCGCGACGCCCACGGCAAGGAAATGGCCATGCCGTCGGAAGGCGGCCATGCCTGCTTCCCCCCCGGCGATCCGGTCGAGGACGAGATCCTTCGCATCCTGCGCCGCCGCTACGACCGCGTCTCGATCGAACGCCTGATCTGCGGTCCGGGCCTGTTGAACATGCACCGTGCGCTGGCCGAAATCGACGGACGCGAAACCCACATCGATGATCCGGCCGAGATCACCGAAACGGCGATGAGGGATCCGAACAGTCCCTGCGGCGCCACCCTGGCCCGTTTCTGCGCCATCCTGGGCGCCGTGGCCGGGGACATCGCCCTGACCACCGGCGCGCGAGGCGGCGTGTACATCGCAGGCGGCATCGTCCCGCGCATCCTGCCCTTCATCAAGACCAGTCCCTTCCGCCAGCGTTTCGAGCGCAAGGGCCGCTTCCAGGAGTATATGAGGGACATCCCGACTAAGGTGATCATGCACAAGCACGCGGCCCTGCTGGGCGCGGCGCGGGTCGCCTTCGCCGAGGCGGGCGAGTAACGGCGTTTCACAGAAAACTCACGGCGGCGTGAACCGATTTCGTACGGCGACGTTTCCTCTGCTCCACAACGGAGGAATTTCCATGAAGAAGATCGCTATCGCCGCCGTCTCCCTGTTCGCCCTGGCCGGCGTCGCCGCCTGCGGCGAAAGCGCCACGGACCAAGCCGCGGAAAGCCAGGCTGACGCCATCGAAGCCCAAGGCGAAGCCACCGCCGATCAGTTGGAAGCTCAGGCCGCCGCCACGCCGAACGAAGCGCAGGAGCAGGCGCTCAACGAGCAGGCCGACCAGGTTGAGGAAAACGCCGACCGTCGCGCCGATCAGGTCGAGCAGCAGGGCGGCAACGCCGACGGCGGCATGACCACCTCGAACACGCCGACCCAACACTAAGGCTCGGCCACCATGTCAAAAGGCCCCGCCGGCGACGGCGGGGCCTTTTTTCCATATCTGGTCAGTCTATGCAGAGTCCGACGTCGATCTTGCCGTTCTTGATCGTCGTGTGGCAGCCGAAGCGGTTGCTTGTCGGTTGGCAGACGCCGGCTGCGGCTTCCCCCGGCTTTGAAGAGACGCCGTCCTCGGCCCAGCAGTCGCCCTGGCATTGGTCACCGTCGGTGCAACGTTTGCCCGCGTCGGCGTAGGCGATCACGCACTGCCAACTTTGCATTCGGCCGACCTGCTGCATGGTTCCGCCGCGCGTGGCGCAGGCGCCCGCATCGGCGCTCTGCACCGGCGCATCAGGCGCCACGCCGCCTGCCGGCTGCGGGGCGCAGGCGGCCGCGAGAAGCGCGGCTGCGGCCAGAAATCCAATACGGATCAAGGGACCTGTCCTTTCTGGAAGCCCGACCAGACGTCGTCGTAGTCGAGCTGCATCTGCGGCGATTCCTGCGCCCACTTGGTGACGCGGATCGGCATGCGGGTCTCGAACATGAAGGCCAGGGTGCTCTCGATCTTGTGCGGCTTCAGCTCGGCCCTGACCGCGCCGTCGTAGCTGGCCTGATCGGGTCCGTGGCCGCTCATCCGGTTGTGCAGCGAGGCGCCGCCGGGCGCGAACCCCCCCGCCTTGGCGTCATAGGCGCCAGTCACCAGCCCCATGAATTCGCTCATGACGTTCCGGTGGAACCAGGGCGGACGGAAGGTGTGCTCGGCCACCATCCACCGCGGCGGGAAGATCACGAAGTCGATGTTGGCCGTTCCCGGCGTCTCTGACGGGCTGGTCAGGACCGTGAAGATCGACGGATCGGGGTGGTCGAAGCTGACCGTGTTGATGGTGTTGAACCGGGCGGTGTCGTAGCGGGAAGGCGCCAGATCACCGTGCCAGGCGACCACGTCCAGCGGACTGTGATCGAACGTCGTGGCCCACAGGCGGCCGCCGAACTTCTGAACGCACTGGGTCGGGCGATCCACGTCCTCATAGGCAGCGACCGGGGTTTCGAAATCGCGCGGATTGGCTAGGCCGTTCGATCCGATCGGCCCCAGATCCGGCAGTCGGAAAGGGGCGCCATAGTTCTCGCAGACATAGCCGCGCACGGGGCCCTCGACCTCAACGCGGAAACGGACGCCGCGCGGGATCAGGACGACATGGCCGGGCTCGGCCTCGATCACGCCCATCTCGGTGACGAAGCGGTGCGACCCTTGCTGCGGCACGATCAGCAGTTCGCCGTCGGCGTCGTAAAAGACCCGGTCGGTCATCGACCGGTTGGCGGCGTACAGGTGAATGCCGGCGCCCGCGCCCTGGTCCGGATCGCCGTTGCCGCCATAGGTGACCAGCCCCTCGACCCAGTCGGTCGGCGCCTCGGGGAGCGGCAACGGGTCCCAACGCAGGCGGTTGGGGTTGGGCGGCGTCTCGTCGAACGGGCCGGAACGGACGCGTCCCTGGTCGAACGGCTCATATGGGCCGTGCTGGGCCGATGGGCGCAGGCGGTAGAGCCAGCTTCTGCGGTTTTCAGCGCGCGGGGCGGTGAAGGCGGTGCCCGACAGCTGTTCGGCGTACAGGCCCATCGGCGTCTTCTGGGGCGAGTTCTGGCCCACCGGCAGGGCGCCGGGCGCCGCCTCGGTGGCGAAGTGGTTGCCGAAGCCGGACATGTAGGCGGGCGCGTTGGATCGCGTCGTCATGAAGCATCTCCCTTGGCGTGCAGGTTTAGGACCTAAGCCTACGCGGGGCTAGGTTTGACTTGCCGGCGGACCGCCGGGCGGTCCGGCGCGACCCGCGCCGCCAGCGCCTGCGGAAGGGGCGAAGGCGTATCCAGCGCCAGAGCGGCGACATGCTCGCCCAGCAACGGCGCCAGACACAGGCCGCGCGAGCCGAGGCCGCCGATCATCAGCAGCCCCTCGCCCAGCCATCCCGCGATCGGCAGGCGATCCGCCGTGGTCGCCCGGACGGCGGCGCGCGCATGGGTTCGCGGCGCGACCTCGACCTGATCCGCCAGCCCCGGCGCTCGCGCGCGCAGGGTCGCGCGATTCCGGGCGCTGTCCTCGTCTTGCACATCGACGTCCGTACGCCCCCGATCATGGGTCGCCCCAAACAGAAGGCCCTCTCCCGTCGGCGCGATATAGCCGCCCCACGCCGTCGCGCCCGCCGTGACGCCCTCGACCCAGTCGACCTGACCGCGCACCGGCGACAGGTTGGGCCCGCCCTTGTCCGGCAAGAGCGCGGCGGCGCCCCATCCCGCCGCCAGAACCACGACCTCCGCCTCGGCCGCCACGCGCCCGTCCGCGCTCAGCAGGCGCCAGGCCCCCTCCGCGTGCTCCATCCGCTCGACCCGCGCCGTGACGTGCTCGGCGTTCGCCAGCCAGGCCTCGAGCGCGACCAGCGGCCGAACGACCCTTGCCTGGCTCATCATCAGTCCGCCGACATCGACCCGCCCGCCGATCCAGTCGGAGGCCGATTCGGAATCGACGACGGCCATCGCGTCGGCGGCCCAGAGGGGCTGGTCCGCGACCTTCTCGAACCGCGCCGGGTCGCGCGGAGCCTGCGGCAGTTGCAGGACGCCCTCGGCGATCACCGCGCCCGGCACGCCGTCATAGAGGTCCGTCGCCCGCTCCAGCGCCTGGGCGTAAAGCGCCGCCAGGGCCTTGTCTCCTGCATCCAGCCGAGGGGTGACCAGGCCCGCGGGAAAACCCGAGCCGCCCGCGCCTGCCTGCTCCGCCTCGATCACCACCGGCCGCGCCCCGGCCGCCGACAAAGCCCGCGCCACCGAGGCGCCGGCGATCCCGACGCCCACGATGGCGATGCGGGGCCTCGCGGCCCGCACAGGCGCCAATGTCGGCAGGCGCGCCTCCAGCCTTTCGCGCTTCCGGCCGTGACCCGGGCGCTTGTCGACCACGAAGCCTCGCTCCGAAAGGCCGCGCCGCACAGCGCCGGCGACGGTGAAGGTCGCCACGCGGGCTCCCGGCGCCGATCGGGCGGCGATTAGGTCCAGCACCTCCGGCGACCACATGCCGGGGTTCAAGGCCGGCGAAAACCCGTCCAGAAACCAGGCGTCCGCCCTCCCCGCCCAGGCGTCCAGAGCCCAGACCGCGTCTCCGACGGCGACATCCAGGACCGCGTGGAAATCGGGCAGGTCCACCCGGTGAAATCCCGGCGTGCGCGGCGGCCACGCGGCGACCAGGGCCTGCGCAGGCTCAACCAGCTCCGGCCAGGTCGCCAGGGCGCGCGCCGCCTCGGCGGCGGCCAGGGGAAAGCCTTCGATGGAGAAGATATGCAGGCGACCGCCGTCCGGACGATGGTTGCGCCATAGGTCCAGCAAGGCGACGATGTTCAGGCCCGTCCCGAACCCCAGTTCGGCGACGGTGAAGGTTTCACGGCCAGCCCAGGCCTCGGGCAGGCCGCATCCCTTCAGGAAGACAGCTCGCGTTTCGGCCAGTCCGTCGTCACGCGAGAAATAGACGTCTCCGAAACGACCAGAGCGGGGTTCGTCATCCTCGGTCCAGGTCAGTTGTGGTGAATTGTCGTCAGTCGTCATCGCCCGGCTTCTAGCACGCGCCATGAAAAAGGGCCGCTCCCGAAGGAGCGGCCCCCATTTCCCGCACGGAGGTCGGGATTAGTGCGCCGGCGCCATGGCGGTCGGGGTCTCTTCGGTCTGTTGCGGAGTCATCGCCGCGCCGTCCGGAGCAGCGGTGTCAGCGGCGGCCGCAGCGGCCTCGCCAGCGGCGGCGGCGGCGTCGGTCGCGGCCTGGTCGGCGGTCACGGCCGCGTCGGCGGCGGTGTCGGCGGCGGCGGCGGCGTCGCTGGCGGCGTCTTCGGCCTTGTCTTCCGCGGCGGGCTGGCAGGCGGCCAGGGCCAGGGCGGCGGCCGAGGCGGCGATGAGAGCGGTGATGCGCATGGGAATTCCTCCGAATGCTGTTGCGAGGTCAAAGCCTCGGACCAACGATAACGCCGCCGTGATCACAACGGCAAGCCGTGATCACGGCGGCGTCATGACGCGCTCGGCTCGCTGCGGCGCCCAGCCGCCAGGCGATCCTAGTCGCTGAGGTTGTTCAGCGTCTCTTCCATTTCCGCGAAGGACGGCTGGGCGGTCGAGGGAATGTCGCCGCGGCCGATCTCCACCGAGATCTGGGCCGCATTGCCATGCAGGTGGGCGACCAGCACCGACTGGATGATTTTGTAATAGGCGCCGTCCTGCTCGACGATATCCTTCAAACGCGTGGCGAACGGGCCGATCATGCCATAGGCCAGGAACACGCCCAGGAAGGTGCCGACCAGCGCGCCGCCGATCATGCCGCCCAGCACCTCGGGCGGCTCGGTGATCGAGCCCATGGTCTTGATGACCCCCAGAACCGCGATGACGATCCCCAGCGCCGGCAGGGCGTCGGCCATGTTCTGCAGCGCGTGCGCCCCGCCCTGGGCCTCGTGATGGTGCTTCTCGAGCTGTTTCTCCATCGCGTCCTCGACCTGGTGGGGGTCCTCCAGGTTCATGGTCATCATCCGCAAGGTGTCGCAGATGAAATCGACAGCGAAGTGGTCCTTCAGCACCTTGGGGTACTTCTGGAAGATCGTGGATTCCTTGGGTTTTTCGATGTGGCTCTCGAGGGCGACCACGCCCTTGGATTTCATCGTCTTCGTCAGTTGGAACAGCAGGGACAGCAGTTCCTTGTAATCCTGCTTCTTCCATTTCGGGCCGCCGAAGATCCTGCCGAATCCGGCCAGGGTCGCCTTGATCACGTCCATGCTGTTGGCGATCAGAAAGGCGGCGATGCCCGATCCAAGGATGCCCATCAGTTCGTACGGCAGCGAATGCAGGATGACGGCCATCTTGCCGCCGGCCAACAGGTAGCTGCCGAACACCATGCCGAACAGCATGACGATGCCGATGATCTGAAACATGAGACGGGTAGGTCCTGACGCGAAACGCCGGAACCATGGCCGTTAATGATTAAGACCCCGTTTCGCGAACGGCGTCCGGTCAGTTAGAGCCGGGTCTCGCCGTCCAGTATCTTCGCGCGCGCCGCGGCCGTCAGCTTGGCGTAGCCCGCCTTGCCGCCGCGGACGTAGAGCGCAGCCCCCGCCTTTTCAGGATCGAAGCCGTCCGCCACCAGATCGGCCTTGCGGTACTTGAACGTGCCGGTGGTGTCGGCGGCCTTGATCAGGCGCAGGAAGACGGGCTGGGCGTAACCAGGCAGCTTTCCATCGACATGGGCGGCGAAGCTCTCGGGATCGAACGCTCCGTCCACGACCAGGGCCGCCATTCCCGCCTTGCCGTCATGGCCCGGCACGTGAACGCCATAGACGATGGCCTCACTGACGCCGGGCGCGTCCATCAGCACCTGCTCGACCTCTGACGTGGAGACGTTCTCGCCCTTCCACCGGAAGGTGTCGCCGGTGCGGTCCATGAAGTAGAAATAGCCCTCGGCGTCCTGACGCATCAGGTCGCCGGTGCGGAACCAGCGGTCGCCCTTCTTGAAGACGTCGGTCAGGATCTTCTTCTCGGACGCGGCCTTATCGGCATAGCCCGAGAAATCATGGCGGATGTCATTGCCGATTTCGCCGATCGCCTCGCCCACCTCGCCGACGCGGACGGCCCGGCACAGACCGTCGGGCCCGCGCACGGGCTGCTCGCTCTCGACGTCGAACTGGATCAATCGGATGTTGATCTGCGACTTCAGATAGGACGGCACCCGGCCGATGGCGCCCTGTTTGCCGTCGAAGTTGAACAGCGAGACGTTGCCTTCGGTCGAGCCGTAGAACTCCAGGATCTCGGGAATCCGGAACCGGCTCTGAAACTCGGGCCAGACGTCGGCGCGCAGGCCGTTTCCGAACGCATAGCGCAGCTTATGCGACCGCTCGTCTTCATTCGGCGGGCAGTTGATCAGGTAGCGGCACAGTTCGCCGATGTAGACGAACATCGTGGCCTTGGACGCCTTCACGTCTGGCCAGAAGTTGGTGGCGGAGAACTTCTTGCGGATGATGGTGCGCGCGCCGTTCAGGAAGCCGGCGCCGATCCCGACCAGTCCGCCGGTCGAATGATACAGGGGCAGAACGTTGAAGACCCGATCCTCGGGCGTCGATCCGGTCGCACCGGCGAAGGCCCGCATGTAAGTGCGCGCGCGGGAATGCGGAATGCGCGCCGCCTTGGGCATGCCCGTGGTGCCCGAGGTGTAGATGAACAGGCAGGTGTCGCGGTTGGTCAGGCCTTCGCGCGCCGACTTGGCCGGCCTCACGGACGACGCGCCACGGACGGCGTTGTCCAGGCCCCGGCGATTGCTCGCCTCTTGGTCCTCCGGCAGGCCCAGCACCCAAAGCATCAGGTCGCGATCGACGTGGGGGCGCGCCTCCTCGATCTGGCGCCAGCAGTCCTCGTCGGCGACGACGTTGAAGCCGCCCGAGATCGACAGGCAGTGCGCCAACGCCGGCCCGGCCAGGTTTGTGTTGATCAGGGCGGCGGCGACACCAACCTTGGAGAAGCCGATCCAGGCCGCCAGATATTCGATGCGGTTGGTCATCATGACCGCCACCGCGTCGCCCCGGTGCAGGCCCCGCCCCTTGGCCCAATGCCCGAACCGATTGGCCATGGCGTCGAACTCGCGGAAGGTGACGCTGCGACGCTCGTCCTCGAATGCGACGTGATCGGCGAACTTGTCGACAGCTTCCTCGATGTCGTCACACAGCAGGACGTCGCTATCGAGCTGGATCGGCTTGATGCGCTTGAGCAGGCGGAACAGGCCGCGTGCGAACCGGACATCACGTCGGATATTCGCCACCAAACCCATGTTCGCCAATACTCCGCTCTATCGATTCAGGCCTTCATCGGTGATGACCGATGGCGCCCGCCCGGGTCAACCGCGCGGGGCGCGGCTTCCACCCACTGTGGACCTGTTTGCCAAAAAGGCGTGACCCATTTGTTCGGGTGACGTCGGGGAAATCCAGAGGCCGACGCCAAATTGCGGCGGAACGCGCACCTCCCGCGCCAATTTGGCGCGGATTTCGCCCCAGTCGGTACCACAACGGTGTTTCTTCAAGGTTTTCCGGCTCGGCGAGGAACGCGCCGGCGAGGCGGACGGTTGGTTGATCAACGTTATGGAGGACCGATCATGTCGATGACCTACACCACGCCTGAGGCCCGCGCCGCCGCTGCCGACGACAGCGTCTTCGTGCCCCGCTACGCCCGCTCTTCAAAGGCACGCAACAAGCCGGTGAAGACCTGGATGATCCTGGCCCCCATCGGCGCCGTCGTGGTGATCGGCGGCGCGGCCGCCCTGATGATGGGCGGCGGCGAGCCGGAGCCGACCGCGGCCATGGAGACCTCGCCCGCCCCGGCCGAGGCGGCGTCCATTCAGGCCGCGCCGGCCGCGATGGCCGCCGCCGAAACGCCGGTC
>NZ_JAYRPA010000037.1:0-54059 GCF_041911375.1 Brevundimonas sp. | reverse complement strand
CCGAGGCCGGGGCGGCCGACGACGCGGCGCCCGAGGCGGCGATGGAGCCGATCTTCTGGCCCGGCGTCACCGTCGCGCCCTCGTCGGCGGCGATGGTCAGCACGCCGTCGGCGGGGGCCGAGACCTCGACCGCGACCTTGTCGGTCTCGATCTCGACCAGCAGTTCGTCCTTCTTGACCTGATCGCCGGTCTTCTTGAGCCACTTGCCCATGGAGCCCTCGGCGACGCTTTCGCCCATGACCGGCACGGTGATGTCGACGGCCGAGGCTGCGGCGGGCGCGGCGGCGGGGGCCGACTTCGTCTCGGCCTTGGCGGCCGGTGCGGCCTTCGCCTGGGCGGGAGCGCCGGCGGACGCGCCTTCGGTCACCGAACCCAGGATCGTGCCGGGAACGACGTTGTCGCCCTCGGCCGCCTTGATCTCGCCCAGCACGCCGTCGGCCGGGGAGACGACTTCCAGCGAGACCTTGTCGGTCTCCAGCTCGACCAGCAGTTCGTCCTTCTTGACCGGATCGCCGACCTTCTTGGTCCATTTGGCGATGGTGGCTTCGGTGACGGATTCACCGAGGGCGGGGGTCAGGATGTCGGCCATGTCGGGTCCAGCTGTCTTTCGATCGGTCTTGCAGGCTTATCAGGCGAAGGCTTCGTTGGTGAAGGTCTCGAGTTCCTTCAGGTGCCGGCTCATCAGGCCGGCGGCGGTGGAGGCGGAGCCGGGACGCCCCACGTAGCGGGCGCGCTTGGAGGCCACGTCCAGCTTGTCGAGCGTCAGCTCCAGCCACGGATCGACGAAGGTCCAGCCGCCCATGTTCTTGGGCTCTTCCTGGCACCAGACCAGCTCGGCCTTCGGGAAGCGGGCCAGCTCCTTGCGCAGCGACTGGATCGGCCACGGATAGAACTGCTCCAGGCGCAGGATGTAGACGTCGTCCACCGCCTGGCCGTCCTTGGCCTTCTTCTCGCGCGCGTCCAGCAGGTCGTAATAGACCTTGCCCGAGCACAGGATGACGCGGCGGATGTCCTTGTCGGCCTTGATCTTGATCCCGGCGACGTCGGGGCGCGTCTGGGCGTCGTCGTGCAGAACGCGGTGGAAGGACGAGCCTTCGGCCAGATCGGCCAGGGTGGACGTCGCCTTCTTGTGACGCAGCAGCGACTTGGGCGTCATCAGGATCAGCGGCTTCCTGAACGACCGGTGCATCTGGCGGCGCAGGATGTGGAAGTAGTTGGCCGGCGTGGTGCAGTTGGCGACCTGCATGTTGTCTTCGGCGCATTGCTGCAGGAAGCGCTCCAGGCGGGCCGAGGAGTGCTCCGGGCCCTGGCCTTCGTAGCCGTGGGGCAGCAGCATGGTCAGGCCGCTCATCCGCAGCCACTTGCGTTCGCCGGACGAGATGAACTGGTCGATCACCACCTGGGCGCCGTTCACGAAATCGCCGAACTGGGCCTCCCAGAGGACCAGGGTGTTCGGGTCGGCCAGCGAGTATCCGTACTCGAAGCCCAGCACCGCCTCTTCCGACAGGGCCGAGTCGATGACCTCGAAATTGGCCTGGCCTTCGCGCAGGTTGTTCAGCGGGATGTAGCGCTCTTCGGTCGTCTGATCGATGATGCCCGAGTGACGCTGCGAGAAGGTGCCGCGCACCGAATCCTGACCCGACAGGCGAACCGGGAAGCCCTCGTCGACCAGGCTGGCGAAGGCCAAGCTCTCGGCGGTGGCCCAGTCCAGACCCTGGCCTGCGCTGATCGCCTCGCGACGGCCGTCGATGACCCGCTTCAGCGTCTTGTGCATGTCGATGCTGTTGGGGATGGTCGTCAGCCGATGGCCGAGGTCCTGCAGCTTGGCGAGGGGAACCGCGGTCTCGCCGCGCTGCTCTTCCTTGGGCGCGACCAGGCCCTTCCACTGGCCGTCCAGCCAGTCGGCCTTGTCGGCGGACCAGGTCTTGCCGGCCTCGAACTGCTCGTCGAGGAACGCCTCGAACCGTTCAACCTCGGCGTCGACCTCGGCCTGGGTGATCACGCCCTGTTCGACCAGGCGCTTGGAGTAGATCTCGCGCGTCGAGGGCTGAGCCTTGATGCGGGCGTACATGATCGGCTGGGTGAAGGTCGGATCGTCGCCTTCGTTGTGGCCGAACCGGCGGTAGCAGAACATGTCCACCACCACGTCCTTGTGGAACTTCTGGCGGTATTCGGTGGCCACCTTGGCGGCGAAGACGACGGCTTCGGGATCGTCGCCGTTCACGTGGAAGATCGGCGCCTGGACCATCAGCGCCACGTCCGACGGATAGGGCGACGAGCGCGAGTTGCGCGGGCTGGTGGTGAAGCCGATCTGGTTGTTGATGACGAAATGCAGGGTGCCGCCGGTGCGGTAGCCCTTCAGCCCCATCAGGGCGAAGCACTCGGCCACGACGCCCTGGCCGGCGAAGGCGGCGTCGCCGTGGATCAGCAGCGGCACGACCTTGGACCGGTCCAGCGCCCATTCGGCCTCGGGCTTGCCGGCGTTGGCCTCGCGGATGTCGAAAGCCTGCTTGGCGCGCGCCTTGCCCAGGACGACCGGATTGACGATCTCAAGGTGTGACGGGTTGGCGGTCAGCGACAGGTGGACGTGGTTGCCGTCGAACTCGCGGTTCGAGCTGGCGCCCATGTGGTATTTGACGTCGCCCGAGCCCTCAATGTCGCTGGGCACGGCCGAGCCGCCCTGGAACTCGTGGAAGATGACCTTGTAGGGCTTGCCCATCACGGCGGCCAGCACGTTCAGGCGGCCGCGGTGGGCCATGCCCAGCACGACCTCGTCGACGCCCAGGTTGCCGCCGCGCTTGATGACCTGCTCCAGCGCGGGGACCATGGCCTCGCCGCCGTCCAGGCCGAACCGCTTGGTGCCGGGGAAGCGTTTGTGCAGGAAGCGTTCGAAGCCCTCCGCCTCGATCAGCTTGTTCAGGATCGCCAGCTTGCCTTCCTTGGTGAAGGCGTTCTGCTCGAACTTGTCCGGACCCTCGAACCGCTGCTGGAGCCAGGACTTCTCCTCCGGCTCGGCGATGTGCATGTACTGGATGCCGATGTTGCCGCAGTAGGTCCGCTTCAGAATGTCCAGCACCTCGCGGATGCTGCCGGTCTGCAGGCCCAGCACGCCGTCCAGGAAGATCGGGCGGTCCAGATCGGGGCCGGTGAAGCCGTAGAATTCCGGCGTCAGCTCGGGGTTCTCGATCGGCTGTTCGATGCCCAGCGGGTCGAGCTTCGCCTGCAGGTGGCCGCGCACGCGATAGGCGCGGATCAGCATCAGGGCGCGGATGGAGTCATGGGCGGCGGCGCGCACGTCCTCGGCCGAGACCGCGGCGGCCGGCGCCGCTTCCGCCTTGGCGGGCGCCGGGGCGCCGGGCTTCTTCGGATCGGGCTTGGCGGCCGGCCAACGGCCGTCGAACACGGCGGTCTGCTCGCTGGGTTCGGTCGTTGCGCCACGGCCCCAGGCGCCGGCGGAGGCCGAGGCCTTCACGCTGGCGGCGTTGTCGCGAAGCTGGTCGAAGAAGGTCTTCCATTCCGCCGAGACCGAGCCGGGATCGTTGGCCCATTTCTCGTGAAGCTCCTCGATGTAGGCCGCGTTCGACCCGTAGAGGAAGGAGGTCTCGGCAAAGACCTGGTTCAGCCGACCCGCATCGTCCGCCATCGTTCTCGTCAGTCCCTTGGTGCCCGTCCGGACACATCTCCGTGAGGGCGCGCCCGTCATATAGGCGTCGTTTCCTTATGGGTCATGACCGAAACGGGGCAATTGGGTGAGAAATTGGTCGCATACGCAAAGAAAAACGCCCCCGGCGCGAACCGGGGGCGTCGATCGATGCCGAAACCGGCATTTTGATGCGCAGGGCGCTCGGGGCGCCCCGGCGTCTTAGCCCTTCAGGACCTCGACCAGCGTCTTGCCCAGGCGCGCCGGCGAAGGCGACACCTTGATGCCCGCGGCTTCCATCGCCGCGATCTTGGACTCCGCATCGCCCTTGCCGCCCGAGACGACGGCGCCGGCGTGGCCCATGGTGCGGCCCTTGGGCGCGGTGCGTCCGGCGATGAAGCCGGCCATCGGCTTCTTGCGGCCCTTCTTGGCCTCGTCGATCAGGAACTGCGCCGCGTCTTCTTCGGCGCCGCCGCCGATCTCGCCGATCATGATGATCGAGGTGGTCTCGGGATCGGCCAGGAACATCTCCAGCACGTCGATGAACTCGGTGCCCTTGACCGGGTCGCCGCCGATGCCGACCGCCGTGGTCTGACCCAGGCCTTCGTTGGTGGTCTGGAACACCGCCTCATAGGTCAGGGTGCCGGAGCGCGAGACGATGCCGACGTTGCCCTTCTTGAAGATGTTGCCCGGCATGATGCCGATCTTGCACTCGTCCGGGGTCAGGATGCCGGGGCAGTTCGGGCCCAGCAGGCGGGACTTGGAGCCCTCGAGGCGACGCTTGACCTTGACCATGTCCATCACCGGGATGCCTTCGGTGATGCAGGTGATGAAGGGGATTTCGGCGTCGATGGCCTCGATGATGGCGGCCGCGGCGCCCGACGGCGGGACATAGATCACCGAGGCGTCGGCGCCGGTGGCGTCCTTGGCTTCGGCGACCGAGGCGTAGATCGGCAGGGTTTCGCCGTGCGAGCCCGTCCAGTTCGTGCCGCCCTTGGTCGGGTGCACGCCCGCGACCATCTGGGTGCCGTGATAGGCCAGCGCCTGTTCGGTGTGGAAGCCGCCGGTCTTGCCGGTCAGGCCCTGGACGATGATCTTGGTGTTCTTGTCGACGAGAATGGACATGTTCTAGCTCTGAATAGGTCTGTCAGCAGGGCGGTGGCGGATAAGGCGTGACGCCTCAGCCCACCGCCGCGACGATCTTCTGGGCGGCGTCGTCGAGGTCGTCGGCGGCCTGGATGGTCAGGCCCGACTCGTTCAGGATTTTCTTGCCCAGTTCGGCGTTGGTGCCCTCGAGGCGGACGACCAGCGGCACCTTCAGGCCCACTTCCTTCACCGCCGCGACCACGCCCTCGGCGATGACGTCGCACTTCATGATGCCGCCGAAGATGTTGACCAGGATGCCCTGGACGTTCGGGTCAGCGGTGATGATCTTGAAGGCCGCCGCGACCTTGTCCTTGCCGGCGCCGCCGCCGACGTCGCAGAAGTTGGCCGGCTCCTTGCCGTACAGCTTGATGATGTCCATCGTCGCCATGGCCAGGCCCGCGCCGTTCACCATGCAGCCGATGTTGCCGTCCAGCGCCACATAGGCCAGGTCCCATTCCGACGCCTCGATCTCCTTGGCGTCTTCCTCGGTCTCGTCGCGCAGGGCCTTGATGTCGTCGTGGCGGAACAGGGCGTTGCCGTCGAACGAGACCTTGGCGTCCAGCACGCGCAGGCGCCCGTCGGTCATGACGATCAGCGGGTTCACCTCCAGCATCGCCATGTCCTTCTCGACGAAGGCCTTGTACAGCGCCGGGAACAGCGACTTGCCGTCCTCCGCCGCCGCGCCCGTCAGGCCGTAGGCCGCGTTGATCTTGGCGACGTCGGCCTCGGTCACGCCCGTGGACGGGTCGATGACGATGGTCTGGATCTTCTCGGGCGTGTCATGGGCGACGGCCTCGATGTCCATGCCGCCCTCGGTCGAGACGACATAGGCCACGCGGCCGTACTGACGGTCGACCAGCAGCGAGCAGTACAGTTCGCGGTCGATGTCAGCGCCGTCCTCGATGTACAGGCGGTTGACCTGCTTGCCGGCCTCGCCCGTCTGGGCGGTGACCAGGGTGTTGCCCAGCATTTCCTTGGCGTTGGCCACGACCTCTTCGATCGAGCGGGCCAGGCGCACGCCGCCCTTGGCGTCCGGGCCCAGCTCCTTGAACTTGCCCTTGCCGCGCCCGCCGGCGTGGATCTGCGACTTCACGACATAGAGCGGGCCAGGCAGTTGGCGGGCGGCGGCTTCCGCCTCATCCGCCGAGGTGATGGCCACGCCCGCGGCGACGGGCGCGCCGAAGCCCTTGAGGACCTGCTTGGCCTGATATTCGTGAATGTTCATGGGGGACCACCGCAACCGCTGCTGGGAAAGTTGCGGGGCTTATAGGCCCCCCGCGTTCGCACGTGCAACAGGCGGTGGTCCGACTTTTGGTCGGTCCCTAGTCGACCCAGTCCCTCTTCAGCGTGCGCGACGCCCCGATCAGCAGCACGGCCGCCAGCAGATAGAAACCCATGCCGGTGTAGATCGCCCAGCGCAGGCTCTCTTCGCCGAAGCGGGGGGCCAGCAGGTCCGACATCCAGCCGAAGTAGTAGAAGCCGACCGCCAGCCCGAGCAGGTTGTTGATCAGCAGGAACAGGGCCGAGGCCGTCGACCGCATCGCCGCCGGGACCAGATGCTGCACCGCCGCCGTGATCGGCCCCAGCCAGGCCAGATTCAGTCCGGTCGGCAGCAGGAAGATCAGGAAGGCCAGGGTCAACTGCTGCGCGTTCGTGCCGCCGCCCGGCAGGACCAGGCCGATCAGCCAGGGCGAGTTCATCGCCAGGATGAAACAGGGCGCCGAAATCAGGAAGGCGATGGCGGGCGTCAGGGGATAGGCGCCCTTGCCGCGCGTCGATAGCCGGTCCGCGATCGCCCCGCCCAGCCAGATGCCGAGGACGCCGCCGATCATGGCGATGCCGGAATAGTACCAGCTGGTCTGCGCCAGGGTCAGGTCGAAGCTGCGCATGAAGAACAGCGGCAGCCAGCCCGCCACGCCATAGCCGCACACCGACGACGAGGCGGCGCCCAGCGCCAGCAGCCAGAAGCTGGGCTTGGGAATGACGAAGGACGCGGTGCGACGCGCGATCATCAGCGACACGCCGATCACGACAGCCAGAAGACCGCCGAAAGCGAAAACCAGCGGATTGCCCAGCGCCAGGCCCGCGAAATGGATCAGCGCCGCCAGCAACAGCGCACCGGCGCCCACGCCCAGCATGATCTGGGCCGCGATCCTGCCGACCCGGTCGCTGCCGACCGGCGCCGCCGCGATGGCCGCGATCTGGGCCTCGGTCTTGACCGCATCGGTCCCGCCGCGCTTCGGGTCGCGCACCGTAAGCCGCAGCAGGGGGGCGACCAGAAGACCGATCAGGCCGACGACGATGAAGCTGGTCCGCCAGCCATAGGTCGCCGCCAGCAGGCCGCCGACCAGCGTGCCCGCCGCCGTGCCCAGCGGAATGCCGAAGGCGAAGGCGGCCAGCGCCCGCGCCCGCTGACGCGGCGGGAAATAGTCGGCGATCAGGGAATAGGCCGGGGCCACCCCGCCGGCCTCGCCCACGCCCACGCCCATACGGCACAGGAACAACTGGCCGAACGATCCGGCCATGCCGCACAGGGCGGTGAAGCCCGACCAGACCGCCAATGCGCCGGTCATGATCCATACCCGGCTGAACCGGTCCGCCAGCCACGCCAGCGGAATGGCCAGGGTCGAATAGACGCTGGCGAACGCGATGCCGCCCAACAGGCCGAACTGGCTGTCCGACAGGCCGAACTCCGCCTTCAGCGGCGCGGCCAGAATGCCGATGATCTGCCGATCCAGGAAGTTCAGCATGTAGACGAAGACCAGGATCGCCAGGACATAGAAGCGATATCCCGGACGTTGGACGGCGGGCGTCGATGCTGCGTCTGTCATGGCGTTTCCCTGGATCGTCTTGTTCTGTTTGGCTTGACCGTAATCACGGCGTCGGGCGCGTCAAAGAAAAAGGGCGGCGACACCGAAGCCGCCGCCCTGCATGGTCTGTTCCGTTCGGTCAGAACTTGACCGTCAGCCGCGCGGAATAGGTCGTCGGCGGGCCGTAGAAGGCGCTGATCGAGTTGTTGTAGGTCGCGCCGGGGAAGCTGTAGGCGCCGACGCGATAGCGCACGTCGGTCAGGTTCCGGCCGAACAGGCCCACTTCCCAACGCTCGCTTGGGGCGGTCCAGACCACGCTGGCGTCGGCGAGGACATAGCCGTCCTGGTCCAGGATGGGATCCGGAATGTCGAACAGGTGATAGTCGGAGCGATAGGACAGCGACGGCGTCACCCGAAGCTCGCCGCCCAGGATGTCGCCGCGCCAGGTCATGCCGTAGTAGGCCGACCATTCCGGCGAGTTCTGCGGCTCTCGCGTGTCCGAGATGTCGACCGGAGACCCCGTCACCAGGGTGATGAACTCGTCGAACTCGTTCTTCAGATAGCCGACCGCGAAGTTGGCGGTGATGTCGTCGGTCAGGAAGGCGGAGCCCTCCAGCTCGAAGCCATAGATGGTCGAGGCGCCGACGTTGTCGACCACCGAGGCGATGCCGACCTGCGGCGGGGTCGCCACCTGCTGGGTCGTGATCTGCTGGTCCTGGTAGTCGGAATAGAAGACGGCCGAGGCGAAGCTCAGGCGCCGGTCGAAGGCCGATCCCTTCAGACCCAGTTCGTAGGCGGTGACCGTCTCGGGCTGGTAGCCGTCGACCGTCTGCGGCACCAGGACGGCGTCGCCGCGCATGTCCCAGCCGCCGGACTTGAAGCCCTGGCTGACCGAGGCGTAGCCGGTGATCTCGTCCGAGAAGTCATACGAGATGCTGGCGCGCGGCGTGAACTTCTCGAAGGTGTCCGAAGCCGTGTAGTTGGTCCGGGTGGCGATCGGCGTGGCGGCAGGCCCGCCTGTGTAGGGCGTGCGGCCGGCGCCAAGGAAGAACAGCCGAAGAACCTCCGCGTCCTTGTCGTCGCGGGTGTAGCGGCCGCCCAGCGACAGGTGCAGGCGATCGGTCAGGTCGTAGCTGAAGTCCGCAAAGGCCGAGAAGGACTTGGTGTCGACCGATCCCGCCGCCGCGATGGAGAGGCCCAGATTGCCGGCGATGGTGTCGAAGGCGCCCGAGGAGGTGCCGTCCAGATAATAGAGGCCGGCCACGCCGGACCAGCGCTCGCCCGTGAACAGGGCCTGGAACTCCTGGCTGAACTGGTCGTCCGAATAGATGGCCGGAATGTCCAGCGTCGGCTGGGGCGTCTCGTCGAAGTCGATGATCGTCTGGGTGTCGCCCGAGCGGTAGGCGGTGATCGACTTCAGCGTCAGCATGTCGTTGGCCCGGTATTCGCCGGTGAAGGACACGCCCTCGGTCACCACGCTCTGCTCGCCGGTGATGCCGGCGTAGGTGTCGTATTCACTGGCCGGCGGGGTCCACAGGCCGTTGGTCGAGACCACCTCGCGGTGGCCGTGACGGGGCGCGGAATCGTCTTCGACACGGTCCCAGGCCAGACGGAAGAACAGGTCGTCGTTCGGCGTCCACTCGGCGCTGGCGCGGTAGGCGGTGACGTCCTTGTCGTACTGGTCCTGGCCGGTGAACAGGTTCTCGCCGTAGCCGTCGTGATCGTAGGTGGCGACGGCGGCGCCGACGGCGAAGGTGTCGCCGACCGGCATCGAGCCCGAGAGCAGGAAGTTCTGTTCGTTATAGCTGCCGAACTCGGCCCGCGCCGTCAGGCTGGGGTCCGCGCCCATGCGCTTGGTGACGTATTTGATCGCGCCGCCGATGGTGTTGCGGCCGTACAGCGTGCCCTGGGGGCCGCGCAGCACTTCGATGCGTGAGATGTCGAAGATGTCCAGCACCGCGCCTTGCGGGCGGGCGACATAGACGTCGTCGATATAGAGGCCCACGCCCGGCTCGAAGCCCCACAGCGGATCCTGCTGGCCGACGCCGCGGATGAAGCTGATCAGGGTGGAGTTGGAGCCGCGCGCGATCTGGACGGTGGCGTTCGGCGTCTGCTGCTGCAGGGCGGTGATGTCGACCGCGCCGGTCTGTTCCAGACGTTCGGCGCTGAGCGCGGAGACGGCGACCGGCACGTCCTTCAGCTGCTCGTCGCGGCGGCGAGCGGTGACGACGATGTCGTCGACCGTGGCCGTGTCCTGATTGGCGTTGGCCGCCTGGGCGGCGGTTTCGGCGTCCTGGGCGGCCGAGGCCCCCGCGAGAACGCTCCAGGCCGCCCCGGCCAGCAGCGCGCACTTCACATGACGGTTCATGATCCTACCCCTTTGTCGTTTCCAGCCGGATTGACGCTTTTATTCAGCGTTCAATGATTTTCCTGAACCTGACCCGGTTTCGCGCGGCTGTCAAACCTTCACGGTTCCCTAGCGTCACGCTGCCGTCGCGGCGTGGCGCCGTTGCACCGGGAGCGGCCCCCGCCTAGCGTGCGCGAATGAGCAAGCTTGACGCTTCGATCGCCGCCCCGCCCGTCGCGGCCGCCCGCCGCAAGGCGTCGACCGGCGCTGCGCCCGCGCGCCGGGGGCGACCGCCCAAGGCCCAGGCCAAGGCGGCCGGCGAGACCCGCGACCTGATCCTGGACGCGGCCGAGGACCTGTTCTCCAAGCACGGCTTCTATGGCGTGACCATCCGCGAAGTGGCGCGCGAGGCCGGCGTCGACACCGCCCTGGTCCACTACTACTTCGGCGCCAAGCGCGACCTGTTCGACGCCGTCTTCCTGCGCCGCGCCGAGGTGTGGAACGACGAGCGGGTCGCGGCGATCGATCGCTACGTCGAACGGGTCGGCGACGCCATGACGCTGGAGGGTCTGCTGGAGGCCTTCCTCAGGCCGCCGTTCGAATGGTCGCTGAAGGGCGGGCCGGGGTGGAAGCATTACGCCGCCCTGGTGGCCCAGACCAACGCCAATCCGACTTTCGGCGGCGAGACGATGGCCCGCTATTTCGACCCGGCCATTCGCCGTCTGATCGAGCTGATCGCCCGGGTGCTGCCGGACGCCAGCGAAGTGGATCTGTACTGGGGCTATCACAACCTCTCGGGCGCCCTGACGCTGACGCTGGGCGAGACGGGGCGACTGGACCGTCTGTCGGGCGGCCTAGCGCGTTCCGGCGACCTGGAGACCGCCGGCGACTACATGGTCCGCTTCGCCGCCGCCGGCTTCCGGGCCGTGGTCGGGATGTCGCCGCGACGCTAGCCGAAGAAGACGGCCCACATCAGCCGACCGGGCAGGAAGGCGAACAGGCCGGCGAGGATCAGGCCGCCCACGAACATGCCGGTCATCGCGCGGCGATGGGCGGCGACCCGATGGCGCCGCGCGGCGTAGACCGCCATCGGCAGGGCCACGATCGTCCAGCCGCTGAGCAGGTGGATCAGGGAAAAGGCGCCCGGATTGATCGCACGAATGAACAGGGAGCTGACGGCGGTGGCGCCCATGGCCACGACCCAGGTCCAGCCGAGCATCCGGTGGAGCCGCGTGCCCTTGACCCCGATCAGCAGCACGGTCCCGATGGCCAGGGCCGCCATCGCGGCGACGACATGAAGCTGAATGACGGGCGGCGCCGTCATGAGCAGCCGCCAGTCCGGCGCATGGGGAAGGAAATCCAGCTTCAGGATGCGATCGCGGTGAACGAACAGATAGCCTGCGAGCCCTAGGCTCAGGATCATCAGCCCCAGGACCGGGGCGAGGAAACGGCGAACGGTGTGCATGAGAACCTCCATGTCGGCGTCCTCGGGCGCGGCGAGCCGATGCGCCATCTCGTATTCGCGGACGCACGCCTGGCGTTCGTGAATGACCGTCGCTCTTCCTCGACGGTGAAAATCGTGGTCAAGGCCGGCCCATGACGCCTTCCCTACGCGACCGTCGCCGGGAGTTTTCACGGGGCCTGATCGTGGCCCTGATCGCGGGGGCCTTCCTGGCGCTGACGGGGGCCTTCGGCAGCGGCGCGGCGCCGTTCGCCGTCCGGCTCGCCTATTGGGTGCTGCTCATGGTGCTGGGCGGGCTCTGCGGACATCTGTGCGCCGCCGGCGTGCGGCGGTTCATCGACTTCGACGAACGGCCCTGGCTGGGGGTGCTGATCATGACCCTGGCGATCACCGGCCCGCTCAGCGTCGTCGTCTGGATCACGACGGGGCTGTTCTTCGACGGCTTGTCCACCATCCAAACCCTGCCGCGGCTGGTGATCCCGGTGATGGTGGTGACCGCCGCCGCCAGCGCCGTGAACATCCTGCTGGGCCGCGCCCAGCCGCGCCAGACCCACGCCGGCCCCTCGTCGCCGGTCCGCGCCGTCTTCCTGGATCGCCTGCCGCCCCGCTTGAGGGGCGCCGTCATCCGCGCGGTGCAGGCCGAGGACCACTATCTACGCATCCACACCGACCGGGGCTCGGACCTGGTGCTGATGCGGCTGTCCGATGCGGTGGAGGAGCTCGAAGGGCTGGAGGGCGCCCGCACCCATCGAAGCTGGTGGGTGGCGCGCGATTCCGTGCGTGGCGTCGAACGTCGTGACGGCCGCGCGACCCTGACGCTGGACGGCGGCCTGGTCGCGCCGGTCAGCCGCCGCTATGCCCGCGCCCTGCGCGAGGCCGGCTGGTGGTGACGGCTCAGCCCGGCTGATCGACCACGAGCCCGCTCTCCGGCGCGGCCGTCAGGGCCGACGCAGAGGCCGCGCAGCCGTTCAGCGTCTGGTCGCCGATCTCCACGCGCGCCGTCAGCGGATAGGTGCGGTCGCTCATGCCGTCGGAACATTCCGTCGCCATCAGGCTGACGTTCAGCGGCTGGTTCAGATTGGTGGTGGTGGTGAAGGTCGCGACGGTGCCCTGGACCGTCACGCCGCGATTGGGGGCGCGCTGCTCCGGCTGATCGACGCGGGTGTAGACCAGGGCGTCGGGCGTGATCTCAACCCCCCAGAAGGGTTCGGCGCCCAGCGCGCGCACGGGCCGGGACAGGTCCACCTCGCCCAGCATGGCCGCGGTCTCGGGCTGCGGCGCGGGCTGGGGCGCATTGTCCTCGCGGTCGTAGCACCCGGCCACGGAAAGACCGGCGGCGATCAGCACGGCCAGCGCCGTCTTCGAGGCGATCGGGGGCATGGGCGGGCTCCTCTCTTCGCTGCGCAGGTGTGGACGAGGGCGGCCTCGGTCAAGGGCGGCGGCTGCGGTATGGTGGGTCATGTCGATTCGTCCGACCGCATATGAGTTCTTCGCCGGCGGCGGACTGGCCGGCATGGGCCTGTCCGGGATGGACGTGACGTTCGCCAACGACATGGATGCGATGAAGGCCGCCGCCTTTCGCGCCAATCATGGGGACGTCCGGCTTCGACAGGGGGACGTCTGGGCCCTGACCCCGGCCGACCTGCCGGGGCGGCCGGACCTGTGCTGGGCGTCGTCGCCGTGCCAGGACGTCAGCCTGGCGGGCGCGCGGGGCGGGCTGGAGGCCGGCCGGTCGGGCGCCTTCTGGGGCTTCTGGCGACTGATGCAGGGTCTGGCGGCCGAGGACCGGGCGCCGCGCGTCATCGTGCTGGAGAACGTCATCGGCCTGCTGACCTCGGGGCAGGGGCGGGATTTCGCCGCCGTCTGCACGGCCATGGTCGAGGCCGGTTATCGCGTCGGCGCGCTGGAGATGGATGCGGCCCTGTGGCTGCCCCAGTCGCGCCCCCGCCTGTTCGTGGTCGCGATCCGCGGCGAGGCGCCGGTCGCCGCCGGCCCCTCGGCGCCGTTTCATTCCGCCCGTCTCGTCGCGGCCCAGGAGCGGCTGCCCCGCGCCGTTCGCGAAGCCTGGGCCTGGTGGTCGCTGCCCGCCCCGCCGCGCCGCAATCTCGATCTTGCCGCCCTGCTGGAGCCGGACGACGCGGTCGAGTGGCTGGCCGACGCGGACGCTGTCCTGGCGCTGGCCGCGCCGCTGCATCGCGCCCGCCTGGACGCGGCCGTCGCCTCGGGCGAGCGCCGGGTGGGCGCCGCCTATCGGCGGGTGCGCACGGAGAACGGGCGAAAGGTCCAGCGGCTGGAAATCCGTTTCGACGGGCTGGCCGGCTGTCTGCGGACGCCGGCCGGAGGATCGTCGCGCCAGTATGTGGTGGTGTGCGACGGCGGCCGGGTTCGGGTGCGCCGCCTGACCGGGCGCGAGGCGGCGCGGCTGATGGGCGTTCCCGAAGACTATCGCCTGCCCGGCGCTCAAAGCGCTGCGCTGAAGCTGATGGGCGACGCCGTGGCCGTGCCGGTGGTGCGTGCACTGACGCAGGGGCTGCTGTCGCCCGCGCTGGAGGGGCGCCGCGCGGCCGCGTGATCCGCGCGGTCAGGCTCTAGTCGTCCTCTCGACCGGGGTCGAAGCGGTTGTCCACCTGGTCGTCCCAGCCCTCGCGGTCGGACTTGAAGGCCAGCGCCATCAGCACCCAGGCCAGCAGGACCGTGCCGACCACGCCCAGGCTCAGGGCGATCCAGCCGTGCAGGGTCAGCTCGGCGCCGCCGATCGCGGCCCATACGACGCCGAGCAGGGCGGTGCAGGCCGCGGCGATGCCGCCGGCCAGCAGCAGGGCCAGTCCGAGACGCACGATCCGGCGACGCATCGGGCGGCCCGTCATCGGTTCAGCCTAGCGCTGGACCCACTGTCCCTGGGCGTTGCGATACCACTGGCCCGACTGGATGCGGGGCAAGAGCTGGCTTTCGAACATACGGGCCCCCGCCACATCCGCGCTGGTGCCGGCTTCGGCGGCGCTGCGGGCGTAGGCGGCGCGGCGGCCGCTGTTGGTCGCCTCCACCGCCGCGCGCAGTCCGGCGTCGGACGAGGCGGTGCGGAAGCCGATGTAGCCGTCGGCCTGTTCGCCGACGACGCCCTGGGCCTTGGCCTGGTCGATCATCGACTTCTGAGCGGCGGTCTGGGCCACGGCGGCGCCGGCCACGCCGAGGGCCGCGACGGCGGCGCCGATCACGAAGAGCTTGCGGAGGGTCATGTCAGCCTGTCCTTTCAAAAGAGCGAGGCGATCAGAAGAGGTTCGGATTTTCCTGGAGAAGCTGCTGCAGCTCCCGATCCAGGCGAACGCGAACGTCGGCGTCCAGCTTTGCGTATATCTGAATGGGCGCGACTTCCAGTCGGACGGTGGGGGCGCAGGCCGAGACGGCGACGACGGCCGCTCCGAGGCCGAGACCGGCCAACTGCCGCTTGGTGATCATGGCGAAGGCTCCGGTTCGGCCAAGGTTGAAGGCTCTACTAGCACGTCGTGGGGTGAACGGCGTCTGAATGGTTCCGATCCCGGTCAAGGCTGGGTCGCCTTCTCGGCCTCGCCCTGCCGGGCGCGGTTCACGGCGAGCAGGTCGCCGATCAACTGGTTCAGGTTCAGCGTCGTGTCCAGCGTCAGGTCGATGCCGGTGTTCGAGGGCAGCGGCAGGTTTCGGTTCAGGAACCGACGGCTGATCAGGTCGCCCAACGTCAGGCGCAGTTCCTGCTTTTGCGGCGGGTCGTGCCGTCCGCGGATGTGGAACAGCACCGCCATGCGGTCGTCGTCGCGGCTGTTCACCTCGGCGGTCAGGACGTCGAAGGCCAGGTTCTCCATCGCCTGATAGGCCAGGTCCTCGACCATGCTCGGCGGCACGTCGCCCCCGCCGCCGGCGTCCACCTCGGCCAGCACCTCGCGCTTGATCGACAGCCGGCCCGGCTCGACCGCGACCAGCGATCCGCCCGTGACCTTGAAGCCCGTCCTGGGATCGGAGGTGAAGGGCAGGCGGCCGGACACCAGGGCGTCCAGCTGGACCTTGTCGCCGAAACCCGAGTCGGACACCACCTGGCCCAGCTGGACCCGGTCCAGCACCACCACGCCGCTGAACGGCTGGGTCGGGTCCAGGGGGATGGCGAACGGCTCGATCGAGACGAAGCCGCCCGCCGCCGCCACCCCCGCGCCGGCCACCTTCAGCGCCGTCGCGTCCAGGGCGAAGGTCAGATCCAGCCCGGTGGCGTCGGTGGCCGTGTCCAGCCGGTCGATGGTCAGGCGCTGGTCCGGCGCGGTGACCAGGGGCGTCAGGCTGGTCAGGACGATGTCGCCCTTCAGCCCCTCCACCGGCCCAGCCGGACTGGTGAAGTCCAGGCCAGGGATGGTCAGCCGGCCGCTGGAGGTCGGTTCGGCGTCCTTGGTCCAGTCGACGCGGCCCTCGAAGCCGGCCGACCCCCTCACGGGCGACTGAACAAAGTCGTCCAGCAGCGGCGTCAGGTCCGACGGCTGCAGCCCGGGCTCGGCGAAGACGATCTGAGGGGTCGTGATGGTCAGGCCGCCCGCGCCGGTCCGGCCGTCGTGGTTCAGCATCAAGCGGCCAAGAGCGGCCTCGGCGCCGGTCAGGTCGAACGCGCCGGTCCAGCGTTCGCCGGCCAGCCGCGCCTGGCCGGTCGCCGCCAGCGGATGGAAGCGGCGCGGGTCTGTCGCGTCGATCACCCGGGCGTCCGTCACGCCCGCGATCAGGCTGACGCCCGCCTGGCCGCCGTCGACCGTCACCCGGCCGGACGCATCGGCGAATCGCATGCCCAGGAACGGCGCCTGGGCCTGAACCTCGTCGAAGCCGCCGATGACGCGCCACGCCCCGTCCCTGGACGCGAACAGAGGTCCGTCCTGCGGGCACAGGCGACCCGCGACCTGATGGACGTCGTTCTCGTCCAGCTCCAGCCGTTCGACGGTCAGGTCGACGCAGTCCTGGGGCGCATAGGTCAGGCGGCCGTCGGCCAAGGCCAGCAGCCCCGCCGTCTTCGCATCGACGCCCCGGGCCAGGTCGAAATCCAGTCGGGCCCGACCGTCCAGACGGGCCTCGAACCCCGTCTCGGTCAGACGCCATTCCGGCACGGCGACGTCCAGTTCGGGCAGGCCGCGGCCGCGCGACGCCGTCAGGGTCAGCGCGCCGCCGCCCAGCCGTCCCGGCTCGGCCTGGTAGACGCCTTCCCCCGCCTGGGTCACGGTCAGGACGCCGCCGTTGCGCGGACGCAGCGTGGCGGGCCGGGCCAGAACGACGCTGGTTCCCGCCGTGCCCGTTGAGAAGCGGAAGGCCGGCGCCTCGAAGGCGAAGGCGCCCAGCGCCCGCTTCATCTCGGCCACGTCCGGAAGGTCGTCGCCGGCGACGGGGCCGAACAGCGGCCAGGCGCCGTCAGCCGACCGCAAGGCGCCGGCCAGATCGATGCGGGTGGCGCCGTCGTGAACCAGGTCCAGCGACGCGCGGCCTTGCGCCTGCTTCAGCACAAGATCCGCAAAGCCCAGCCGTTCGAAGGCCGCCTCCGCCTGGCCGGTCGCCTCGAAGGCGCCGTCCCGGCCGCCCAGGGCCAGGTCGGCCGTCCGGATCGTCGCGCCGCGGGTCTCGACCGCGCCGGCGCGAAGCGATGCGGCCGTCAGGGTCAGCGGGGCCTGCGCGCTCCAGCGGAAATCTTCGCCGCGCGTCAGCACCAGTCGCCCGTCCTCGCTACGAGCCGCGACGTCGGCGGCCTTCAGCTCGGCGCCTTCGATCGCTGCGGCGGTCAGGGACAGGGTCTGGGCCCCCTCGATGCGGAAGGCCTCGATCCACCCCGAGGTCCGGCCGTCGAAGCGCAGCGCCACATCCGCATCGCGCGCCTGCAGCGCGGGCTGGCCCAGGCTGTCGGCGGTCAGGCGGGCGTCGATCAGGGCCAGTCCGTCGCCCCGCCGCGCCTTCAGGTCGGGATAGGGCAGGGCGCCGGTCAGGGTCAGGCGGGCCGCCTGTCCCGCCAGCGCCGGCGTGTCGAACGCCGCCGCCGTCGCCGACAGGCTAAGCGCCACCCGGTCTCCGGTCGTCGTCAGGTCCAGACGCGCGCCCAGGTCGCGGGCCTCGATGTCCCCGCTCTTCAGCGTCGGCGCCGAGACGCCGCCGGTCAGCCGCATCAGCTTGCCGTTGTCGAGGCGGGCGTCGCCGCGCGCCAGGACCTGGCCGTACTCGGTGTCCACCCGCGCCCGCCCGCCCTCGACGATGACCAGCGGCGCGCGCGAATCTGGGCGCGGCGGCCGGCCGGTGAATTCCTCGATCAGCGGGTCCAGGGAGCCCAGCGACAGGCGACCGTCCCGCCAGCTGGCCCTCAGCACGGGGCGGACCAGGCGGATGCGGCTGGGCGTGACGCCCAGGCCGGTGCGCGACCACGGCAGGCCGACGGCGTAGTCGACCTCGACCCGCTCCACCGTCACGTCGGGATCGGCGGGGTCGCCGATGCGGACACGCCCGACGAAGCCGTTCAATTCGATCCGCTCGACCTCGACATCGGCCTGGACGCCCCGCTGGTCCAGCCAGCCCACCAGGGCCTGACGCGCCGCCGCCCTGCGGTTCAGATAAAGCGCGGCCGCCGCCACCGCGATGACCGCCAGGATGACGACCAGGGCGAGACCCGCGCGACGCAAAAGCCGACGCGAGCGGCGGGCGGGAGGCGGGGAAGCGGCCGGGGCGTCGGTCAAGCGCGTGCTGTTCAGGCGAGGGATGAGAAGGGCGACAGCATCGACGATATTTGCGTCAGCACAGCGAGGGAGTCCGGGTTGGCGAACGTCATGATGCGCCGAGGCGTCGCAGCCAAGCTGGGCGACAAGAGGGCGAAATTGTCAACAAGGCCGCGTCGTCCCGCACGTTCTTCTTGCGGCTATGCTTTTCGGCTCGGCGCCGAGAATCGAAGTCTTTACAATGAATGCCGCTCCGTTAACGGTTTGTAACGGACTGTCTTCCCAAACTGGTACAAGCGGGCTATAGGGCTTGCCTTCGTGTTCGGGGCCTTTGGGCGCGAAACTTCGCTGCAGTACGCTTTGGCGCCACAGGCGTCGCAAACAGACGGGGAACGATGGCTCAGTTCGACCCACGCCGCCAGCCGATGCGCATCGCGCCTCACATGCTGACTGCGGTCGCCGCCATATCGGTGGCTCTGTTCGCCGGACGCGCCTATCAACCCGCCCAAGCGGAAGAAGTTCCTCCCCTCACCGCGAGCCAGATCGCCGCTCTGGAAGCCGAGGCGTTCGCCGCCGCCGGCTCGCCGGCCGGTCTGACCGCCCCCGAGGCCGTGCCGGTTCAGATCCGCCGCGGCGAAACCTTCGAGCAGGCCGTGCGCCGCACCGGCGTCGCCGCCGAGGAAGCCAGCGCCGTCGCCGCCACCATCGCCAACGCCTTCGACCTCACCGAGCTGCGGGCCGGCCTGAAGTTCGAGACGGCCATCGCCAAGCCGCGGGACGGCCGGGGCGACGCCCGTCTGATCGGCCTGACCATGCGGACCGGTCCGGCCAGCCAGCTGACGGTTTCGCGCAGCTTCGACGGCGCCCTGCGCCTGCGTTCGCTCGAGGAGAAGGTCACTCACGAGACCGTCGTCCTGAAGGGCGACGTCGAACGGTCGCTGTCCGCCAGCGCCCGCGAGCTGGGGGCCACCGCCTCCATCGTGCGCGCCGCCAGCCGACTGTTCGCGACCAAGTTCGATCTCCAGCGCGACATCCGCGCCTCGGACGAATTCACCCTGGTGTTCGACCGCGACGTCACCGAGGCCGGCCGCACCGTCGACGTCGGCGACCTGATGTACGCCGAGCTCAAGGGCCGGACCTTCTACCGCTTCCAGCCCGCGGGCGCGAAGGAAGCGCAGTTCTTCGACGAGAACGGCAAGAACCTGCGTTCGGCGATGATGCGCACGCCGCTGCAGAGCTTCCGCCGCGTGAGCTCGAACTTCGGCGTCCGCACGCACCCGATCTCGGGCTATCGCAAGATGCACCAGGGCATCGACTTCGCGGCCGGCACCGGCACCCCGGTGGTTGCACCGGCGGACGGCGTGGTGGTCGAGGCCCGTCGCTGGGGCGGCTACGGCAACTGGCTGCGCATCCGTCACGCCAACGGCCTGGAAAGCGGCTACGGCCACCTGTCGCGCTACGGCTCGGGCATCCGCGCGGGCCAGCGCGTCAGCCAGGGCCAGGTCGTCGCCTATGTCGGTTCGACCGGCGCCTCGACCGGCCCGCACCTGCACTACGAAATCTGGCGGCGCGGCCAGCGGATCAATCCGGCGGGCATCCGCACCCAGGAGGGCACGGAGCTGACCGGCGCCGACCTGGCCGCCTTCCGCGCCGAGAAGAGCCGCATCGACCGCATCATCGCTTCGGGCGGCCAGCGCCGTCCGGCCCTGCAACAGGCCTCGGCCGCGGGCCTGCGGTCCGCCGACGCCTAAGGACGCGGCCTCAACCCACAAGTACGGGTCGGCGGTTGTCCTGGTCGGGGCAGGACAGCCCGTGGACGCGAAGGTCGGCCTCTCCGAAGCTCAGGCCCAGTAGGTCGAACACCGGGTTCAAGGCCGCGTCGAGCGCCGGGCCGATGGGCGCCAGAAGCAGCCCCAGCGCCCGGGTCAGGGCGTTCAGGTCCAGCGGCAGGTTCAGGACCTTCGGCGTCAGCTCCAGCCGCTGAAACAGCGAGGCGGTCAGGCCGCTGGCGAAGCTGCGGGACGCCACCGTCTTCACGGTTTTGGCGTCGATCTCGGCGCGATCGAAGCGGACCGTCTTGAAGCGGGCGTCGGCGGCTTCGATGTCGGCCTTGGCGTTCAGCGCCACCAGTCCCAGAAGCGACAGGACCGTGGCGGGCTGGGGATCGAGGGGGCGTTTGAAATCGTCCAGCCGGCTTTCGTCCACCACGCCGATCATGGCCCGCGCCAGCCCCGGCCGCACCCCGATCTGGACCGCCTCTTCAGGGCGGCAGCTCAAGGCGTTCAGCCGCGCCTCTGACGACGCCAGCTCGATCAGGAGGGGCAGTTCCACCTGCGCCAGCCCCGCCAGCTTGGCCGAGGTGCGAAGCCGGATGTAGAGGCGGGCCTGGGCTGTGCGGACGATCGGCGATCCGTCTCCGGTGACGGTGAGCCACGGCGAGCGGTTGGGCCTCTCGCCAATGGCCAGGCTGGTCTTCAGGTCCGCGACGCCTGCGGGCGCGTCCAGCGTCAGTGCGATCTGCCGGTCGCCGCCGCCGATCTCCAGCAGGGCGACGACCAGATCCAGGGCCGAAACCTCCGCGTCCAGCCCGGCGCGCACGCCTTCGGGCGCCTGGGCGTCGACGCCGATCAGCTGGCCGAGCGGCGCCTTCAGGCCGACCGCCGCGCCGGTCAACTCGCCCAGGGCGCCGCCGTCGCTCCCGCCCGCCAGCGTGTTCAGGACGTCCAGGGCGACGCCCGCATCGACCGTCGTCGCCAGAAGGGCGTCATAGTCGCCGGCGGTCACGTCCAGCCGCGTCGCCAGGGCGTCGGTGAAGGTCAGCAGGTTGACGTCCAGATCGGCCAGGGCGCGGTAGTCCATCAGGCTGAGGGATACGTCGCTGCCCGTCAGGCCGGACAGCAGCTGGTTGGCGACGCCGCCGTCCAGACGGGCCAGGCGCGATCCCAGGCTGAACATCGCCTTGGGCGCTTGCGGCGATGCGGCGGTGGCGCGCCGGACCACGACCACCTTCTGGCGTCCCAGCAGCCATTGACTGAAGAACAGCGGCGCGGGGGCGCTGACCGTGACCCGCGCGGCGTTCGCGCCCGCGTCGACGGTGGCGAAGCGCTTGTCGGGCGCCAGGCTCCGGTCGGGCGTATAGCGTCCCACGACCGTCTCCACCTTGAGATCGCGCGCCGGCAGGTTGGCGCCGGCCGTGGCCTGGGCGGCGGACGAGGCGCGGTTCAGGTCGCGCACGGCGGACAGGGCCGACAGGTCCGCGGCGCCCTGCAGCCGCCGGGCGTGAAGCGCCAGCGCGCCCAGGTCGATCGCGACGGCGGCGATGAGGCACAGCAGACAGGCGCCCCCGGCCGCGACGACGCCGACCGCGCCGCGCCGGTCGCGGGCCAGCCGGTCGAGGCGGGCCAAGTCAGCGCTCCCCGAACCGCACGGCTGCGGCGCGCTCGATCGTCTCGGGCGGCCGGGGCAGCATGGCGCCCAGCAGCATGATCGGATGGTCGTGAATATCGTAGGCCGCAACGACCCGCAGGGTGACGCCGTCGTCTTCCACCCGAACCGACAGGCGCGCGGCGTCCAGGGCGCCGATGTCGCGGGCGGCGGCCCTTGCCTCCTCCTCGGCGAGAAGCGCGCGTTCGGCCGCATCCAGCCCGCCGATCGACGCGCGCGCCGCCTCGGACGCGAGCGACTGCACCGACTGCGCCATCAGGAACCATCCGCCATAGACGACCGCGGCCAGCAGCACGGCGATAAGGATCGGACCGATCAGGGCGAATTCGACGGCGGCGGAACCTCCGCGATCGGACTTGCGCGTCGATCTGTCGGGCGGTGCGGACACGGATACATCCTCGCTCGGAGAACTCGCATAGGTTGTAGTGCGTGTCGGGTTAACATGACGTGTATCGTCGGCATCCGGAGCGTGTGTCGTCGTCCGGCGCGCCGCGTTGTAGAATGTTTCGGGGTAAATCTAAGGTTGTTGATACGTTTCAGCGGCTTGGCGGCGCCCGCGAAATCATGCGGCGCGCGGGCGGACCGCACACCTTTGCGATTTCCTCCTGGCGGACTTGACGGGCGCTTCGTTTTCAGGCCTCACGCGGCTTTCGCCGAGCTTCACAGGCCCCAATGACCGACGCAGTAGATCCCGTAGACGTGGCCATCGGAACCCGCATCCGCAGCCGCCGAGAAGAGCTTCGCATCACACAGGCGCAGTTGGCCGCCGGTGCGGGCGTGACCTTCCAGCAGATCCAGAAGTACGAGCGCGGCGTGAACCGCGTGTCGGCCGCTCGCCTCCTGCAGATCGCCGCGGTGCTCAAGACGACCGGCGCCGCCCTCCTCGGCGAGCTGGAAGGCGAGCATGGCGACGAGCTGGCGCTGGCCGCGCCGGGCGTGGCCGACCTGCTCGCGGCCTTCCGCGCCATCGACGACGCTGACAAGCGCGACGCCCTGCTGCTGGTCGCACGCGGCCTGGGTAACTGATTTCCAAAGATACGCCGAATGAAAGGCCCTCTCCGTCGTCGGGCGGAGAGGGCCTTTTCATATTCGGAGACGTCCGAGCGGCGCCCACGCCCGTGTCGAAATCCTTGAACATATAAGCATGTCTTTATATGTGTGTCCGTCAGACACACAGACAGGAGCTTCGGCTTGGCCCGTTCGTCCTTCCTCTTCACCTCAGAAAGCGTCTCCGAGGGCCATCCAGACAAGGTGGCCGACCGCATCTCGGACACGATCGTCGACCTGTTCCTGGCGAAGGATCCCGAGGCGCGCGTCGCCTGCGAGACCCTGACCACGACCAATCGCGTGGTCCTGGCTGGCGAAATCCGCGGCAAGGGCATCTGGGAAGACGGCGGCTGGGCGCCGGGGATCGAGGCCGAGATCGAGGCCGCCGTCCGCGCCGCGGTCAAGGACATCGGCTACGAGCAGGACGGCTTCCACTGGCAGACGTTCGAATTCTCCAACCATCTGCACGGCCAGTCGGCCGACATCGCCGTGGGCGTGGACGCCACCGACACCAAGGACGAGGGCGCCGGCGACCAGGGCATCATGTTCGGCTACGCCTCGAACGAGACCCCGGAGCTGATGCCGGCCACCCTGGCCTACAGCCACGGCATCCTGAAGAAGCTGGCCGCGCTGCGTCACGAGGGCGACACGCGGCTGGAGCCGGACGCCAAGAGCCAGGTCACCCTGTACTACGAGAACGGCAAGCCCGTCCGCGCGGCCTCCATCGTGGTGTCGACCCAGCACGCCAAGGGCCTGACCCAGGCCCAGGTGGCCGAGGTGGTCAAGCCGGTGGTGGCCGAGGTGCTGCCCGACGGCTTCATCACCAACGAGACCGTGTGGCACATCAATCCGACCGGCATCTTCGAGATCGGCGGGCCGGACGGCGACGCGGGCCTGACGGGCCGCAAGATCATCGTCGACACCTACGGCGGCGCGGCCCCGCACGGCGGCGGCGCCTTTTCGGGCAAGGACCCGACCAAGGTCGACCGTTCGGCGGCGTACGCGGCGCGCTATCTGGCCAAGAACGTGGTCGCCGCCGGACTGGCGGACCGCTGCACCATCCAGCTCAGCTACGCCATCGGCGTGGCCCAGCCGCAATCGGTCCACGTCGATCTGCACGGCACGGGCAAGATCGACGAGGCGGTGCTGGAGCGTGAACTGCCCCGGATGATCGGCGGGGCGACGCCGCGCGCGATCCGCGAGCATCTGAAGCTGAACAGGCCGATCTATGCGCGCACGACGGCCTATGGCCACTTCGGCCGCGAGCCGGACGCGGAAGGCGGGTTCAGCTGGGAGAAGACCGATCTGGTCGAGACGCTGAAGGCGCTGGCCTAGTCCATTCGGACAGGGCGGGTCAGGCGGCCTGGTCGACGATCAGGCCGCGCACGCCCGTCAGCACGGCGTCGGTGAAGTCCGTCTGGCGGGTCTGGGCGCCGTGCAGGGTCGCACGACCCAGATCCGCGCCCGCCAGGATCGCCCGGCGCAGGTCCGCGCCCGTCATGTCCGCGCCGCGCAGGCTGGCGCCGGTCAGGTCGGCCGGCAGCAGCCGCTCGGCCGTGATCATCAAGGGTCCCAGCTGCGCCTGGCGCAGGTCCGCGCCCGTCAGCTTCGCGCCCCTGAGCCTGGCGCCCCGCAAGTCCGCCCGCTGCAGCTTGGCGGAGCGCAGATCGGCGTTCTCCAGGTGCGCGCCCTGAAGCTGCACGCCCTCCATGTCCAAGCCGTAGAAGACCGCGCCCTTGGCCGACAGCGCCGTCAGGTTAAGGCCGACGATCGACTTCAGCGGCCGCAGATCGACGCCGTCGAAGACGGAGGGCTGGCCCTCGACGCCGCCGCTCTCGCACCAGCGGGCGTGTTCGCGCAGCATTTCCGCCGCCGGCATCTCGGAAACGGGGGCGCCGGCGCAGCGGTTGTCGGTCAGGGCGCCTTCCATGTCGGCCCCATCGGCGCGCCACATGGTCGTCTTCACACCCACCAAGATGGCGTCGCGCAGGTCCGCGCCGGACAGGTCGGCGCCGGACAGGTCCGCGCCCGCCAAATTCGCCCCGCGGAAGTCGGCCTGTTTCAGATTGGCCCGGACCAGCTTGCAGTCCTTCATCACCGCGCCGGAGAAGTCGGCCTTGATGGCGATGACTCCCGCCATCTTCGAGCGTTGAAGGTTGGCGCCCGCCAGGCAGGCGCCGGCGACCTGGGTCTGGTCGCGCGGCCGAGGTTCGATGATCTTGAACCCCAGCTTGGCGTCGGCGGCGGCGATGGTGCCTTCGCGCAGGTCGGCCTCGAACAGGTCGGCGCCGGACAGGTCGGCGCCGCGCAGGCAGGCCCCGCGAAGATCGGCGCGGCGCAGGGAGGCGTCGGCCAGGATCGCGTCCTGCATGTCGGCGCCGAAGAAGTTGGCGTTGTCGAGCTTGGCCCCGCTGAGGTCGCAGGTCTCGAGACAGGCGCCGGCGAAGTCGGCGTCAGAGAGGTTGCGGCCCTTCAGGCTGAGGCCCGAGAGATCCAGCCAGGCGAAGACCGCGCGGGCGCCGCCAGGGCGCGCCTGGAAAAGTCGGTCGTGCCGGGCGCAGATCGCGTCCAGCTCGGCCTGGGACAGGCGTTTCCTGACGATCGGTTCGGCGACGGCGACCATCCGGCCACCCTACAGCGCCAGACTTAAGAAAGCTTATCGATGCGGGCCTATTCGGTCAGCAGGCCCTGGTCGCGCAGGGCGTCGGCCAGTTCGCCGGGCGCGGTCCATAGGCGGGTGTAGCCGGCCTCGCCCAGTCGCTTCAGCTCGGTGACCAGATCGGCCTTTGAAGAGGCGGCGAAACGGCCGTCGAAGCCGGCCCCGTCCTTCGACACCCGCACCATCGGCCGGCCGGTCTCCAGCCGGTGCAGGAAGCCTTCGCACAGGGCCGCGCCCTCTTCGCACATCAGGCCGGTCTCGACCGTCAGGCCGGCGGCGCGCAGCCGCTCGGTGCCGCGACCGGCGGCGAAGGGGGACGGGTCCAGGCAGGCGATGACCACGCGCGACACCCCGGCGTCGGCCAGGAAATGGGCGCAGGACTTGCGGCCGGAAGACCGCGCGCCGCACGGCTCCAGCGTGACATAGGCGGTCGCGCCCCGGGCCTGGTCGCCGGCGGCGGGCACGGCCTGTTCCTCGGCGTGGGGGCGGCCGCCGGGCGCGGTGGCGGCCTGGCCGACGACATGGCCGTCCTTGACCAGGACGCAGCCGACCGCCGGATTGGGCCAGGTCTCGCCCATGCGTCCGGTCGCCAGATCGATGGCCTGGGCCATGAAGGCGCGGTCGGCGTCGGTCCAGGTCATGCGACGACTGGCAGGTCTTCGGCGCGCGCCGCATCGAGATAGCGCGCGGCGGTCGGCTTCAGGGCGTCGTCCAGATCGATCTCCAGCGGATTGCCGGTCGGGATCTCGACGCCGACGATCTTGTCGTCCGGCACGGCGAACAGCAGCTTGACGATGGCGCGCAGCGAATTGCCGTGGGCGGCGATCAGCACGTCCTCGCCGTCCTTGAGGCGCGGCGCGATCGCTTCGTCCCAATAGGGCTTCACCCGATCCAGGGTCGTCTTCAGGCTTTCGGTGTCCGGGATGGCCTTGCCGACGTAGCGGGCGTCGGTCGTGAAGTCGAACTCGCCGCCGGGTGCCAGCGGGGGCGGGGGCACGTCATAGCTGCGCCGCCAGACCTTGACCTGGTCCTCGCCGTGCTTCTCGGCCGTCTCGGCCTTGTTGAGGCCCGTCAGGCCGCCGTAGTGGCGCTCGTTCAGCCGCCAGTCCTCGACCACGGGAACGTCCTTCAGCCCGGCGGACTGCAGGGCCAGGGCGCCGGTGCGTTTGGCCCGCGTCAGGACCGAGGTGAACATGACGGCGGGGCGGAAGCCCGCCTGGGCGATCAGTTCGCCGCCATGACGCGCCTGGGCTTCGCCCTCGGGGGTCAGGTCGACGTCGACCCAGCCGGTGAAGCGGTTTTCGAGGTTCCACTGGCTCTGGCCGTGGCGCAGCAGGATCAGGCGGGGCATGGGCGTCTCCGGGAGGCGGTGGTTCGGGCGTAGGACGCTGTCACCAACCGGTCAAGTTTTCGCCGGGGATGTTGTGGGATCGGAGCCATATCGTCGCTCGTGCGTTGTTGCAGCTTCACCGGGGCCGCCGCTATACCTTCGCCATGTCCGACCGCCTGTTCTTCGCGCTGGCCCTGACCGGCGTCGTCCTGATGGTCGCCCTCGCGCTGGTCTGGCCCTGAGCCGGTCGCCCACACCCCTCTTCCCAAGGATTCCCATGCTGAAGCCCCGCCAGGACCTGAAGCCGAACACGGCCGCCTATGAAACCCAGGCGCTGGTCAAGCCGACCGGCTTTCGCGAATACGACGCCCGCTGGATCCTGGAGAAGGAGATCAACCTGCTGGGCATCCAGGCGCTGGGCCTGGGCCTGGCGACCTATGTCCACGAGATCGGCGTCCAGCCGAAGATCGTCACCGGACATGACTTCCGGGGCTACAGCCTCAGCGTCAAGCAGGCGCTGATCCTGGGCCTGCTGGAAGGCGGCATGGAGGTGCTGGACGTGGGCCTGGCCCTGTCGCCTATGGCCTATTTCGGCCAGTTCGAACTGGACGCGCCGTGCGTGGCCATGGTCACCGCCAGCCACAATGAGAACGGCTGGACCGGGGTGAAGATGGGGGCGAACAAGCCGCTGACCTTCGGTCCGGAAGAGATGGGGCGCCTGAAGGAGATCGTGCTGAACGGCCAGGGCGTGGCCCGCGAGGGCGGCAAGCTGGTCCGCGTCGAGGACTTCCGCGAGAAATACATCGCCGACGTCGCGTCGAAGGTTCAGATCAAGCGGCCGCTGAAGGTGGTCTGCGCCTGCGGCAACGGCACCGCCGGCGCCTTCGCCCCCGACGCCCTGCGGCGCATGGGCGTCGAGGTGATCGAGATGGACACCGATCTCGACTTCACCTTCCCCAAGTACAACCCGAACCCCGAGGATCACGCCATGCTGGTGCAGATGGCCCAGCGGGTGAAGGAGACGGGCGCCGACCTGGCGCTGGGCTTCGACGGCGACGGCGACCGCTGCGGCGTGGTCGACGACACGGGCGAGGAGATTTTCGCCGACAAGATCGGCTTGATGCTGGCCCGCGATCTCTCGGCCCTGCATCCGAACGCCACCTTCGTCGTCGATGTGAAGTCGACGGGCCTGTACAAGACCGACGAGGTGCTGAAGGCCAACGGCGCCGAGACCGTCTACTGGAAGACCGGCCACAGCTACATCAAGCGCAAGACCGCCGAGATCGGCGCCCTGGCCGGGTTCGAGAAGTCGGGTCACTTCTTCATGGCCGGCGAACTGGGCCACGGCTACGACGACGGCCTGGTGGCGGCCGGCGCGGTGCTGGCCATGCTGGACCGCAATCCGGGCAAGAAGCTCAGCGAGCTGAAGGCCGCCCTGCCGGACGCCTGGACCAGCCTGACCATGAGCCCGCACTGCGACGACGAGCTGAAGTACGAGGTGCTGGAGCGGATCGTGAAGGAATATTCGGACCTGGCCGACGCCGGGGGCGAGATCCTGGGCCGCAAGATCGTCGAGGCCATCACCGTCAACGGCGTGCGGGTGCACCTGGAAGACGGCTCGTGGGTGCTGGTCCGCGCCTCGTCCAACAAGCCCGAGCTGGTCGTGGTGGTCGAGAGCATGCGCTCCGAAGAGGACATGCGCGACCTGTTCCGCAAGGAGGTCAAGCCGCGCCTGGCCGCCTATCCCGAGATCGGCGCCTTCAACCAGGAAATCTGACCGATCGGGCGTGGCTGCCCGCCTCCGCCGCCCGTCCTCATGAAGGGCGGGCGGAGGGCGCGCGCGGTGGTCGTCAGTGGATGGCTTCGCCGTGCTGGGTGTAGTCCAGGCCCTCGATCTCCTGCTCCTTGGCGACGCGCAGGCCGGTGGTGAAACGGCACAGGGTCAGGACCAGATAGGTGCCCGCGGCGCTCCAGCCGATGGCCCCCAGCAGGCCCACGGCCTGTTTCCACACCGTCGCGCCCTCGGCCAGGGCGTTGACGCTGGTGGTGGCGAACAGGCCGGTCAACAGGGCGCCGACGATCCCGCCCACGCCGTGCACCCCGAAGGCGTCCAGGCTGTCGTCATACTTCAGCGCGTGTTTGAGCCAGACCGCGCCGGCATAGCAGGCCGGGCCCGCGATCAAGCCGATGAAGAAGGCGCCCTTGGGATCGACGAAGCCGGCGGCGGGGGTGATGGCGACCAGGCCGCCGACGATCCCCGACAGCAGGCCCAGAAGGGTGGGGCGCCGACGTTCGATCCATTCCACCGCCATCCATCCGACCGCCGCGCTGGCGGCGGCCAGGATGGTGTTGAAGGCGGCGACAGCGGCCAGGGCGTCGGCGGCGCCGGCCGAACCGGCGTTGAAGCCGATCCACCCGACCAGCAGCAGGCCCGTACCGATGGCGCTATAGGCCAGGTTGGCGGGGGCCATGTTGTCGCGGCCGAAGCCGTGGCGCGGTCCCAGAACCAGGGCGCAGACCAGGCCCGCGACGCCGGCATTGACGTGGACCACCGCCCCGCCGGCGAAATCCAGCACGCCCAGCCCGCCCAGGTATCCGCCGCCCCAGACCTGATGGCAGATCGGCGCATAGACGATCAGGTGCCACAGGATGAAGAACAGGATGCTGGCCGAGAACTTCATCCGCTCGGCGAAGGCGCCGGCGATCAGGGCCGGGGTGATGATGGCGAAGGTCAGCTGGAAGCTGACGAACAGCAATTCCGGCAGGCCCGGCAGCAGGCTGTGCGCCGTCTGCATCGTCACCCCGTTCAGGAAGGCGGCCTGGAGCCCGCCGATCAGCCCGTTGGCCGCCTGCGGGCCCGCGCCGAAGGACAGACTGTAGCCGGCGATGAACCACAGCACGGTGACCACGCCGAAGGCGCCGGCCGACTGGGCGATGACGCTGATGATGTTCTTCTTGCGCACCATGCCGCCGTAGAACAGCGCCAGGCCGGGCAGGGTCATCATCAGGACCAGCGCCGTCGCCGTCAGCACCCAGGCGGTCGCGGCGTTGTCGATGACCAGCGGCGCCTGGTGCGCCAGAAGGGCGGGAACATCGGCGGTCGGGGTCATCAGCGTGGTCTCAGGGAAGAGAGAAACGGCGTCAGGCGATGGTTCAAGCCGAAGTCTTCAGCCTTTCCTGCGTCCTGACAATCTCGGTGAGCGGCGTGATCCGGACGAACTGCGCCAGGGCCGCCGGCCAGTCGGCCAGCAGGCGCCGGGCCAGCGGCGAGGCGGTAGCGGCGTGGTGCGCCTCGACCAGGCCGCGCAGCCGCCCGGCGGCCTCGGCGTCCAGGTCGGCGAAACCCGCCAGGTCGCCGTTCAGCGCCCTGGTCGCCGAAGCGTCGGGATCCCAGACGAACAGCTCGCCGCCGCTCATGCCCGCGGCCAGGTTCCAGCCGACCGCGCCCAACACGACCACGCGGCCGCCGGTCATGTATTCGCAGCCGTGGGCGCCCAGGCCCTCGACCACTGCTTCGGCGCCCGAGTTGCGCACGGCGAATCGTTCACCCGCCGCCCCGGCGACGAACAGCCGGCCCGAGGTCGCCCCGTACAGGGTGGTGTTTCCGCAGATCAGCTGGTTCGGACGCCATTCCGGCGTGCGGATCGAGATTTCGGCGCCGGACAGGCCCTTGCCGACATAGTCGTTGGCCTCGCCGGTCAGGTGCAGCTCCAGGCCCCGTGCCGCGAAGGCGCCGAAGCTCTGGCCGGCGATGCCTTCCAGCTTCAGCCGCAGCCGGCCGGTCGGGCCCTGGGGGCCGAACCGACGGACGATGGCCGAGGAGACGGCGGCCCCCACCGTGCGCTGGGTGTTGTTCAGCGGATAGGACAGCTCCAGCGTCTGGCCGCGGTCGAGGAAGCGCACGGCGTCCTTCAGCACACGCGCGTCCAGGCTGTCCTCGATGGGCTTGCGCGCCGCCTTGTCGGCCCACCGGCCGGCGGCGCCCTCGTCGACCTGGACCAGCAGCGGGTTCAGGTCGAGGTCGTCCAGATGCGACCCGCCGCGCCGCGTCTGACGCAGCAGGTCGGTGCGCCCGATGATCTCGTCCAGCGTCCGGGCGCCGATGGAGGCCAGGATCTCGCGCGTCTCCTCGGCGATGAAGGTGACCAGGTTGACGACCTTGTCCGCTGTGCCGGTGAACTTCTCGCGCAGGCGCTCGTCCTGCGAGCAGACGCCGACGGGGCAGGTGTTGGAATGGCACTGGCGCACCATCAGGCAGCCCATGGCGATCAGGGCCGTGGTGCCGATGCCGAACTCCTCGGCGCCCAGCAGGGCGGCGATGACCACGTCGCGCCCCGTGCGCAGTCCCCCGTCGGTCCTGAGGATCACCGAGCCGCGCAGGTTGTTCAGCGTCAGCACCTGGTGGGCCTCGGCCAGGCCGATCTCCCACGGCAGGCCGGCGTGCTTGATCGAGGTCTGGGGCGAGGCGCCGGTGCCGCCGTTGTGGCCGGCGACCAGGATGGCGTCGGCCTTGGCCTTGGCCACCCCGGACGCGATGGCGCCGATGCCCGAGGCGGAGACCAGCTTCACCGTGACCCGGGCGTCGGGATTGATCGCCTTCAGGTCGTAGATCAGCTGGGCCAGGTCCTCGATCGAATAGATGTCGTGGTGCGGCGGCGGGCTGATCAGCGTCGTGCCCGGCACGGCGTGGCGCATGCGGCCGATGAATTCGGTGACCTTGAAGCCGGGCAACTGGCCGCCTTCGCCGGGCTTGGCGCCCTGGGCGACCTTGATCTCGATCTCGCGGCACTGGTTCAGATATTCGGCCGTGACGCCGAAGCGGCCCGAGGCCACCTGCTTGACCGCCGAATTGGCGTCGTCGCCGTTCGGACGGGGGTGATAGCGCTCGGGATCCTCGCCGCCTTCGCCCGAGACCGAGCGGGCGCCGATGCGGTTCATGGCGATGTTCAGCGTTTCGTGCGCCTCGGGGCTGAGCGCGCCCAGGGACATGGCCTGGGTCAGGAAGCGCTTTCGGATGTCCGAGACGCTCTCGACCTGATCGATGGGAATGGCGGTCCCTTCGCGGAAGTCCAGCAGGTCGCGCAAGGATAGGTCCGGCTGGTTCCGCACCACCTCGGAATACTGCTTGAAGCGGCGGTAGTCGCCGCGATTGCAGGCGTCCTGAAGCAGGTGGATCGTCCGCGCCTCGTGGGCGTGGGCCTCGCCGCCCGAGCGGATCTTGAAGAAGCCGCCCATCGACGGGACCGGCTGGGCCTCGCCCCACGCCAGGCGGTGGCGCTTCATCGCCGCCTGCTCCAGCCCGGCCAGGCCGATGCCGGAAATGCGCGACGGGGCGCCGGGGAAGAACTCGGCGGTCAGGGCGCGCGACAGGCCCAGCACCTCGAACTCGCAGCCGCCGCGGTAGGCGGAGATGACGCTGATGCCCTTCCTCGCCAGGGTCTTCAGCAGGCCCGCCTCGATGCCGGCCTTGTAGTTCAGGCAGGCGTCGCGCAGCGTCAGGCCGGGATACAGGCCCCGGTCCAGACGCTCCTGGAACAGGTCCTGGGCCAGCCAGGCGTTGACCGTGGTGGCGCCGACGCCGACCAAGACGGCGAAGCCGTGCGGGTCCAGCGTCTCGGCGGTGCGCACGACGATCGAGCAAAAGGTGCGCAGGCCGACCTTCGTCAGCCGCCCATGCACGCCGGCGGTGGCCAGGATCATCGGCGCGGCCAGACGCTCGGCCGAGCCGTGCTGGTCGGTCAGGACGATCAGGGCCGCGCCGTCGCGGGCGGCGGCCTCGGCCTCGTCCATGACGCGGTCCAGCGCCGCGCGCAGGCCGGCGCCGGGGCGCGCGTCTTCGGCCGGGACGTCATAGCTGCAGTCGATGACGGCGGCGGCGCCGGCGCCGACGGTGTCCAGCATCCGGTCGTACATGCCGTTGGTCAGGACCGGGCTGTCCAGCACGAAGACGTCGGTCTGGGCCTCTTCCTCGGCCAGGATGTTGCCCAGGTTCTTGAAGCGGGTCTTCAGGCTCATCGCCCCGGCTTCGCGCAAGGGGTCGATCGGCGGATTGGTGACCTGGCTGAAGTTCTGGCGGAAATAGTGCGACAGCGGGCGCGGCAGGGCCGACAGGACGGCGGGCGGGGCGTCGTCGCCCATCGAGCCGACCGCCTCCTTGCCGTCGCGGATCAGCGGATCCAGCGTCAGGTCCAGATCCTCTCGGCTGAAGCCGGCGGCGATCTGGCGGCGCGTCAGGGCCTCGCCCTGGGCCGATCGGGGCTCGGGTCCGGGGCCGATGATCGGCTCCAGGTCGACCATGTTGTCCAGCCAGTCCGTATAGGGATGGGCGGCGGCCAGGGCGTCGACGGCCTCGTGCTCGTCATAGACGCGGCCGTTCTTCAGATCGACGGCGATCAGCTTGCCCGGGCCGATGTGCAGGCGGCGCTTCACGCGGCTCTCGGGGATCGGCACCAGCCCGGCCTCGGAGCCGGCCATCAGCAGGCCGTCGACCGTCTCGACCGCGCGAAGCGGGCGCAGGCCGTTCCGGTCCTTGCCCGCCACGACCCAGCGGCCGTCGACGGCGCAGATGGCGGCCGGGCCGTCCCACGGCTCCATCACCGCATTGCAATAGGCGTAGAAGGCGCGGTGCGCCTCGGGCATCACCACGTCGTCCTTGGCCCAGGCCTCGGGGATCAGCAGGGCCTTGGCCATCGGCGCGGGGCGACCGGCGTGGACCATCACCTCGAAGACATTGTCCAGCGAGGCGGAATCGGAGCCGCCCGGCTGGACCACCGGCTTCACCTCGCCGTCACGATCGCCGAAGGCCCCCGCGGCCATGCGGATCTCGTGCGACTTCATCCAGTTCAGGTTGCCCTTCAGCGTGTTGATCTCGCCGTTGTGGGCCAGCATGCGGAAGGGCTGGGCCAGCTTCCATTCCGGGAAGGTGTTGGTCGAATAGCGCTGGTGGAAGACGGCGTAGGCCGAGATGAAGCGCGGGTCCTCCAGGTCGGGATAGAGGTCGCCCAGCAGTTCGGCGCGGACCATGCCCTTGTAGGCGATGGAGCGGGCGGACAGGGTGCAGATGTAGACGCCGGCTACGCCCTCGGCCTGGACCGTCTTCTCGATGCGACGGCGGCACAGGAACAGCTCGCGCTCCAGCGCCTCGCCGGCCAGGGGCTGGCCGTCCTCGTCCAGCGGCGGGGCCAGCATGATCTGCTCGATCTCGGGCCGCGTGGCGCCGGCCTTGGTCCCCACGACGGACAGGTCGATGGGCGTCTGGCGCCAGCCGTAGATCCAGAAGCCCGCGCGCAGGGCTTCGGTCTCGACGATGGCGCGCGCGCGGTCCTGGGCGCCCAGGTCGGTGCGCGGCAGGAAGATCTGGCCGACGCAGATGGGACCGGGACGTGGCGACTGGCCGATGGAGGCGACCTGGTCGGCGAAGAAGCCCTGCGGCAGCTCGACCATGACGCCGGCGCCGTCGCCGGACAGGCCGTCCGGATCGACCGCGCCGCGGTGGGCCACGGCCTTCAGGCTGCGGATGGCGTATTCGACCACGTCGCGGCGCGGGCTGCCGTCGATGGAGCAGACCAGACCGACGCCGCAGGCGTCGCGCTCGGAGGCGCGGTCATAGGCGTGGCCGGCTTCCAGCCGGGCGCGGGTTTCCTCGTACGTGCTCAGCCAGTCGCTCACGCCGCGACCTCCTCGGTGCGGGTCTTCAGGTAGCGGTCGATCTCGGCGGCGGCGTCCTGACCTTCCCGGACGGCCCAGACGACCAGCGAGGCCCCGCGCACCGCGTCGCCGGCGGCGAAGACGCCGGGCAGGCTGGTGGCGAAGCTGACGGCGCCGACCTTGATCGTGCCGTCGTCGCGCAGGCGCAGGTTCGGCTCGTGCGCGGCGAAGGGATCGGGCTCGAAGCCCAGCGCCTCGATGACGATGTCGGCCGGGATGTCGAAGTCGGAGCCGGGGACCGGCACGATATTGCGGCGTTCGCCCGGCTCGGCCTCGGTCAGCTGCATGCGTTGAGCGCGAACCGCGACGACCCGGTCGCCCTGGGACAGCAGGGCCTTGGGCGCGCCCAGCCATTCGAAGACGACGCCTTCCTCTTCGGCGTTGACCACTTCACGCGCGGAGCCGGGCATGTTCTCCCGATCGCGACGATACAGGCAGGTCACGCTGGCGGCGCCCTGCCGGATGGCGGTGCGGACGCAGTCCATCGCCGTGTCGCCGCCGCCGATGACGACCACCCGCTTGCCGCGCGCCTCGTGCCAGCCGTCCTGTTCGGCGTCGCCCAGGTCGCGGCGGTTCTGGTGCGTCAGATATTGCAGGGCCTCGACGGTCGAGCCCGCCCCCCGCCCTGGGGCCGACAGGATGCGCGGCTGATAGACGCCCATAGCCAGCAGCACCACGTCGTGGCGCGCGCGCAGTTCGCTCAGCGTCACGTCCTTGCCGACCTCGCAGCCCAGCACGAACCGGACCCCGCCCTCGACCAGACGATCGACCCGGCGCTGGACGACGTGCTTCTCCAGCTTGAAGCCGGGGATGCCGTAGATCAGCAGGCCGCCGGCGCGGTCGTGGCGGTCGTAGACGGTGACCTGATAGCCTTCGCTGCGCAGCCGGTCGGCGGCGGCCAGGCCGGCGGGGCCGGCGCCGACGACGCCGACGGTCTCGGCCCGTTCGGCCAGCGGGCGGATCGGTTCGACCCAGCCGTTGGCGAAGGCCTGTTCGCCCAGCCAGGCCTCGACCGAGCCGATGGTGACGGCGTCCCAGCCGGACTGGTTCAGGGTGCAGGCGCCTTCGCACAGCCGGTCCTGCGGGCAGATGCGGCCGCAGATCTCCGGCATGGTCGACGTAAGGGAGGCGACCCGCCACGCTTCTCGCGGTTCGTTCTCGGCCGACAGGCGCAGCCAGTCAGGGATGTTGTTCTGCAGCGGGCAGGCGTTCTGGCAGAATGGCACGCCGCAGTCGGTGCAGCGCGAGGCCTGCTTTTCGGCCGTCTCGGTCGAGGGCGGAATCGTGATCTCTCCGAAACCGCGCGCGCGCAGTTCGGCGGAGGCCTTGGAAAGGCGGCGCGGCTCGACGACGAAAGTCCCGCCTGGCTTTATGGTCTTGTGGGTCACGCGAGGCATATGCCGCAAACGGTCTGTTCAAGGCAAATATTATTGGCGTGAGGGGGTATCGGCAGGCCAAAAAGCAAGAACTTGCCATTAAGGGCGCGTTCTTCGCCAAAAGATGCTGGTTTGCACGGTGTGCGATGCAACACCGTTTTGGTTCCGGGGTGCGACAATCAGGAACCGGCCGGGTCCCCCAGCGTTGCCGGTGATCACCACCACAACAATAGGGGGCTTCCATGCCGCGTTGGACGACGCCGAACGGTCCGGGAGGCTGGCTGACGCTGGTGCTCGGAATCCTGCTGGCCGCGATCGGTCTGATCCTGACCGTGGGCGGCGCCCAGCTCGCGGCCCTTGGCGGCTCTTGGTATTATCTGATCGCCGGCCTGGCGCTGATCGCGTCGGGGCTGCTGCTGGTCTTCCGGGACGTGCGAGGGGCCTGGATCTACGGCGCGACCTTCCTGCTGACCCTGTTGTGGGCGCTGTGGGAGAAGGGGTTGAACGGCTGGGCCCTGGTGCCGCGCTTGGTCGGCCCGCTGGTGCTGATGTTCCTGGTCATCGCCGCCCTTCCGGCGCTGCGTCGGGGCAGCGGCAAGCTGGCCGGCGGAGCGGCCGTCGGGCTGGCGGCGCTGACGCTGGTGTTCGGCGTCGTCGTCGCCCAGGCGAACAAGGCCCATGTCGACAGCCCGGTGCCCGGCGTGCGCGGCGGCTACAATGATCCGGCCGTGCTGAAGACCGGCGCGGACTGGCCGGCCTGGGGCGGGACCGACAGCGCCCAGCGCTATTCGCCGCTGACCCAGATCAACAAGGACAATGTCGGAAGTCTGCAGCGCGCCTGGACCTTCCGCACCGGCGATCTGCCGGAAGAGCGGTGGGGCGCCGAGACCACGCCGCTGAAGATCGGCGCCACCGTCTATCTCTGCTCGGCGCGCAACAAGCTTTTCGCGCTGGACGCGGCCACCGGCCAGCAGAAATGGACCTATGATCCGCAGGTCGCGGACAACCAGATCCCCTATACGGCGGCCTGCCGCGGCGTGACCTATCACGCGCGTGCGAACGCCGATCCCGCTCAGCCCTGCGCGACCAAGATCATCGAGGGCACGCTGGACGGCCGCCTCGTCGCGGTGGACGCCCGCACCGGCCGGCCTTGTCCGGCGTTCGGCCAGAACGGCGCGGTCAGCATCAAGGAAGGCATGGGCGATCCCTATCCCGGCATGGTGTCGATCACCTCGGCGCCCGTCGTGGTGCGCGGCGTGATCGTGACCGGTCACCAGGTGCTGGACGGCCAGAAGCGGTGGAACGCCTCGGGCGTGATCCAGGGCTTCGACGTCGAGACAGGGGAACTGCGCTTCGCCTGGGACATGATGCGGCCGGACCGCAACGGCCTGCCGCCGGAAGGCGAGACCTACACCCCCGGCACGCCCAACATGTGGACGACGGCCTCGGTCGATGAAAACCTGGGCCTGGTCTATCTGCCCATGGGCAACTCGGCCGCCGACTACTGGTCCAGCTCGCGCCGGCCGCTGGAGAAGCAGTATTCGACCGCGATCGTCGCCCTGGACGTGACCACGGGCAAGCCACGCTGGCACTATCAGACCGTCCACAACGACGTCTGGGACTTCGACCTGGGCTCCCAGGCCACGCTGATCGACTTCCCGACCGCGAACGGCGTCGTTCCGGCCCTGCTGGTGCCGACCAAACAAGGCGACATGTACGTCTTCAACCGCGCCACGGGCCAGCTGCTGCACGGGGTAGAGGAACGGCCGGCGCCCACCACGGGCGGCGCCGAACAGGGGCAGCGGTCGCCAACCCAGCCATTTTCGTTGTTCGCGACGCTGAGGAAGCCGAACCTGGTCGAGGCGGACATGTGGGGCATGTCGCCGATCGATCAGATGTTCTGCCGCATCAACTTCAAGAAGGCGAACTATCAAGGCTATTACACCCCGCCTTCGACCAACCACTACATCAACTATCCGGGCTATAACGGCGGCTCGGACTGGGGCGGGGTGGCGGTGGATCCGGCGCGGGGCGTGATTGTCGCCAACTACAACGACATGCCCAACTACAACCGCCTGGTGCCCCGCGAGGAGGCGAACGAGAAGGGCTGGTTCCCGCGCGACGACCCGCGCTACATCGCCCAGCAGCAGGAAGCGGCCGAACGTGGCGGCAGCCTGTCCAAGGGCGAAGGCGCCGGCGATCCGCAGATCGGCGTGCCCTACGCCATCGACGTCAACGCCGGTTGGCGGGTGAAGTGGACGGGCCTGCTGTGCAAGGAGCCTCCGTATGGCGGCATCACCGCCATCGACATGCGCACCGGCCGCACCCTGTGGGACCGTCCGTTCGGCACGGCGCGCAAGAACGGGCCGTGGGGCGTTCCCTCGCACCTGCCGCTGGAGATCGGCACGCCGAACAACGGCGGCTCGGTGGTGACGGCCGGCGGCCTGATCTTCATCGCCGCCGCGACCGACGACCTGATCCGCGCCATCGACATCGAGACGGGCGAGACGGTCTGGTCCGACGTGCTGCCGGCCGGCGGCCAGGCCAATCCGATGATCTATGAGCAGAACGGCCGTCAATATCTGGTCATCATGGCCGGCGGTCATCACTTCATGGAAACGCCGAAGGGCGACTACGTGATCGCCTATGCCCTGCCGCAACGCGGCTGAGGCGGTTTCTCCCTCCCCTGCGGGGAAGGGGGCGCCAGCGACCAGATGGGGGCGGCTCGGAAACGAGCCGCCTCTTTTCTTTCAGGGACGCCTTGCCGGGCCGCGCCCGCCTGGCTTCGCCTGCGGCCGCGAACAGCTAGTGAGAAGGTTCAGGGCCGGGTCTGGCCCTGGCCGCGCACGACGTACTTGTAGGTCGTCAGCTGTTCGGCCCCGACCGGGCCGCGCGCGTGGAGGCGGTTTGTCGAGATGCCGATTTCGCCGCCGAAGCCGAACTCGCCGCCGTCGGCGAACTGGGTCGAGGCGTTGATCAGGACGATGGCGCTGTCGACCCCGGCGGCGAACCGCTCGGCCGCCTCGCGGTCGGCGGTGACGATGGCCTCGGTGTGGCCCGAGCCGTAGCGGGCGATATGGGCGACGGCCGCCTCCAGGTCGTTGACGATGCGGACCGACAGGATCGGCGCCAGATATTCGGTGGTCCAGTCGACCTCTGTCGCGGGCGTCATGGCCGGGACCAGGGCGCAGGCCTCGGCGTCGCCCCGCAGCTCGCATCCGGCGGCGATCAGGTCCGCGGCGACAGGCGGCAGCAGGCGTTCGGCCCCGGCGCGATCCACCAGCAGGGTCTCGGTCGCGCCGCAGACCGACACGCGCCGCATCTTGGCGTTCAGGACAATGGCGCGCGCCTGTTCGAGGTCCGCCGCCTGGTGCAGATAGGTGTGGTTCAGGCCCTCCAGATGGCTGAGCACCGCCGTTCGCGCCTCGGCTTGCACGCGGGCGACCAGGCTCTTGCCGCCCCGCGGGACGATGACGTCGATGGCGCCGTCCAGCCCCGTCAGCATCAGGCCGACGGCCTCGCGGTCGGCCGTGTCGACCAGCTGGATCGCGTCCGCGGGCAGGCCGGCCTGCGCCAGGGCGCGCTCGACCACCGCCGCGATCGCCAGAGAGGACTGCAGGCCGTCCGAACCGCAGCGCAGGATGGCCGCATTGCCCGAGCGAATGCACAGGGCGGCCGCGTCGGCGGTGACGTTGGGACGGCTCTCGTAGATCACGCCCAGCACGCCGATGGGCGTGCGCACCCGGGCGATGTCCAGGCCGTTGGCGGGGGTCCAGCGCTCGGTCTCCACGCCCAGCGGGTCCGGCACGCCGGCGATGGTCGCCACGGCCTGGGCCATGCCGCCGACGCGGACGGGGGTCAGCGACAGGCGGTCGATCAGGGCCTCCGAAAGGCCGTGGGCGCGCGCGGCGACGACATCGCGGGCGTTGGCGGACAGGATGTCGGCTTCGGCCCCTTGCAGTCCTTCGGCCAGCAGGGTCAGGGCGCGCGTACGGGCATCGGCCGGAGCTTCGCGCAGGGCGGCGGCGGCGGCGCGGGCGCGGCGGCCCAGTTCCAGCATACGGGCCTGCAGGTCGGTCATCGCTCGTCCAGCACCAGGTCGTCGCGGTGGATCAGGACCGCCGCGCCGCGATAGCCCAGCAGGCTCTCGATCTCTTCGCTGCGGCGGCCCCGGATGCGGGCGGCCTCGTCGGCCGGATAGGCGACCAGACCCACGCCGACGGCGGCGCCGGAAGCGTCGCTGAGACGCACGCAGTCCCCCTTCTCGAAGGCGCCGGACACCGCCGTGACGCCCGCGGGCAGCAGGCTCTTGCCGGCGCGCAGCGCGGCCACGGCGCCGTCGTCCAGTCGCAGTTCGCCCGCCGGCGCCAGGCTGCCGGCGATCCATTGCTTGTAGGCCGCCATCGGCCCGTTTGGTGCATCGATCAGGGTCGCACGGGCGCCGTCGCGGACGGCGCTCAGGGGCGCGAGGGTCTGGCCCGAGGCGATCAGGGTGGCGCAGCCCGCCGAGCGGGCGATCTGCGCGGCGGCCAGCTTGGTGGCCATGCCGCCCGTGCCGACGCCGGCCTGGGCGTTGGCGCCCCCGCCCATGGCCAGGATGTCCGGGGTCAGGGCCTCGATCAGGGGCAGGTGAGCGGCCGCGGGGTCCCGGCGCGGATCGGCGGTGTAGAGGCCGTCGACATCCGACAGCAGCACCAGCAGGTCCGCGCGCGCCAGCTGGGCCGTGCGGGCCGCGAGGCGGTCGTTGTCGCCGTAACGGATCTCCTCGGTGGCGACGGTGTCGTTCTCGTTGACGACCGGGATCACGCCATGGGCCAGCAAGGCCTCCACGGTGGCGCGGCCGTTCAGCCAGCGCCGCCGCCGCTCGGTGTCGTCGCGGGTCAGCAGCACCTGGCCGACGATCAGGTCGTGCGGCTGGAACGCTGCCTGCCAGGCGGCCATCAGCAGCGACTGGCCGACCGCGGCGGCGGCCTGCTTGTCTTCCAGCCGGGCGCCGATGTCGCCGGCGCCGCTCCGGCCCAAGGCGCCCCGGCCCAGCGCGATGGAGCCGGACGAGACGACGATCACCTCCCGCCCGTTCTGGCGCAGGGCGGCCAGCTCCGCCGCCAGCGCCGCCAGCCAGTCGACGGTCACGCGCCGCGTCGCGGGGTCGATCAGCAGCGACGAGCCGATCTTGACCACGATCCGGCGCGCGGAAGCCAGCGCCGAGGCGGCGTCGGGGCGCGGCGGCAGGGGGGCGGCGTCGGACATGACGGTTTCTGTAACGGCGTCGTTCCGGCTTGTCTCTTGCAACATTGCCGGTCACAGCAGGCGAATGATGGAATCCCTTTCCCCGGACGCCGTCGGCGCCCTGTCTCCCGTCGCGGCGGGCGCCCTGGGCAGTCTGGCCGCCGGCATGATGACGGCGGTCGGCGCCCTGCCGATGCTGTTCTTCCGGCGACCCGGCGAGCAGACCCAGGGAATCCTGCTGGGTTTCGCCGCCGGGGTCATGCTGGCGGCGTCCTTCTTCTCGCTGATCATCCCGGGCGTGGCGGTGCTGCAGGACGGTGGCGCGACCAAGGGGCTGGCCGCCGGGACCATGGCGGCGGCGGTGCTGATCGGGGCGGCGGTGATCGGCCTGCTGAACCGGTTCGCCCCGGTGGACATGCTGGCCATCGGCCCGGCGGGATCGCGCGATCTGGCGCGGCGCATCTGGCTGTTCATCATCGCCATCACCCTGCACAACTTTCCCGAGGGCGCGGCGGTGGGCGTCAGCTTCGGCGGCGGCGACGTCAGCCAGGGCCTGGCCACCGCGCTGGGCATCGGCATCCAGAACATGCCCGAGGGACTGGCGGTCTCGGCGGCGATGGCCAGCCTGGGCTACGGCCGCTGGGCGGCCTTCCTGGGCGCGCTGGCCTCGGGCCTGGTCGAGCCGGTCGGCGGCCTGATCGGCGCCAGCGTGGTCGACCTGCTGCCCGGCGCCCTGCCCTGGGGACTGGGGCTGGCGGCGGGGGCGATGATCTATGTGGTCACCGCCGAGATCATTCCGGAGACGCGCGGGCGGACCAAGGGCGAGGGCTCGATGATCGGTCTGATGATCGGGCTGGTGGGGATGATGTTCCTCGATATCGCCCTGGGATGATCGCGTCCGTCGCGCCGGCGCGCGACACATTCGGGGCTGGACGGCGCGGGGGCGGTCCGGCTAGGGCCTTGGGCGAGGCGAGGGGGAGATCGCCGACGGTTACGGAGCCCCATGAGTTCGATCCGACCCCTCAGGGCCGCGCCCTCCAGACGCGGCGTCCTGACCGGCCTGAGCCTGATCACGATCATGGGCGTTGGAGGCCCGGCCATGTCCGCGTTCGCCCAGAATCGCCCCGCGCCGTCGGCCGTGCAGCGCCATGCCGCCCGGATCGAGGACCTGATCGCGCGCATGACGATCGAGGAGAAGGCCGGTCAGCTGAACCTGCTGGCCGACCCGTTCCGCTGGCGGCCCCAGAACGTCAATCCCATGGACGGCGAAGGCGATCCGGGCCGGGTCACGGCCATGATCCGGGCCGGGCAGGTGGGCTCGCTGTTCAACGGCATCGGCGCGGCCATGGGCCGCACCATCCAGCGGGTCGCGGTTGAGGAAAGCCGGCTGGGCATACCGCTGCTGTTCGCCGCCGACGTAATCCATGGTCTGAAGACGGTCTTCCCGGTCCCGCTGGCCGAGGCGGCGGCCTTCAATCCCGAACTGGCGCGGCGCACCGCCCAGGCGGCGGGGCTGGAGCTGGCGGTCTCGGGCGTTCACCAGACCTATGCGCCGATGGTGGACGTCGCCCGCGACCAGCGATGGGGCCGGGTGGTGGAAGGGGCCGGCGAGGACGTCACCCTGAACAACCTGCTGGCGGCCGCCCGGGTGCGCGGCTTCCAGGGCGAGGCGGGGCTGGACCACCCCGACGCCATCCTGGCCACGGCCAAGCACATGGCCGGCTATTCCGCCGCCATCGGCGGGGTCGAGTACAACACCACCGACATGAGCGAGCAGACCCTGCGCGGGGTCTTCCTGCCGCCGTTCAAGGCGGCTGTGGACGCCGGCTGCCTGGCGATCATGAGCGCCTTCAACGACGTCAACGGCGTGCCCGCCTCGGCCAATCACGAGCTGCTGACCGAGATTCTGAGGGACGACTGGGGTTTCCAGGGCTTCGTCCTGTCCGACTACACATCCGAGCAGGAGCTGGTGGCGCACGGCTTCGCCGAGGACGGCCGCGACGCGACGCGCCTGGCCATCATGGCCGGGGTCGACGTCAGCATGGTCTCCGGCCTGTTCCTGGAGCACATTCCCGATCTGGTCCGGTCCGGCGACGTGCCGATGGCGCGCATCGATCAGGCCGTGCGGCGGGTGTTGCGGACCAAGGCCGCGCTGGGCCTGTTCGACGACCCCTATCGCGGGACCGACGAAGTCCGCGAGCGCGCCATGGTCGGGTCGCAGGCGCACTATGCGCTGGCGCGCGAGGCCGCCCGCGAATCGATCGTCATGCTGAAGAACGACGGCGACGTTCTGCCTCTGAACAAGGCGGGACAGCGCATCGCCCTGATCGGTCCGTTCGCCGACGACGTGGACAATGTCTTCGGGCCCTGGACCATCTGGGGCGACGAAAGCCGGCGGGTGGCGCTGGATGTCGGACTGCGCGCGGCCATGGAAGACCCGTCGCTGCTGACGGTCACGCGCGGCTCGGGCGTGGAGGGGCCGCTGGAGGGCGGCATCGCCGCCGCGGTCGAGGCGGCGCGCGCCGCCGATGTGGTGGTGCTGGCCATCGGCGAGAGCCAGCGCATGTCGGGCGAGGCCCAGTCCCGCACCGACATCGTCGTGCCCGAGGCCCAACAGCAGTTGGTCGAGGCGGTCGCCGCCGTCGGCAAGCCCATGGTGGTGGTGCTGAAGAACGGCCGGGCCCTGGCGCTGAGCGGGGCGGTGCGCAACGCCCAGGCGATCCTGGTGACCTGGTTCCTGGGCAGCGAGTCCGGCCACGCGATCGCCGACATCATGTTCGGGGACTTCGGGCCCTCGGGCCGCCTGCCGGTCAGCTTCCCGCGTCGATCCGGTCAGCAGCCGTTCTACTACGACCGCAAGAACACGGGCCGGCCGGCCGATCCGAACCTGGAGGAAGAAGAGTACAAGGCCCGCTATCGCGAAACGCCGAACACCGCCCTCTACCCATTCGGCCACGGCCTGACCTATGGCCGGATCGAATACGGTCCGATCGAGCTCAGCGCGCAGGAGATGGCGCTGGACGGCGCGATTCAGGTGGCGGTCACCGTCACCAATCGGGGCGCGCGGGCGGCCGAGGAGACGGTGCAGCTCTACATCCACGACCGGGTGGCCAGCCTGACGCAGCCAGGGCGGTTGCTCAAGGATTTCAAGGCGGTGCTTCTGGAGCCCGGACAGTCGGCGCGCGTCGCCTTCGGCCTCAGGCCCTCGCAGCTGACCTTCATCAACGCCGATCTGGAATCGGTGGTGGAGCCGGGGCTGTTCGACGTCTGGATCGCGCCGTCGGCCCAGGGCGGGCCCGTCGCCACCTTCCGCGTCGTGGCCCCCGAGGGCCAGACGCCCGTGGGCGATCAGCGCTGAAACTGGGCGGAGGCGCCGGTGGCAGTCCCTAGGGGAATCGAACCCCTCTTTTCAGGTTGAAAACCTGACGTCCTAACCGATAGACGAAGGGACCGCGGCCGGGGCGGCGCATTTGCCCCGGTTCGCGTCGGATCGCAAGCGAAAATTAGGCCGCGACCTGGGTCCGCTGCACCAGGGCGTCCAGCGCCGGCGCCAGGTCGGCGATCAGGTCCTCGACATGCTCCAGCCCGACCGACAGCCGCACCAGGCCGTCGCCGATGCCCGCCGTGGCGCGCTGTTCCGGCGTCATGGCGGCGTGGGTCATGCTGGCCGGGTGGGCGATTAGGCTTTCGACCCCGCCCAGCGATTCCGCCAGGGTGAAGATCTCCAGGCTTTCGACCAGCTCGCGCACGGCCTCGGTCCCGCCTTCCAGCTCGAAGCTGAGCATGGCGCCGGGGCCGGCCTGCTGGGCGGCGACCAGGGCGTGGGTCGGATGGGACTTCAGGCCGGGATAGTGGACGACCTTCACCGCCGGATGGGCGTCCAGCAGTTCAGCGATGCGGCCGGCCGTGGCCTGCTGCCGCTCGATGCGGGCGAACAGGGTGCGCACCCCGCGCAGGGTCAGATAGGCGTCGAACGGCGAACCGGTCACGCCGGTGCAGTTCGCCCACCAGGCCAGGGTCTGGTGATCCTCTGCGTCGGCCGAGACGACCGCGCCGCCGACCACATCGGAATGGCCGTTGATGAACTTGGTCGTCGAATGAACCACGAAGTCGGCGCCCAGCTTGATCGGGTTCTGAAGCGCCGGCGACAGGAAGGTGTTGTCGCACACGACCTTGGCCCCGGCCGCATGGGCGCGGGTGCAGATGTCGGCCACGTCGACCAGACGCAGCAGGGGGTTGGACGGGGTCTCGACCAGGACCAGCTTGGGCTTCAGCGCCAGGGCCTGTTCCAGCGCGACGGGATCGCCCTGATCGACCAGCAACAGTTCGAAATGCCCCTTCTTGGCCCGGGCGTTCAGCAGGCGGCAGGTGCCGCCGTAGCAATCGTGCGGCGCGATCAGCAGGTCGCCCGGCTCCAGCAGGGCCAGCGGCAGATCGACCGCCGCCATGCCGGTGGCGGTGATGACGGCTCCCGCGCCGCCCTCCAGCTCGGTCAGGGTCTCCGCCAGGACGTCGCGCGTCGGATTGCCCGAACGGCTGTAGTCGTACTTACGCTTCTGCTCGAAGCCGGCGAAGGAATAGTTGGACGACAGATAGAGCGGCGGCATGACCGCGCCGTGGGCCGTGTCCGTGTCCACGCCCGTACGGGCGGCGATGGTGTGCGGATTGGCGATGCGGGCAGTCATGATTTGATGTCCTTGAAGGCGGCGCGGAGGATGTCGCCGACGAAGGCGTCCTCCTTCAGAAAGGCGTCGTGGCCATAGAGGGAGGGCGCCTCGACGAAGCGCCACAGGGTCGGCAGCCGCGCGGCCAGTTCGCGGATGTCGTCGATCGGCACCAGCCGGTCGGAGGTGAAGCCGATCAGGGTGACGGGGGTCGTGATGGCTTCCGGCGTCACGCTGTGGCGATCCAGCGAGTCAGACATCGACACCCAGCGCGCGGGGGTCGTGTGGGTCCGATAGGCCTGGCCACGCGCCGTCAGGTACTCGCAGACAGGATAGGCGCCGCCGACGGCCTGAGGCGCGGTGGTCTCGAACCGGTCGTGGAACTCCTCGGCCGTGCGATAGGTGGTCATGGCCAGTTCGCGGGCCAGGGCGACGCCTTCCTCGGGGCGGCCGGCGTCGACGGCGAACTGCAGGATGCGGCGCTGGATGCCGCGCCAGGCCGTGGCCTGGGGATGGGCGCGGTGGGCGGCCGAGACGACGACCAGCTGGTCGGCGCGATCGGGGAAGAGCTCGGCGAAGGCCAAGGCGACCATGCCGCCGTAGGAGCAGCCGACGAAGGCGGCGACCCGTTCGATCTTCAGGTGATCCAGCACCAGGGCCACCAGCCGGGCCTGGTCCCCTGTGGTGATGGTGACGGGCTTGTCCAGGAATTCGACGCCGGGCGCGAAGTCGACGGCCAGCACCTGCAGGCGCGACAGGTCGATCGGCCCGCGCACCGACACGGCGCCCGACCACCAGCCCAGGCCGTTGGTTTCGGTGCGGTGGACGAAACGACCCGCCGAGATGCCGCCGGCGACGACGACGACCGGCGCGCCGGCGCGGCCGTGGATGCGGCCGACGATGTTGGGCTGGTTCAGCCGCTCGCCCGAGGCCAGGCGGAAGTCGGCGGGAAGGGGGACGATGACGTCACGGGCGCCTCCGCGTTCCCGAGCGGGAGCGCGCACGGAGGGTTCGGTCGGTTGGGGCCGGCAGAAGGGCTCTTCGAGCAGGGATGTTTCAGCCAGGGTCATCGTCGTCGTCCGCATCGTTCTCGCCTCAGCAAGGCTCGATGCGGTGACAGATCGTGGAGCGTCGCCTCGTCGATGCTCCACTCATCTCTCGCGGCCCCGGAAGGGACCCCGCAGGAGTTGGCACCGTTTCGGGCGGAACCCGATGGTTGCCCCGGCGTCAAAGGGCCTAATCCCTCAGCCGGTCTTGATGAGTGCTTTTAGGGATGGTGCAGACGCTCCCTTTCGTCAAGGGAAAAATTCAACCACGCCAAAGGGCAACGCTGCGGCGTTCGGGTGCGAAATGCATCAAAAGCCGCGAAGGATGAAAGAATCGTCCAATCGCCTATTGACGGATTGGTCCGGCTTGGACACCCTCTGCTCATCGTCAACCGGATCTCGCCCTGTGCTTCAGCGCTCGATCATCGCCGAAACCTTCGCCGTCGCCGGCCTCGCCGCGACGCGCTTCGGCATGATTATCGGCACCGGTACCACCACCACCATGCCCTCGCGGGCGGGACGAGTTTAGCGCGCCGGAATCCCGGCCCCGCAGAACCCGAACCCCGCCCGGTCCGCCAGGCGGGGTTTTTCTTTTTCACCCCACGCCCTTCACCGAAAATCCGAGAACCCCGATGTCCGCCTCGCTCGCCCTGGTCGAAAATCCCGACAAGCCGAAACCTGCCGCCCAAACGTCCGGGTCGCCCGCGGCCGAAGTCGTGGTGCTGAAGTTCGGCAGCTCCATCCTGCGCGGCCCGGCCGACGCGCCGCTGGTCGCCTCGGCCTGCTACGGCCACGTCCGCGCCGGCCGCAAGGTGGTGGCGGTCGTGTCCGCCTTCGCCGGGGCGACCGACCGGCTCCTGGCCGAGGCCCGCGCGCTGGGCCTGCCCCACTCCAACGCGTTGCTGCCGGGCTATGTCGCCCTGGGCGAGGAGAAGTCGGCCGCGCTCGTGGCCGTCGCGTGCGACCGCGTGGGCCTGGACGCCTGCGCCCTGTCGGTGCGGGAGCTGGGCATCGTCGCCGAGGGCGAACCCGAACATTCCCGCCCCTGCGGCCTTCGCGCCGACCACCTGAAGCAGGCGCTGGACCGGCACGAGGTGGTGGTGGTGCCGGGCTTCGGCGCGGTGCGCCCCGACGGCCGGGTGGCCCTGCTGGGGCGGGGCGGATCGGACCTGACGGCGGTCTTCCTGGCGGCGGAGCTGGGGCTGAACCGGGTGCGGCTGGTGAAGGACGTGGACGGCCTCTACGACCATGATCCCAACGACAACACCGCCCCGGCGCTGCGCTATCGCCGCGCCTCCTGGGACGTGGCGCGCAAGCTGGGCGGCGCCCTGGTGCAGCATGACGCGATCGACCTGGGCGAGCGCCGGGGCGTGGAGATCGAGGTGGCCGCGCTGGACCGCGCCGACGGCACACTGATCGGCGACCGGTCGGCCCCGCCTGGACCGGCCCCGGCCCTGCCGCCGCTGAAGGTGGCGGTCGCCGGCTGCGGCGTGGTCGGCGGCGGCGTGCTGGGCCGACTGCTGAACGACCCGCGCTACGATGTCGTCGGCGTCCTGGTCCGCAACCCGGAAAAGCCCCGCGACGTGCCCTGTCCGCCCGAACTGTTCACCGCCGACGCCGACGCGCTTTTGTCAAGAAAACCTGACATCGTGCTGGAGGCCCTGTCCGAGGGCGAGGCCGGTCACGCCCTGATCCGCAAGGCGCTGGAGGCCGGCTGCGACGTGGCCAGCGCCAACAAGCAGGCGGTCAGCCGCGACCCCGCCGGCCTCCAGGCCCTGGCCTATCAGAAGGGCCGCCGGGTGTTCTGGTCGGCCTCGGTCGGCGGCGGCTCGCCCATGATCGAGACGGTCCGCGCAGCCCGCGCCGCCGGCGAGGTGGCCGGCTTCGAGGCCGTCCTGAATGGAACGGTCAACTTCATGCTCGAGCGCCTGGGCGACGGGGCCGCCTTCGCCGAGGCCCTGGCCGACGCCCGCGCCGCCGGTTTCGCGGAAGAGGATCCGTCCGCTGACCTGGAAGGGCTGGACGCCGCCGCCAAGGTCCGGCTCTTGGCCTATGAGGCGTTCGGCGTCTCTCCGCCTGTCGACACGGTGCCCCGCGACCACCTTTCGGAACAGACCGTCGCCGCGCCGGGCGTGCGCCAGATCGGCGCCTGCCGCAAGGACGGCGAGGCGCTGAGCCCTTCGGTCAAGCTGACGGCCGACCACAACGACCCGCTGTTCTCGAGCCTGAACGGCGAGGGCAATGCGCTCAAGGTCTGGACGGCCGACGGCCGGGTGTGGCGCTGCCGGGGCCGCGGCGCCGGCCGCTGGGCGACGACCGAGAGCATCATGGCGGACCTGGCCGAAATCGTGCGCGCGCGCCGCGCCGACGCCGGGCTAAACTAGCGCATGGCCGTCTTCACCCCCGTCACCCTCGATCAGGCGCAGACCTGGCTGTCCGGCTACGAGCTGGGCCGGGCGGTCGAGCTGACGCCCATCGCCGAGGGGGTGGAGAACACCAACTATCGGCTGGAGACCGATCGCGGCCGCTTCGTGCTGACCCTGTTCGAGGGGCGTACGGACGAGGCCTCGCTGCCCTTCTGCCTCGGGCTGACGGCGCACTTGGCGGAACGGGGCTTTCCCGCGCCGACGCCGGTGGCGGATCGCTCCGGCGGCTGGCTGGGGCGGCTGAACGGGCGCGCCGCCGCGGTGATCGAATGGAAGACCGGCGCCTGGCTGCGCCACCCGTCCGAAGCTGATCAGGCGGCCGCCGGCGCCGTCCTGGCCCGGCTGCACCAGACCGCCCAGGGCTATGGGGGCCGCAGGATCAATCCGGTGGGGCCCCCGGCTTGGCGCCGGCTGGCCGACCGCTGCGCCGCCGGCGCCTCGGGCGAGGACCGGCGGCTGCTGGACCGGGCCGAAGCCGCCCTGGCTCGGCTGGGCGATCCCTTCGCCGACGACCTGCCGACGGGGGCGATCCACGCCGACTACTTCCCCGACAACGTCCTGTTTGAGGACGGCGCCGTGTCCGGCGTCATCGACTTCTATTTCGGCTGCACCGGGCCCTTCGCCTACGACCTGGCCATCGCCCTGTCGGCCTGGGGCTTCGACGCCGAGGGGCGCGCCCTGCCGGGGGCGCTGGCGGCCTTCCAGCGCGGCTACGAGGCCGTGCGTCCCCTGACCGAGGCCGACCGTCAGGCCCTGCCGCGCCTGGGCGAGGCGGCGGCCCTGCGCTTCACCCTGACGCGCCTGCACGACCGCATCTTCCACGATCCGTCCAAACTGGTGACGCCCAAGGACCCGGCCGTCTTCCTCAACCGCCTCGATCACTGGCGCGCGGTGGAGACGGTCTAGCCTCAGGCCATCCGCGTCAGGCGGTGCGGATCACGCCGCCCGAGGCCTCGACCGGCCAGGGCGTCAGCCGTCCGCCGGCGCAGGGGCCGCCCCGGCATTCCCCGGTCATCGGCTCGAACACCGCCCCGTGCCAGCCGCACAGGATCAGCGAAGCGTCGGGCGTCAGGTAACGGTCCAGCTCGATCGCCAGCGGGAAGCCGGCGTGCGGGCAGCGGTCGACCCAGCCGGCGACCTGGCCGTCCTTGCGCACCACGAAGCCATGGAAGAAGGCCTCGCCGATCTGCAGCACGAAACCGCGCGAGCCCGGGTCGGGGATGGCGTCCTCGGCGCACAGGGCGACGCCAGGCGGCGTCTTCCAGACCCGCTTGCGCTCGGTCGCCGGGGTCTCGGCGTCGGTCAAACCCGCTCGGCCTTCAGCGGCCGCGACAGCAGGGCCTCGATGGCGCCGTCCACGGTCGTCTCGCCGGCCAGCAGGGCGGCGGTGACCTCGGCGATGGGCATTTCAACGCCCAGGCGCGCCGCCAGGTCGCGCACCGCCGGCGCGCTTTCATAGCCTTCGGCCACCGAACGCTTGCCCGCCAGCGCCTGTTCGACGCTCTGGCCCTGGCCCAGCGCCAGCCCCAGGCTCATGTTGCGCGACTGGGGGCTGGAACAGGTCAGCACCAGGTCGCCCAGGCCGCACAGGCCGGCCACTGTCTCGGCCTCGCCGCCCAGGGCCACCGCCAGGCGCGTCATCTCGGCGAAGCCGCGCGTGATCACCGCCGCATGGGCGCTGCGGCCCAGCTGGCGGCCCTCCACGATCCCGCAGGCGATCGCCAGCACGTTCTTCAGCGCGCCGCCCGCCTCGGCGCCGATCAGATCGGTCGCCAGATAGGGCCGGAAGGCCGGCGCCGACAGGGTGTTCAGCAGCGCCTCGCCCAGGGCCGCGTCGGCGCAGGCCAGGGTCACGGCGGACGGCAGGCCGCGCGCCACCTCGGCGGCGAAGCTGGGGCCGGACAGGACGGCGGCGGTCGCGCCCGGCAGAGTCTCGGCCAGGACGTCGGTCATCAGTTTCAGCGAGCCGCGCTCGATGCCCTTGGCGCACAGCACGACCGGGACCTCGGCGCGCGCATGGGGCCGAAAGGCCGCCAGCGTGCCGCGCATATGCTGCGCCGGCGGCACGGCCAGGATCAGGTCGCATCCGGCCAGGTCCGCCATGTCCGGCGTGGCGCGGATCGCGGGGTCCAGCTCCACCCCCGGCAGGAAGGCCTCGTTGACGCGCCGCGCGGCGATGCTGTCGATCACCTCGGGCTCGCGCGCCTGAAGGACGACGTCCAGCCCCGCCCGCGCGCAGACCTGCGCCAGGGCCGTGCCCCAGGCGCCCGCGCCGATCACCCCTGCCGTGCGGAATTCCATGCGCCCTCCCAGGCCTTGTTGCTCGTTACGCCTTGGCGCCCTTGCGGCCCGGCTTGTGCGAAGGATCGGCCAGGGCGCGCGCTTCGTCCAGCGGCCATCGCGGCCGGGCGACGACGTCGATGTCGCTGATCAGCCCCAGCGCCAGCCGCTCGGCCCCGGCCAGGGCGATCATGGCGGCGTTGTCGGTGCAATAGACCATCGGCGGCGCCAGGAAATCGAAGCCGTTTCGCTGCGCCGTCGCCTCCAGCGTGCGCCGGATCGTCTTGTTGGCGGCCACACCGCCGGCGACCACGAACAGCCGATGGCCGTGGGCTTCGGCATAGGCCTGCATCGCCCGCTCCGACCGTTCCGACAGCTGCCGGGCGATGGCGGCCTGGACCGCGTCGGCCAGATCGGCCTTGTCCTGCTCCGTCTCGCAGGCCTGGGCGACGCGGAAGGCGGCGGTCTTCAGGCCCGAGAAGGAAAAGTCGCAATCCTTGCGGCCCAGCAGGGCGCGCGGCAGGTCGATCTTCGATCCGTCGCCCCGCTCCGCCAGCCGCTCCAGCGCCGGCCCGCCCGGATAGCCCAGGCCCAGGGCCTTGGCGATCTTGTCGAACGCCTCGCCCGCCGCGTCGTCGATGGTGGCGCCGACGCGGCTCATGTCGCCGATGCCGCGGACCTCCAGCAGCTGGCAGTGTCCGCCCGACACCAGCAGCAGCAGGAAAGGGTAGGCGACCTCCGCGCCCAGGCGGGCCGAGACCGCATGGCCTTCCAGATGGTTCACCGCCATCAGCGGCAGGCCGCGCGCCAGGCTGACCGCCTTGCCGTAGCTCAGCCCCACCATGACGCCGCCCACCAGGCCCGGCCCCGCCGTCGCCGCCACGCCGTCCAGCGCGCCATAGTCCAGACCCGCCTCGGCCATGGCCCGGCGCGTCACGCCGTCGATCATCTCGACATGGCTGCGGGCCGCGATCTCGGGCACCACGCCGCCATAGGCCGCATGGTCGTCGATCTGGCTGTGGATCACGGACGACAGCACCTCCGCCCGTCCTCCGGTCAGCCGCACCACCGATGCGGCGGTCTCGTCGCAGCTGGTCTCCAGGCCCAGCACCGTAAGGGGGCGGGTATCGGGTCCGGTTGCCGCTGCGGCGTCCCTGCTATAGTCGGCGGACATCTCCATCGGGTCGAGGTAGCGATCCGGCGAGCGGCGCGCAACGACCACATGACATCATGACCTTTCCCCTCCGAATCGGCACCCGCCGTTCAAAGCTGGCGCTGGCGCAGTCCGGCATGATGCAGCGCGCCATCGCCGCGGCGCTGGGCGTGCCCGCCGACCAGGTCGAGACCGCCGTGCCCCTGGTCGAGATCGTCACCACCGGCGACCGCATCCAGGACCGCCGCCTGCTGGAGCTGGGCGGCAAGGCGCTGTTCACCAAGGAGATCGAGGAAGCCCTGCTGAACGGTCGCGTCGACATCGCCGTCCACTCCATGAAGGATGTGCCGGCCGAGCAGCCCGAGGGGCTGTGCATCGCCGCCGTGCCCGAACGCGAGGACGCCCGCGACGCCTTCATCAGCCGCGACTTCGCCGCGTTCGACGACCTGCCGTTCGGCGCGCGCCTGGGCACGGCCAGCCTGCGGCGCCAGGCCCAGGCGCTGGCGCTGCGGCCCGACTTGAAGATCGAGATGCTGCGCGGCAACATCGACACCCGGCTGCGCCGCGCGGCCGAGGGGGATTTCGACGCCATCCTGCTGGCCGTCTCGGGCATGACGCGGCTGGGCGTGACCGAGCACATCCGCGAACATCTGTCGCTGGACGCCTTTCTGCCCGCGCCGGGCCAGGGCGCCCTGGCCATCCAGACCCGCGTCGCCGATCGCGATGCGCCTTGGGTCGCGGCCTTGAACCATGCGGAGACGGCGCTGGCCGTCGCCGCCGAGCGCGGCGCCATGGCCGCGCTGGAAGGTTCGTGCCGCACGGCTGTCGGGGCCCACGCGCGCATCACCGACGGGGTGCTGCATCTGACCACCGAGATGCTCAGTCCGGACGGCTCGGCGCGCTGGCGGCGGGTGGGCGAGCTGGCCCGGCCGACCGAGGCCGACGCCCGCGATCTGGGCCGTCGCCTGGGCGGCGAGGTCCATGCCGCCGCCGGCGATCAGGAAGTCGATCCGGCGACCCTGGACGGATGATCCGGTCACCGTCCGCCCGCGTCTGGATCACCCGCGCGGAGCTGGGCGCCGCCCGCACCGCCGACCGGTTGCGCGAACAGGGGTTCGAACCGCTGATCCGCCCCCTGCTGGCCGTCGAATTCCTGCCGGCCGACCTGCCGGACATTGACGGTTTTGCGGCGCTGGCCTTCACCAGCCGCAACGGCGTCGCGGCGTTCGCGGCACTGTCGTCGCGCCGGGATCGGCCGGTTTTCGCCGTCGGCGACGCCACCGCTCGTGCGGCGCGCGAGATCGGTTTCACCGAGGTCCAGTCCGCCGACGGCGACCTGATCGCGCTGGCGCGTCTGGTCGCCTCGCGCGCCAGCGGGCCGATCCTGGCCCCGGTCGCCGAAACCCCCGCCGGGGACTTGGGCCAGGCGGTGCGGGCCGCCGGGGGCGCTGCGTCCATCCAGTCGGTCGCCGTCTATCGCACGGCCTCCACGGACGCCCCCCCGCCGGACGCCTTCGACGCCGTGCTGGTTCATTCTCCTCGCGCCGCGCAGGTCCTGGCGCAGGCCGGACGCACGCCCGCGCTGGCGCGCGCCGCGGTCGTCT
>NZ_JAYRPA010000036.1:0-31114 GCF_041911375.1 Brevundimonas sp. | reverse complement strand
TCCTGACGGCGCCCTTGTTCGCCGTGCTGGCCGGCCTGCGCCCAATGCGCCGCCCGCCACGCCAGAAGTGGCCCGTCCCAGCCGCGCGCCCGGCGCTGGCTTCGGCCGTCCGGTCGGCCGCGACGACGATCGCGAGAAGCGTTTCTCCGACGCCGGCAAGGCGGTCAGCCGCACCCGCGGCGAGCCCAAGCGCCGCGAAGGCCGCATGACCATCCAGTCCGTGGTCGGCGACGGCGACGCCGCCGAGCGGATGCGCTCGCTGGCCTCGGTCCGCCGCGCCCGCGAACGCGAGAAGGAAAAGCGCAAGGGCGGCTCGACCGACGCGCCGAACCGTCCGCGCGAAGTGGTCATCCCCGACGTCATCACCGTTCAGGAGCTGTCCAACCGGATGGCCGTGCGCGGCGTCGACATCATCAAGTTCCTGATGCGTCAGGGCATGATGATGAAGATCAACGACGTGATCGATTCCGACACCGCCGAACTGGTGGCCGAGGAATTCGGCATGGCCGTCAAGCGCGTCTCGGAATCCGACATCGAAACCGGCTTCCTGGGCGAGGCGGACGACGCCGATGCGTCCGAAACCCGCGCCCCGGTCGTGGCCATCATGGGCCACGTCGACCACGGCAAGACCTCGCTCTTGGACGCGCTGCGCACCACCGACGTGGCGGGCGGCGAAGCCGGCGGCATCACCCAGCACATCGGCGCCTATCAGGTGCGCCTGGAGGACGGCCAGAAGGTCACCTTCCTGGACACCCCGGGTCACGCCGCCTTCTCGGCGATGCGGGCGCGCGGCGCCAACGTCACCGACATCGTGGTGCTGGTCGTGGCCGCCGACGACGGCGTCATGCCGCAGACGATCGAGGCCATCCAGCACGCCAAGGCGGCCGATGCGCCGCTGATCGTGGCGGTCAACAAGATCGACAAGCCGGACGCCAACTCGACCAAGGTCGTCAACGAGCTGCTGCAGTACGAGGTCATCGCCGAGAGCCTGGGCGGCGACACCCAGATCGTCGAGGTCTCGGCCAAGAACCGCACCAACCTGGACGGCCTGCTGGAAGCCATCTTGGTCCAGGCCGAGGTCATGGACCTGCGCGCCAACCCCGACCGTTCGGCCGAGGGCGTGGTCATCGAGGCCAAGCTGGACAAGGGCCGCGGCCCGGTCGGCACCGTGCTGGTCAAGCGCGGCACGCTGAAGCGCGGCGACATCGTCGTGGCCGGCGGATCGTGGGGCAAGGTTCGCGCCCTGCTGAACGAGCGCAACGAGCAGCTGACCGAAGCCGGTCCGTCCGTCCCTGTCGAGATCCTCGGCCTGGACGAGGCGCCGTCTCCCGGCGACGTCTTCGCCGTCGTGGAATCCGAAGCCCGCGCCCGCGAGCTGACCGAATACCGTCAGCGGGTGAAGCGCGAGAAGGCCCAGGTCTCGGGCGGCTCGGTCTCGCTGGTCGACATGATGTCCAAGCTGCAGTCCAAGAAGGTCTCGGAGCTGCCGGTGGTCGTCAAGGCGGACGTCCAGGGTTCGGCCGAAGCCATCGTCGGCTCGCTGGACAAGATGGGCACCGACGAGGTGCGCGCCCGCACCGTCTATTCCGGCGCCGGCGGCATCACCGAGAGCGACGTCAACCTGGCCAAGAGCGCGGGCGCCCCGATCCTGGGCTTCAACGTCCGCGCCTCCAAGCAGGCGCGCGACCTGGCCGAGCGCGAAGGCGTCGAAATCCGCTACTACTCGATCATCTACGACCTTCTGGACGACATGAAGGGCGTGCTGTCGGGCATGCTGGCGCCGCTGCAGCGCGAAACCTTCCTGGGCAACGCCCAGGTGCTGCAGGTGTTCGACATCTCCAAGATCGGCAAGATCGCCGGCTGCCGCGTCACCGAGGGCGTGGTCAGGAAGGGCGCGCGCGTCCGCATCATCCGCGACGACGTGGTGGTTCTGGAGCTGGGCGTGCTCAACACGCTCAAGCGCTTCAAGGACGAGGTCAACGAGGTGCCCTCGGGCCAGGAGTGCGGCATGCAGTTCCAGGGCTTCCAGGACATCAAGGAAGGCGACTACATCGAGTGCTTCACGGTCGAAGAGATCAAGCGCACGCTGGACTAGAGCAAGACCAAGGCCCGGAACCCAGGTTCCGGGCCTTTTTCCTTGGTCCCGTCACCCGCCGACCATCTGCATCCCCAGCCATTCGGCGATCAGGGCCGGCTTGTCGCCGCCCTCGATCTCGACGGTCAGCTCGTGCTTCAGCAGCCAGCGGCCGTTCCCCTTGTCCTCGGCCGACAGCAGCCTGAACCGTCCGCGCACGCGCGACCCGGCGAGGACCGGGGCCAGGAAGCGCAGCTTGTCGAAGCCGTAGTTGACGCCCATCACCACGCCCTCCAGCGGCGCGACCGCGTCATAGCTCATGGCCGAGGCCAGGCTCAGCGTCAGAAAGCCGTGGGCGATGGTCCCGCCGAACGGCGTGGCCTTGGCCGCCTCGGGATCGACGTGAATGAACTGATGGTCCTCGGTGCAGTCGGCGAAAGCGTCGATGCGCGCCTGGCTGACCTCGAACCATTTCGAGACCCCGACCTCCTGTCCGATCAGGCCCTGCAGTTCGCTGGGTTTCGTCATTCTCTTCCTCCCGCTGTTTTGCGGCAGGTTGGCCGACGACGGGCCGGAAGTCAGCCCCCGAACCGCCCCTCGATGATGGCGGCGAACAGGCTCGGGTCGACATTGCCCCCCGACAGGACGACGACCGTGGTCCGGTCCTTCGCCTCGGCCTTGCCGCTCAGCAGCGCCGCCAGACCGACCGCCCCGCCCGGCTCGACCACCAGCTTCAGCTGGCGGAAGGCGAAGGCCACCGCCTCCGCGACCTCGGCGTCGGACACAGTCAGCGCGCCGGCGCAGCGCCGGTTGATCGGAAAGGTCAGCTCGCCCGGCGTCGGCGCCATCAGGGCGTCGCAGATCGACGGCGCGCCCTGCGGATGGCCGACCCGCGCGCCCGCCGCCAGCGATCTGGCCGTGTCGTCGAAGGCCTCGGGCTCGACCACCGTCACCCGCGTCTCGGAGCTGCGCTCGGCCATCACCAGATTGATCCCGGCGATCAGCCCGCCGCCCGAGGCGCCGCACAGCAGCTGGTCGATGGCTCCCCCGCCGAGCAGGGGCGTCTGCTCCAGCAGCTCCAGCGCCGTCGTTCCCTGTCCTTCGATGACGAAGGGATCGTCGAACGGCGGCACCAGCACCGAGCCGCGCTCCTCGGCGATGGCGGCGCCGATGGCCTCGCGGCTTTCGCTCCAGCGATCGTAGAACCGCACCTCGCCGCCGAAGGACCGCACGCCCTCGACCTTCACCGCCGGGGAATCGGCGGGCATGACGATGATCGCCGGCGTTCCGACCAGCCGCGCGGCCGCGGCCACGCCCTGCGCATGGTTGCCGGAGGAAAAGGCCACGACCCCGCGCCGCCGCTCGTCCTCGTCCAGCCGGCTGATGCGGTTGTAGGCGCCCCGGAACTTGAAGGCGCCCGCCCGCTGCAGCGTCTCCGCCTTCATCAGCACCCGCCCGCCCAGGCGCGCGTTCAGCGCCGGACTCTCGATCAGGGGAGTGCGCACGGCGACGCCCTCGATCTGGCGGGCGGCGTCCAGTACGCCTTCATAGCTGGGCAGGCGGTGCGTCATGTGCTCCCTTAACCCAACCACCTGGGAGAGAAAACGACTTGAGCCTGATCCTCGCCATCGACCAGGGCACCACCTCGACGCGGGCCGTCGCGTTCGAGCTCTCGCCTCAAGCAGCGCCAGGCGCGGTAGGCGGTGACAAGCCTCAATCAGCGCCAAGCGCGGTAGGCGGAAAACAGCCTCAAGCAGCGCCAGGCGCGGTAGGCGAACAGACAGCCCGTCAGGGCGAGCCGCGCCCCGTGGCCGTCAGCCAGATCGAGCTGACCCAGCACTTCCCCCGCTCCGGCTGGGTCGAGCACGACGCCGCCGAAATCTGGACCGCGACCCTGCAGACCTGCCGCGAGGTGGTGGGCCAGGCCGGCGGCGTCGCCCGCTTCGCCGCCGTCGGCATCACCAACCAGCGCGAGACGGCGGTGATCTGGGATGCGGCGACCGGCGAGCCGCTGCACCGCGCCATCGTCTGGCAGGACCGGCGCACCGCCGACGTCACCGCCCGCCTGGTCGCCCAGGGACATGAACCTTTGGTCCAGCAGGCGACCGGCCTGATCCTCGACCCCTATTTCTCCGCGACCAAATTCGCCTGGCTGCTGGACGCCGTGCCCGGAGCCCGCGCCCGGGCCGAGGCCGGCGAGGTCAAGCTGGGCACGATCGACGCCTGGCTGATCTGGAAGCTGACCGGCGGCCGCGTCCACGCCACCGACGCCACCAACGCCGCGCGCACCAGCCTAATGGACCTGCGCACCCTGGACTGGCGCGACGACCTCTGCGCCCTGTTCGACGTGCCGCGCGCCGCCCTGCCCCCCATTGTCGGCTGCGCCCAGGTCGCGGGCGAGACCGACCCGGCCCTGTTCGGCCGCGCCCTGCCCGTCGCCGGATCGGCCGGCGACCAGCAGGCGGCCCTGGTCGGCCACGGCGCGTTGCGGGCCGGCGACGCCAAGATCACCTACGGCACCGGCGCCTTCCTGGTGGCCAATGTCGGCGAAACCCCGGTGGCCTCGACCCGACGCCTGCTGGGCACCCTGGGCTATGCGGCCGATGGGCGGGCCGACGGCCGGATCGCCTATGCGCTGGAAGGCTCCATCTTCTCGGCCGGCTCGGCCATCCAGTGGCTGCGCGACGGCGCCGGGATGATCTCTGAATCCCGCCAGTCCGAGGCCATGGCCCAGAGCCTGCCCGACAACGGCGGCGTCTATCTGGTGCCCGGCTTCACCGGCCTGGGCGCCCCCTGGTGGGAGCCCGAGGCGCGCGGCGCCGTCGTCGGCCTGACCCGCGATTCCGGCCCCGCCCACTTCGTCCGCGCGGCGCTTGAGGCCCTGGCCTATCAGACCCGCGACCTGCTGGACGCCCTGGCCGCCGACGGCGCCCCGCCGCTGAAGACGCTGAAGGTCGACGGCGGCGTCACCGCCAACAGCTTCGCCATGCAGTTCGTCGCCGACATCTGCGGGGTCGAGGTCGAACGCCCCGCCTTCCAGGAGATGACTGCCCTGGGCGCCGCCCGCCTGGCCGCCTTCGGCGCGGGCCTGATCGACGATCTGGAGGCGCGTCCGGTCGAGGCCCCGGCCTGCTGGAAGCCGCGCATGGCCGCCGCCGAGCGCGAGCGGCTGCTTTCCGGCTGGCGCCGGGCGGTGAAGGCCGCCATCATCGCCGCGCCGGCCCGCGCGCCCCAGACGCAAGAAGACGCGGCCGGCGGAGGGAAAGCATGACCGAAACGCCCGACGCCCCGACCCTGGACGCCCCGACCCTGGACGCCCAGACCGCCTTCTCCGGCACGCGCGAGGTCGATCCGCGCTACCGCCTGGACGAGGCGGCGCTGGACGCCTGGATGGCCGGCCATGTCGAGGGTTATTCCGGACCGCTGACGGTGCGCCAGTTCAAGGGCGGCCAGTCCAACCCGACCTACGAACTGTCGACGCCCGGTCGCGCCTACGTCCTGCGCCGCAAGCCGCCGGGCGTGCTGCTGCCCAGCGCCCACGCCGTCGATCGCGAGTTCCAGGTCATCTCGGCCTTGTCGGCCCAGGGCTTCCCCGTCGCCCGCCCCTACGCCCTGTGTACGGACGAGGCCGTCATCGGCTCGATGTTCTACGTCATGGACAAGGTCGAGGGCCGCATCTTCTGGGACCTGAAGCTGCCCGGCCTGACCCCCGCCGAGCGCCGCGCCATCTACGAGGCCCAGACGGACACGCTTGCGCGGCTGCACGCCTTCGACCCCGACGCCATCGGCCTGACGGACTACGGCCGCGCCGGCAACTACTTCGCCCGCCAGGTCGGCCGCTGGACCAAGCAGTACCGCGCCTCTGAGATCGATCCGGTCCCCGCGATGGACCGTCTGATCGCCTTCCTGCCCGACAGCCTGCCGCCCGAGGGGCCCAGCCGCATCGTCCACGGCGACTTCCGCCTCGACAACATGATCCTGGCCCCCGACGGCCCCCAGGTCCGCGCCGTGCTGGACTGGGAGCTGTCGACCCTGGGCGATCCGATGGCCGACTTCTCCTATCTGCTGATCGCCTGGGCCATTCCGGCGTCCCTGCGCAACGGCCTGGCCGGCGCCGACCTTGAGGCCCTGGGCATCCCCTCGGTGGAGGAGACGGTCGAGCGCTACGCCGCCGCCACGGGCCTGCGCCCGGCCAACCTCGACTGGCTCTACGCCTACAACCTGTTCCGCCTCGCGGCCATCTGCCAGGGCATCGCCGGCCGCGTCCGCGACGGCACCGCCGCCAGCGCCCACGCCCGCACCATGGCCGCCCAGGTCGGCCCCCTCAGCGACGCCGCCTGGAGCTTCGCGAGAAAGGCGGGCGCCTGACCGGAACCTGCGGCCGGCCGGCCTGAAAATCGGCCGCGCCCTACTCCCTGACCGCCGCCCCGATGATGCGCCGGTCCGCCTTGCCCTGGATCAGCACCGCCACCGCGTCCCCGGCCGACGTCCGCGGCAGGGCGTACAGCACCGGCCGGCCGCGCCATTCGCCCAGCCGCGTCACGTCGCGCACCACATTGACGTGGCGCACGGTCCGGCCGCGGTTCTCGCCTTCGCGCACCTCCACCGTCTGGACCCCAGGGGTGTAGGTCACCGCCACAACCTCGGCGCCCCCGGCGGGAGCCCGGCCCGAGCCGACGCCGACCCGGTCGCCGGTTTCGCGGAATTCGATCTCGGGCGGCCAGACCTGGCGCGACGCCTCCTGGACGATGGCGGCCTCCAGCTCCAGGCCGCGCGCGCCGGATACCTGCCGGCGGCCGTCGATGACGACCTGGGGCGTGGACACGCCGCGCTGATGCAGGGCCACGCGATAGGCGCGCTGGCGGGCGCCGAACTCGGGCTGGGCGAAGGTGTCGGGCCAGCCGAGATAGTCCCAGTAGTCGACCCCGTAGGTCAGGGCGATCACGCCGGGACCGGCGGCGGCCCGCTCGACCGTGGCGTTGGCGTCGACGCAGCCGCCGCACCCCTGGGCGGTGAACAGCTCCACCACCACCGGCGTCGCGTCGCGCAGGACCAGGCGCGGCCGCTCGGCCCGCGCGCCCGCGGGCTGCGCCGCCGATCCGACCGACAGCAGGGCGCCCGTCGCAACGGCCGCGCCTATGACCCCAGCTCGAAACTTCATGACGATGTTCCTAGACCCGCGCCGGAAGCGCGACCGCTCATTTTCGCGTGAGCGCGCCGCGCGTCACGCGAACTCGGCCTCCAGGTCGGCCAGCCGCGCGGCCTGGTCCTCGGCGATCAGGGCGTCCAGGACGGGGTCCAGGTCGCCCTCCAGGATCTGGGGCAGGCTGTGCAGGGTCAGGCCGATGCGGTGATCGGTCACGCGCCCCTGCGGGAAGTTATAGGTGCGGATGCGCTCGGACCGGTCGCCCGAGCCGACCTGCGACTTGCGCGCGTCCGACCGCGCCGCGTCCTTGGCCTGGCGCTGCATGTCGTACAGGCGCACGCGCAGGTTCTTCATCGCCTTGTCCCGGTTCACGTGCTGGGACTTCTCGGAGCTGGTCGCCACGATCCCCGTCGGCAGGTGGGTGATGCGCACCGCCGAGTCGGTCTTGTTGACGTGCTGGCCGCCCGATCCGGAGGCGCGGAAGGTGTCGATGCGGATGTCCTTGTCCAGGATCTCGATCTCCACGTCCTCGACCTCGGGCAGGACGGCGACGGTCGCGGCCGAGGTGTGGATGCGGCCGCCCGCCTCGGTGGCCGGCACGCGCTGGACGCGGTGGACGCCGCTTTCGAACTTCAGCCGTCCGAACACGCCGTCGCCGGTGACGGTGGCGATGATTTCCTTGTAGCCGCCGGCCTCGCCCTCCGTGGCGCTGTCGATCTCGACCCGCCAGCCGCGCGTGGAGGCGTAGCGCGAATACATCCGGAACAGGTCGCCGGCGAACAGGGCCGCCTCGTCCCCGCCGGTGCCCGCGCGCACTTCCAGCACGGCCGAGGCGTTCTCGTCGGCGTCGCGCGGGGCCAGCAGCAGGGCGACCTCGCGCTCCAGCCCCGGCAGGCGCTCGTTCAGGGCCTGCAGCTCTTCCTGCGCCATCGCCGCCATTTCCGGATCGCCAGCCATGGCTTCCAGATCCAGGACCTCGGCGCGGGCGCGGGCCAGGCCCTGAACCGCGTCGGCGACGGGCTTCAGCTCGGCGTGCTCGCGCGACAGGCGCACGATCTCGGCGCCCTCGGTCGCCGCGCCCATCCGCGCCTCCACCTCGTGGAAGCGATCAAGCACCTGATCGAGACGGGCCTGTGGCAGACGCAAGACGGGGAACCTCGGCTTCGGGAAAGGGGCCGTCCTTACCGCGTCGGGCGCCGGCCTGTCGATGACCGGCCGCGATCAACCCCGGCGCCGCCTTTGTGATCGGGGATAACGATGGCGTCAGGCCGGTTACGCCGGCGGTCTTAACCGTTTAGCTGGCCGCGATCATCCTGTGGGGGAGCCGACCATGTTCGATCATTCGTCCCGAGCCACGCCCGTCGACCGCGCCGCCGACAGCGTCGAGCGGCTGTGCCGCCTCTACGACGGCCGCATGGCCGACACCGGCGGCGATCTGTCGCCCGAGGACCTGAGGGAGCTGAAGGCCATGGCCGCCATCTATGACCTGGACACCGACCGCAGCCCGGCGGAGGTGTGGCGCGACGTCCGCGCCGTGGTCACCCGCCAGACGACGCGTCCGGCCGAGGACGCCGTCCTGCCGGTGTCCGCCGAACCGTTGACCGTGATGGTGGTCGAGGACGACGCCGAGGCCGCGGCCGATCTGACCGAGCTGCTGACCGAGGCGGGCCACCGCGTCGTCGGCCCCTTCCATAACGCCGCGGCGGCCGAGGCGGCGGCGGCCCTGCATCCGGTCGACATCGCGCTGCTGGACATCAACCTGTCCGACGGGGCGACCGGCGCCGATCTGGCCCGGGCCCTGACCGGTCGATGGGATGTGCGCGTGGTCTTCATCTCCGGCGACGTCAGCGCCGCCGCGCGCCACGCCGACCGGGCCGAGGCCCTGGTGCTGAAACCCTATACGGGCGCGCAGATCCTTCAGGCCGTGAGCCGCCTGGGCGCGGACGGGGCGCCGCCGGCCTGACCCTCTGAACCTTGCGTCCGGGCCTGCCGCGCGCGATCACGGGCCATGCTGTCCAACCGGTCCCGCTATGCGCTGCGCGCCATGATCCATCTTGCGGGCCTGCCGGGCGGCGGGCCTGCGACCATCGCCGAGATCGCCGACGCCGCCAGCGCGCCGCGCAAGTTCCTGGAAGCCATCCTGCTGGATCTGCGCCGGCGCCATCTTCTGGTCTCGCGCCGGGGGCGGACCGGCGGCTACGCCCTGGCCGCGCCGGCCGACGCCATCAGCTTCGCCGACGTGATCCGGGCGCTGGAGGGTCCGCTGGCCCTGGCGCCCTGCGCCTCGCGCACCGCCCACGGCCCGTGCGAGACCTGCCCGGACGTCGAGACCTGCCCCCTGCGGCCCGTCCTCGCCGACGGCCGCGACGCGCTGGCGGCCGTGTTCGAGACGCGAACCCTTCTACAGGCCGCGGGCAATTCTTCTCCTATTGACCGACTAGGAAAATAGATCGCAACTCGTCCGATCCTCGGAGCGGCCATGCACGATTTCCTTCTCTTCCTGCTCGTCGGCTTTCTGGCCCAGGTCGTCGACGGCGCCCTGGGCATGGCGTACGGCGTCATCTCCTCCACCGTGCTGCTGTCGTTCGGCGTGCCGCCCGCGACCGCCTCGGCCAGCGTCCACGCCGCCGAGGTCTTCACCACCGCCGCCTCGGCCGGATCGCACGCGGCGAACCGCAACGTGAACTGGAAGCTGTTTCTGCCCCTGGCGCTGGGCGGGGTCGTCGGGGGCGGGCTGGGCGCCTTCGTCCTGACCAGCGTGGACGGCGACGCGATCAAGCCGTGGATCACCGCCTATCTGTCGATCATGGGCCTGGTCATCATCTGGCGCGCCACCAGAAAGACGCGCGAGCGGCTGTTCCCGATCAAATTCTCGGCTCCGCTGGGCCTCGTCGGCGGCTTCTTCGACGCCATCGGCGGGGGCGGCTGGGGGCCGACGGTGACCACCACCATGGTGGGATCGGGTCAGGACCCGCGCATGTCGATCGGCACCACCAACACTGCGGAGTTCTTCGTCACCTCGGCCATTTCCGCCACCTTCCTGACCGCGCTGCTGACCGGCCACTGGGACCAGGCCGAAGGGTTCGTCTCGCACGCCACCGCCATTTCGGGCCTGATCCTGGGCGGTCTGGCCGCCGCGCCCTTCGCCGGGATCATCGCCCGCATCGCCCCGCGCCGGGCCCTGACCTACGGCGTCGGCGCCGTGGTGCTGTTGTCCGCCGGCTATCAGGCGCTGCGGCTTTTCGGCGTGCTCTGACTACTCGGCCGGCTCCAGCGCGCGGGCCTGGCCGGCGCGCGCGGCGTCCAGCTCCGCCGCCTTGGCCTCGACCAGGCCGACGATCTCGTCGATCATCCCGTCATTGGCCTGTTTGTGGGCGATCTTGCCGTTCAGATAGATCATGCCCGCGCCCTTGCCGCCGCCGGTGAAGCCGATGTCGGTGTACAGCGCCTCGCCCGGCCCGTTCACCACGCAGCCGATGATCGACAGGCTCATGGGCGTGGAGATGTGGGCCAGCTTCTCTTCCAGCACCGCCACCGTCTCGATGACGTTGAAGCCCTGCCGCGCGCAGGACGGGCAGGCGATGATGTTGACGCCCCTGTGGCGCAGGCCCAGCGACTTCAGGATGTCGAACCCGACCTTGATCTCCTCGACCGGATCGGCGGCCAGCGACACGCGGATGGTGTCGCCGATGCCGGCCCACAGCATGTTGCCCATGCCGATGGCCGACTTGATCGTGCCGGTGCGCAAGGGGCCCGCCTCGGTCACGCCCAGATGCAGCGGACAGTCGATGGCCTCGGCCAGCTGCTGATAGGCGGCGACGGTCAGGAAGGGATCGGACGCCTTCACCGAGATCTTGAACTCGTGGAAGTCGTGGTCCTGCAGGATGCGGGCGTGGTTCAGTGCGCTCTCGACCATGGCGTCGGGGCAGGGCTCGCCGTACTTCTCCAGCAGCTCCCGTTCCAGCGACCCGGCGTTGACGCCGATCCGCATCGAGCAGCCATAGTCCTTGGCCGCCTGGATCACCTCGCGGACCCGGTCGGCCGAGCCGATGTTGCCGGGATTGATGCGCAGGCAGGCGGCGCCCGCCTCGGCCGCCTCGATCCCGCGCCGGTAATGGAAGTGGATGTCCGCCACCAGCGGGACCTTCGCCTCGCGGGCGATGGTGCGGAACGCCGCCGTCGACTCCTCGTCCGGACAGGACACCCGCACGATGTCGGCCCCGGCCTCCTCGAGCCGACGGATCTGATCGATCGTCGCCGCCGCGTCCGACGTCGGCGTATTGGTCATGGACTGCACGCTGATCGGCGCGTCGCCGCCCACGAGCACCGACCCGACCCGGATCTGCCGGCTCTTGCGACGCTCGATATGGCGCCAGGGACGAACGTGCGTATGGTCGGTCATCGCCAGCCATATAGGCCCCCCGGGGCGTCTGGGCCAGTTGGCTTGTGTGTTTCGGCCCGCCTAGGCCGGGTTAACGTCGCCTTCAGCGGCGAGCGAAACAGATCAGCCGCACGTCGATCGTTCGTTCGGCAACGGCGGCGCGATGACGCCGACGTTCCAGTGCCAGGCGACGTGGCCGTCCGCCCGGCGTCGGCACACCACCGCTTCGTTGAAGGCGAAGGCGTTCGGCGGGTCGATGCGCGGCACGGGTTCGGCTTCAAACGCCATATAGGCGCGCTCGCGGCCATAGGGTCGCCAGTCCGCCGCGCCCGCCGCGCCCGCCGCCTGCGGCCGCCCATCCTTCACGAAGGACGTCCAGTAGCCCAGCATGGCGTCGGACAGACGTTGCTCGGCCGCCGTCTTTGGCATGGCCGGCCACCAGGCCGGTATCGCCGCCGTCGTGCCGAACGCATAGGGGATCTCGGCCCCGTGGAAGGCGTGGAGGCCCCGATCGTCGGCGGCGGGATAGCCGTGGTCGAACAGGTACAGATAGGCGCCCCGCCCGATAGTCGACTGCGCCCTGGCCAGGCGTTCGGCGGTCCAGCCGTACATGGCGTCCCGCGTCGTCGCCAACATGCTCTCGCGGATGTCGTCGGCCGGATAGAGGTTCAGGAAGGCGTCCGCCAGATCGCCGTAACGCGCGCGGATCTCGCGCCGATAGGTCTGCGCGTCCGCCGGCGCCGGCGGCAAAAGGATGGGCAGGGACCGGACCTCGCCCTCGTTGTACCCGGCCAGAACCGGCACAGGCGCCTGGTCGCCCCGGTCGAAGACATCCGCCAGCTGACGCGGCAGGACCTGGCCGTCCACGGTGGCCAGCGGGAAATAGCCGGTGCGCGGCGTCTCGGCGACGATCGTCTCGGCGCTCAGCGCCCGCAGCGCGCCCAGATCGGCCGCGCCCAGCTTGCCGGCCCACGACAGGCCGACGGTCTCTGCATCCGGCCAGTCCCGGAAGGCGCCGTTCCGCAGTTCCGGCATGGCGATCATATAGCCGCTCTGCGCGATCGCCCCGTCGAACAGGCCGCGCGCCTGGGGCGCCGCCATCAGCAGGATGACGCTCAGCGCCCCGGCGGACTGGCCCGCGATCGTCACCTTTCCGGGGTCGCCGCCGAAGGCGCCGATGTTGTCGCGAACCCAGCGCAGGGCCTGGATCTGGTCGGTCAGGCCGTAGTTGCCGGAGATGTTCTGCGCCGATTCCGCGCTCAGCGCCGGATGGGCCAGCCAGCCCAGCGCGCCGAGGCGATAGTTGATCGACACCACCACCACGCCCTGCTCGCCATTCGGGCGCCGTCCGTGACGGCGTCGCCGCCGGCGCCGCTGACCAGCGACCCGCCGTGGATCCAGACCATGACCGGGGCGTCGCGCGCATCCCGGGGCGCCCAGATGTTGAGGAACAGGCAGTCCTCGCTCATCGCGGCACGGTCCTGGAAGGGCGACGGCGGCTGCATGCAGGCCGCGCCGAACCGGGTCGCCTCGCGCACCCCCCGCCACGTCGGCAAGGGCTCGGCAGGGCGCCAGCGCCGGTCTCCGACCGGCGGCTTCGCATAGGGCACGCCCTGGAACACGGCGACCCCGCCTTGATCCTTCCCGCGCAGATCGCCCGCCGGCGCATGGACCACCGGCCCCTCTGTCCGGGCCCCGGCCTGCGCCGGCGCCGGCGACGCCGCGATCAGCCCCAGGGCGGCGACCGCCGTCGCCAGCAGCCGCTCGATCATCGGCCTTCGCCCCGATAGCCGGCCTTGGCCAGCTCCAGCCGGCTCTGCTGCAGGGCGTCGTCGGGCGTGAAGGCGTCCGCCGTGTCCACGATCTCGTCCCAGCGCGCGACCACCATTTCGGCCGCATCCTCGCCCGGCGCGATATGGATGCCCGTCGTCATCGTCACATGCGCCGCCTCGAAGCCGCCGGCCCCGGCGCACAGGATGGTGCGCGTCGGCGCATCCTCGCGCACCAGGGCCAGCATGGCCGGGCTGACGAAGTCGGGATCCAGCAGGCGCAGCATGTCGGCGGGCAGGATGCCCTCCATCATCTGGGTCGCGGCCGTCGGCGCCAGGCAGTTGACCTTGATGTCATAGCGCGCGCCCTCCAGGGCCAGGGTCTGCATCAGGCCGACCAGGGCCATCTTGGCCGCGCCATAGTTGGACTGGCCGAAGTTGCCGAACAGGCCCGATGACGAGGTGGTCATGACGATGCGGCCGTAGTTCTGCTCGCGCATCGTCTCCCACACCGCCTTGGTGCAGTTGACCGCCCCCATCAGGTGCACGTCGACCACCAGGCGGAAGTCCGCCAGGTCCATCTTGGCGAAGCTCTTGTCGCGCAGGACGCCGGCGTTGTTGACCAGGATGTCGATGCGGCCCCACCGCTGCTTCGCCTCCGCCGCCATCCGCTCCACGAAGGCCAGGTCCGTCACCGAGCCCACGGCCGCCATCGCCTCGCCGCCCGCCGCCACGATCTCGGCGGCGACCGCGTCGGCTGCCTCGCCCATGTCGTTGACGACCACGCGCGCGCCGCGCCGGCCCAGCAGAAGCGCATGCGACCGCCCCAGGCCGCCGCCCGCCCCGGTCACGATCGCAACTCGGCCATCCAGTCTGATCACGGTCTTGCCCCTCATCTTCGATCGGCTCGGCTTGCAGAATTCAGTCGGCCGCGGCGGCCTTGTCGATCTTGCGCTGGTCCAGCTCGGCGATGATCCGCGCGTGCCGCGTCCGCGTAAGGTGGTAGCCGAACAGGAACAGCGGCGAGAGCGCGGCGAAGGCGGCCGGCAGCGGCCCCGAGATCAGCGCCAGCTTGTCCAGCACCTCTTGCGGGATGACCAGGCCCGGCCCCCGCGCGCCGAGATCGGTGGGAAAGCGAATCGCGTCCAGCGCCAGGCCGGCGATCAGGCCGCCCAGCCCGGACGCCGCCTTGTAGGCCAGCGTCAGGCCCGAGAAGAACAGCCCCTCGCGCCGCACGCCGAACAGCCATTCATGCTCGTCGGCGGTGTCGGCCAGCATCGACTGGAAGCCGATCCCGCCCACCATGATCGCTGTGCCGACCAGCAGCCCGTTGACGAACAGGATCGGCGCCGCGGCGGCGGGGGTCAGCGTGACCGGCCCGTAGAGCTGCAGCAGCGGCGGCCAGATCAGGAACAGGGCGATGGCCAGGAAGGCCGCGATCGACAGGGTGCGCTTTTCGATATAGCGCAGCGCGAAGGCGCTGATCGGCGCGCCCAGCAGCGGCCCCAGCGTGGTGCTCAACAGGATCATCTGGATGGCGGTGGAATCCAGCCGCCAGAAGTAGCGGCTGGCGTGAAGCGCCAGCGAGACATGGGCCGAATAGGCCAGGAAATAGGTCAGCACCGTCGCGAACAGGATCAGGAACGAACGGTTTCGCGCCAGCTCGATCATCTCGCGGCCGAAGCCGGTCAGGAAGTTTCCCTCGCCCTTTTCCGGCCCGTGCAGCCGGGGCTGGGCCGCGCTGACGGCGCGAATGGCGATCATGCCGGCCAGGAACATGGCCGCCGCGCAGGTCCAGGCGAAGGGGACATAGTTGGCCCGATCCAGCAGGCCGTCGGTCCCGCTCATGAAGACGCCCAGGCCCAGCACCACCCCGATCAGAATGCCCGCGTTCTGGAATGACAGGCGGTAGGACACGATGGCGGCCCGCTCGCGATAGTTGTCGGTCACCTCGGCGCCCACCGCCGTATAGGGCAGCACGAAGCAGGACAGGGACACGCGCAGCACGACCAGGCAGGCCGTGGCGTAGAGGAACTGCGGCAGACCGCTCAGCGATTCCGGCATCGAGAACAGCAGGCCGAACGCCGCCGCGAACGGCAGCAGGCCGAAGATCATGAAGGGGATGCGCCGCCCGAAGCGCGACCTCAGCCGGTCGCTGGCCAGGCCGATGGCCGGGTCCGCCACCGCGTCGACCAGCAGGGCGATCAGCTTGGCCGTGCCCGCCATCGTCCCGGACATGCCGCAGACCGCCGTCAGATAGAACAGCAGAAAGAAGCCGAAGCCCGCCGCGACGATGCCGTCGGCCAGGGCGCCCGAGCCATAGGCCGCCTTGAACCGGCGGGTCAGGGGCGCCCCGCGCAAGGCCGCGGCGTTCTTTTCGTCGATGACGCTCTGTCGCATGACCGCTCCCTGTTGTTGTTTTCGATTACCGACCGGCCGATCCCGGATCGACCCGGGCCGGATGGCCCTGCAGGGCTCCGTAGATTCCCTGCTGATAGACCGGAAGGGCGCGACGCCCCGCCGCCCCCCGGCCCGTGGCGATGGTCGATCCGGAATTGGCCGACACCGGCACCTGGTGCTGGATCAGATAGATCAGGATCAGGTCGTTGACCGGATCGGCCTGCCACCAGGTGCCGAACACGCCGGGCCATGTCATCGAGCCCGGCGCGCCGCAGGCGTAAGGATTGTCGGTCAGGTCCTCGGCGATGGACACGCCCAGGCCGAAGCCGGACTTGGTCCACAGGTCCATTCCCGCGAAGGGGACCTGACGCTGGGCGTCCGTCAGACGGTTGGTCCGCATCAGCCGGACCGTCTCCGGCCGCAGCAGGCGCACCCCGTCCAGTTCGCCCGCGTTGAGCAGCATGCGCGCGAACCTGTGATAGTCGCCGGCCGAAGAGATCAGCCCCCCGCCGCCGGGGGTGTAGCCGGGCGGCTGATCGTACAGCTCCAGCTCGATCTTGCGCAGGCGGTCGCCGGATTCCTGATAGGCGTACAGGCTCGCCAGGCGGTCGCGCTTGGCCGGCGGCATCCAGAAGTCGGTGTCCGCCATGCCCAGCGGCGTGAAGATGCGGTCCAGCAGCACCTGCCTGAAGGGCTTGCCCTCCACCCGACCGATCAGAAAGCCCAGCACGTCCGTCGAATGGCCATAGTGGAACCGCTCGCCCGGCTGGTAGGCCAGCGGCAGGGTTCCCAGCGCAGCCAGCCATTCATCGGCCGACATCCGGTTCATGCCCGGATCACCCAGCGCGGCCTCATAGGCCTGTTTGAGCGGCCCGGCCGAAAACGGCGCATAGGCGACGCCGGAACGGTGGGTCAGCAGGTCCTCCACCGTGATGGCCCGCTGCGCCGGCGTGGTGTCGTCCAGCGGTCCCGTCGCGTCGCGCAGGACCTGAAGGTCCGCCATTTCGGGGATCCAGCGCGTGATCGGGTCTTCAAGCGCGATCCGCCCCTCCTCCATCAGCATCAGGGCCGCCACCGAGGTGATCGGCTTGCTCATGGAGGCGATGCGGAACAGGGTGTCGGACCGCATCGGATCGCCCGCGGCGATGTCGCGCCAACCGACGGCGTCCGCGTGGACGATCTGCCCGCCGCGCGACGCCAGCGTCACCACGCCCGCCAGCTCCCCGCGATCGACGAAGCCTTGCAGGGCCGGTCGGATCGCGGCCAGCCGGGCGGGATCGAAGCCTTGGGCGGCGGGCGTGGCGTCGTCAGGCATCAGTTACGCTTTTCTACAGACGGCGAAGACACGATCAGAAGGACTTGCGCAGGTTCAGCGCCACGAACCGCCCGATCGGATTATAGGCCCCGCCCACGCCGTCGGTGGCGGGGAAGAAGGGCGGGTCCTGATCGAACAGGTCGTTGACCTGCAGAGCCAGGGCCGCGCCTCGGGTCCAGCCGGCGTCCGGCAGGGTCCAGGTCACGCGCAGGTCCACCGTCGTATAGGCGTCCGCCTTGTAGGAACCGACGCCGGTCGGGGTGGCGAAGTTGTTGCGGATTCCGTCGCGATAGTTGACGAAGCCTGCGACGCTGACCGGGCCTGACGTCACGCCCAGACTGGCCCTGGCGGTGAAGCGCGGCACGCCCAGGTCGAGGCTGTTCGTCACCGGCGCGGCGGGCGACAGCTGGGTGTCGAAGCCCAGCACATAGTTGCCGGCCAGGCCCGCATAGACGTCGCCAAAGCCCAGGGGCCAGCGATAGTTCACGTCAAAGTCCACGCCGTCGGTCTTGCGGATGCCGAAGTTGTTCAGCCGCAGGTCCAGCAGGTTGCCGATCACGGGAAGCGGCGTCGGCAGATTGACCGGTACGGCGATCCCCAGCAGGCCGCCCAGGGTCTCGGCCGTCGGATTTCGATAGACCACCGAGGCGAAGGTCGGATCGGTGAAGACCAGCGCCGTGGACGGGGTGCCGATCACATTGGTGTATTCGATACTGTAGTAGGTCAGGCTGCTGCGCAGGTTCGGCAGGAAGGCGGGCCGCCAGTCGGCGCCGAATGACCATGTCTCGGCCTCCTCCGGCTGCAGATCGCGATTGCCGCCCAGCAGATAGACGGTGTTGACCTGCGCCGAGCCGCGCGTCGGATCATTGGCCAGGGCGGCTGCGGTGGCGGCGTCGTAGTAATAGGCGCCGACGGTGGCGCCGACCTGGCGCATGCCCGGCGCCCGGAACGACCGGCCATAGGAACCGCGCAGCGTCAGGTCGTCGATCGGCTCCCAGTTCACGCCCACCTTCGGATTGGTCGTCGATCCGAAGTCGCTGTAGTCGTCGTAGCGCCCCGACACGGACAGCGACAGGCTGCGCACCAGCGGCAGGGCGTTCGCCGCGTCGACGACCGGCACGAAGACCTCGCCATAGAAGGAGGTGATGTCGCGGCTGAGGTCCTCGGGCACGGGGATCGCGCCCACGAAGCCGGTCTGCTCGAACGTCTCGCGCCGCGTCTCCGCGCCCAGCGCGATCTTCATCTGGCCCGCCGGCAGGTCCAGCAGGGGGCCGCTCAGCCTGATCGCGCCCAGTTCGGTGCGCTGATTGATGGTGACGGACGTGGACGAGTCCAGGATGGCCGCGGCCACGTCCGGCGCGGTGCCCGTGCCGAACGGATCAAGCGCGGTGGAGCGCGTCGTCCCGCGCGCCGCGGCGGCCAGGGCGCCGGCGTTGATGGCGGGCAGATAGGCGACGTTCTCGGCCCAATCGAAGGTGCCGTAGACGCTCAGCTCGAAGTCGCGCGGCAGTTGCACATCCACGCCGAGGGACGAGTTGCCCACCCGCCGCTTGTCGGTGTTGGTGAAGTGGTCGTCGCCGATCAGATTGTCGGGGCGGAACAGCACCAGCTCCGTCGTCGCCCCCGTCCCCGGCGGCGCCTGGAAGAAGGGATTGGTTCTGGTGATCGCCACCGACTGAACCGGCGGAGAGACCTGAATCTCGTCCACCCGATCCGTATAGAGCACCTCGCCCCAGACCGAGACCCGGTCGGTCACGTCCTGCCGACCCGAGACGAACAGGCTGTGGATGCGCGAGGCCGGCAGAAGGTCCGACGAGGCGCCGTTGTCGCAGAAGTTCTGCGTGTTCGGCGCCAGGTCCGGCGCCGCATAGAAGACCGAGTAGAAGGTGGCGTCCACCAGGACATTGGGGCTCGGACAGTTGACGCCGCGGTTGTCGATGCCGCCGAACGGACGAAAGTCCTGCAGCCGATAGTCGCGGTCCCCGCCGGTGATGTTGTCGGTCTCGGTGTACTGATAGGCGGCCAGGATCGAGCCGCCGTCCCAGGTTTTTCCGACCAGCCCGCCGACGTGGCCGGAATAGTAATCGTCGCCTGCGCCGTAGTTGGCCGACATCTCGACCCCCGAGACGTTGCGACGGGTGATGAAGTTCACCACCCCCGCCACGGCGTCGGACCCGTAGATCGAAGACGCGCCGTCGGCCACCACCTCAACCCGTTCGATCGCCAGATTGGGGATCAGGGGAAAGTCGGGATTGGTCTCGTTTGCGGCGGCGGCGACCAGTCGGTGGCCGTTCATCAGCGGCAGGGTTGCATTGGCCGGCAGCCCGCGCAGACCCGGCGCGAACGACCCGACCCCGCCCAGGCTCGGCGAGGGCGCGGTGTTGAAGCTGTTCAGCTGCGGCACGCTGGCCAGCAGGTCCGGCGTGTTGGCGGCGCCCAGGGTTTCGATGTCCTGGCGCGTCATGCCGATCAGGTTGGACCCGACGGGAGGCACGCCGCGAATGCTGGTGCCGGTGACGACGATTTCCTCCAGGTCGGCCACGGATTCGGCCTGGGCCGGCTGTGGCGGCGACGCATCGGCGCTTTGGGCGAGGCCGGGGCCTGCAGCCAGCAACATGACGGCGGCGGATGCGCCATAGGCGACGCGCAGCCTGACGGATTGACGGAATCCTCGCATCTCTTCCTCCCGGGTGGCGGCTTTGCCGCTCTGAATTTGAACGCCCCGCGAAGAGCGCTTCCCTATGTCATTTACTTAGCACTAAATCAGCCAACAACGTCAAGTTCATTGTCTCGCGGCTAAACAAACTGGCGGACTGTTCTTGACCCGTATCGGCGCGGGCCCCATCGTTCGCGCCTTGGCGGTCCTCGCATGACGCCGGCAGAGGATCGGGAGGTCCGCACAGAATGGCTGCTTCGCCGGAACCAAAGGGCAGACGCACGCGCGCCGAGCAGCGCGCCGCGACCGAGAAGCTGATCCTGGACACCGCCGAAGAGCTCTTTTCCCAGCGCGGCTATTTCGGCGTCACCATCAAGGATGTGGCCGACGCCATGGGCATTCACCCGGCGCTGATCCACTACTACCACGCCGGCAAGAAGGCGATCTTCGACGCCGTGTTCGAACGCCGGGTGGGCTATGCGGTCACGGTCCGCACAGCCGGGCTGGACGCCTATGAGGCCAAGGTCGGCGACCATCCGACCGTCGAAGGCGTGCTGCGCGCCTATTACGACGGGGCGTTCGACGTCTACATCAAGGGCGACGAGGGCTGGAACGCCTTCGGACGGATATTCGCCCAGGTCAACAACGCCCCCGGCTACGGCGCCGAGAAGATGGACCTGTATTTCGATCCGTTGGTGCTGCGCCTGATCGACCTGCTGCAGAAGGCCTTGCCCGACGCCGATCCCCGCGACCTGTTCTGGAGCTTCCAGTTCACCTCGGGCGCCTACACCCTCATCCTGTCGCGCACCGGCCGCATCGACCGTCTGTCCGACGGCCTGTGCCGCTCGGATGATTTCGAGGCCGTGCGCGAGCGCTTCGTCACCTTCATGGCCGCCGGCTTCGACGCCCTTTACAAGGCACGCCAGACCCGCGGCGCGCCTTCAGCCGGATAGCAGCCCCGCCCGCTCGCCTCTCGCTTCTCAGCCAGGCGTCAGCCGCGCCTGTCGCAGCGCCGCCCGCCTCACCTTGCCGGCTTCGTCGCGCAGCGGCTCGTCGGTGAACTCGATGCGTTTGGGCAGCTTGAACCGCGCCATTCGGCCGGCCACGAAGTCGAGCAGTTCCCCCTCGTCCAGGCTGGCGCCCTCGACGCGCTGGACGATGGCGTGGACCACGGCCCCCCATTCCTCGCTGGGCAGGCCGATCACCGCACTGCCGCGCACGGCCGGATGGGCCTCCAGCGCCGCCTCGACCTCGGCCGGATAGATGTTGGCGCCGCCCGAGATGATCAGGTCGTTGCGCCGGTCCGACAGGAACAGGTAGCCGTCGGCATCCATGCAGCCCAGGTCGCCCATCGTCTCCCACTCGCCGATCCGGACCGATTGGCTTCCCAGATAGCGATAGGTCGAACCCGGTCCGGCTTCGGGCCGGAAATAGACCTCGCCCACCTCCCCGGGCGGCGACTCCCGGCCGGCCGCGTCGAGGATCTTCATCTCATAGCCCGGGCGTACCTGGCCGACCGACCCGCGATGGTCCAGCCAGTCGACGCCGGAGATGATGGTCGACCCGATGCCCTCGGTCGTGCCGTAGTATTCCCAGACCCGCTCGCCCCCCAGCCAGTCGATCCACGCCTCCTTCAGCCACGGCGCGCACGGCGCGGCCATGTGCAGCATCATCCGCAGGCTGGGCAGGCTGTGCTGCGCCAGCACGTCCGGCCCCAGCCGCCAGATCCGGTGCATCATCGTCGGCACCATCGTGACCCAGGTCACCCCGTGCTCCTCGATCAGCTGCAGCGCGCGCAGGGCGTCGAACTTCTGCATCTCGACGATGGTGGCGCCGACGAACATCCCCATGGTGATGCAGTGGAACGGCGCATTGTGATAGAGCGGACCGGGGTTCAGGATCACGTCGCCGGGCCGTTGCAGCAGGAAGCCCTCCTGCGGGTTCCACTGGGCCGGCATCGCATCCACGATCACCTTGGGCCGGCCCGTCGATCCGCCGCTGGTCATCGCCTTCCAGTGCGGCGAGACGACTTCCGGCAGCGGATCGGCCGAGTATCGCTCCAGATCCTGCGGATCTTCTCCCAGGGTGGGCAGACCGGGCACGGGCGACGCGCCGACGAACAGCCTTGGCCGGACGAGATCGAGGATCGCCTCCATCTCCGGAACCGCCATTTTGGCGGACACGATGTTGGGGATGCTCCCCAACTTCCAAAGACCGAACACGGTCTCGTAGAAGGCCAATCCGTTCGGCAACGCCACCGTCACGAAGTCGCCGAAGTCGACGCCCTTCTCGGCCATCAGCCGGGCGCGCCGGTTCGAACGCGCATCCAGTTCGGCGTAGGTGACCCGCTCATCCCCCACGATCACGGCCAGCCGGCCGGGGTCACGCTGCGCATGATAGGCGAGAATGGTGCTCAGCGAGACCTGGTGATCCGACATGACGACGTCCCCTCCGCTCCAGACGCCGTTCGTTCAGCGACGCTTCATGGAGCCAGGACGCAAAACTATTTTAGTGCTAAATAAATGAAAAGAGCGGTCGACGCCGGACCGTCGCCACAGGTCCGCGAACTAAGCGCAATGCGCCGCGGACAGGCCGCCAAGATGCGGCCGTCCGCTACAGGGTCGAGATCTCGAACGTCAGCGCATCGCTGTAGGCGCCCGCGCGCAGCGGGGGCACGGGCCCCAGGGTCAGCAGCAGTTCCAGCGACTCGCCCTGAAAGGTGCGCGGCGGGTCGACATCGACCGCCGCGGGCTGGGAGAGATCGAGCGGACGGTTGTCGAGCACGGCGCTGTAGCGCACGCCCGCGCCCTCCTCCGGATCGTCCTCGGATCTCAGCACGCCCTTGTTGGCGGAGGTGATCCGGATTCGCGCCGGGGCGTTGGTGCGCGACTGCACGAACACCCGCTCGGTCTTGCCCGCCTCGGCCACGCCGAAATCCACGCGGCTGACGGAGGGGCCCTGCCCGAACGAGCCGAGCGCGCCGGCGAGGTTCAGCTGGGCGCGCGGCAGGGCGTGGAGGCTCAAGGGCACGCGGACGTCGCGTCCGGAGGACAGGCCGACCCCGTCGCGGAGTCTGACCACCAGATCGTGGAGGTAGGTCCCCGCCTCGACCACGCGCGGGTCGAGGACGACCAGCTCGAGCACGGCCTCCACCTCCGCATCGGCGGCGGCCTGGACCCGAAAGACGCCGGGCTCGGGCCCCGCCGCAAGGCCCTCGCCGGGCGCGACCTCCAGGACGAGGCCGGCGTCGGCAAGGGCGACCCGGGACAGCGCCGCGCCGCCGTCGTCCACCAGGGCGATCTCCGCCGAGCAGGCCTCGGCGGACGGATTGCGCAACCTCAGGCGCAGGCGTTCCGGCGGCGGCGCCGGCTCGAACGGGTCATAGCTGATCAGCACCGACGGCGGCGCGCGCACGACCTCCAGGCGGCATTGGGCGAAGGCCGCGCCCGGCGCCCCCGCCAGGAGAAGGCCCATGAGGGCGATCCTAACGATCAATGGGGTGAAGCGTGCCGACATCGACGACTCCCTGGGTCTGCTGGCTGACGACGAATTCGAACGTGAGGCCCTCGACGGTCAGCCGGTACCGGCCCGGCGCCAGGCCGTCCGCGACGAAGCGCCCTGTCCGATTGGTGAACACGGGCCGCGGCGGCCGTCCGTCGGGGGGGACGGCCTCCAGCAGGCCCGGCTTGAGGGGCAAGGGCCCGGTCGGGCCGACCAGAATCCCTCGGGCGATCCGCGAGGCGTCGCTGCCGATGGTCAGATGGTAGCCCGCGCCGAAAGGCGGGAAGACCCTCAGCTGGCCCGTGCCCAGGTCATAACCGGGCGGCAAAGGATCGACGCCGATGGTGAAGCCGTTGATCCCATAGGCGCGCCGGATCGGCAGCACCGGCGGCCCCAGGCCGTCCGATCGGGCGATGACGTCGTCGCCCGCGGTCAGGACGATCCGCCCCTCGCGCAGCGACGGATGGACGGGCGCGATGATGAAGCCGTCCCGGGTCGGCCGCCCCACGGCGATCCGCCCGCCGGCGTAGCCGATGAAGGTGTTGATCGCGAGCGAGGATTCGGCCGCGCCCTGGCCGCCGCCCAGCAGATCATAGCGTCGATTGTGGATCGCCTCCGCCTCGAACCGGTTGCCGATGTAGTCGAGGCGCGCCGACAGGTCGCGCGCCTCCTCGTCCTGGAGGAACCGCGCCTCGCCGCTGATGTCGCCGACGCTGCTGCGGGCGTACCGCGTCAGGGTCCCCTCGACCCGGCGCCCGCGACTGTCGTAACGGCCCGTCGACGCCCATCGGCCGCCCAGCGGAATGTTGAGGCCCAGGCCGATGCGGGTTTCGGTGCGGCCGTCGTCCCGGTCGCTGACGGTCAGGTTGGCGATCGCGCTGACCCGGCGGAAGGACCGGCTCAGGCCGACGTCCAGCTGGCGTCGATCGCGTGATCCGTCGTGAGGCCGCGACCATCCCGCGCCCAGGTTCATCCCGATGTCGAACGGACCCAGCCATTGCAGCAGGGCGGTGACCCGCCAGGCCTCCAGCACGCGCCGGCCCGGCTCGAACACGTCGCTGAACCCTCGGCTCAGGTGCTGGGCCGACGCCGTGAACCGGACGTCGTCGGCCGTCCGGACCGAGAAGTCGCGGCGATAGTTGAGCGCGGCGGCGAAACCCGACCGGCCTCCCGCATCGTCCTGGCTGAACGCCGCCTGGGCGAGCACCAGGCCCAGGCGGGAGCCGAGGGTGGCCGAGGCGCCGACCTGGCGCGCCTTTTCGGAAATCTGGGCGTTGGCGCCGAGCGTCAGGCCGTCCGACAGCCCTCGGCGATAGTAGCCTGTGGCGACCCAGGGCCCGTCGTAGGCAAAGGCGACCGATCCTTCGTCCCGGCCGGCGGCGAAGCCGAACTCGCTGACGCCGGGACCGAGCAGATCCGACCCGCTGAAGGCGTCGAACGTCGCCAGCTCCCGGCGTCCGGAGAGGACGTCCGTACTGACGAGCCGCACCTCGTTGACGCCGTTGAAGAAGGGAAAGTCGCTCAGGGCGTAGCGCCCGGCCTTCAACCGCAGCGTCTGGACGGTGAGGCCGTTGATCACCACGTCGACCGTCGCGTCCCGCTCGAGGGTGAACTCCTCCCGGCCGGCGGGGCGGATGTTCTGAAACGGGCGGATGGTCGAATAGGCCCGCTCCACGCCCAGACCCGCGATCCGTCCCGCGCCCTGGAACCCGTCCGCGGACGGGGTGAACTCCCCCGCCGTCGCCCGGATGGCGGATTTGTAGAAATCCTTGATCAGGCGGAATTCCTGTCGCGTCCACGGCCCGTCGGGATCGGCGCCGTCGTAGTCGAAGCCGCCGACCAGGGTCAGGCCGCCGGCGGCGGCCACATGGGCCAGGATGTCGACCGAGCCCGCCAGGTCCGCCCACTGGTCGACGTCATGCTGATAGCGCTGCGCGGCGGCGACGTTCACGCCGAGGCTGAAGGGCGCGGGCGCCGGGAACGCGGCCGGTTCGGGCGCGCGCGCGACGCCGGAGAGCCGCATCAGACGGGTGGCGGCCCCCGCGGGATCGAGCATCGCGCGAACCTCCAGGGCCACCGTATCGAACCGGAGGGCGAGGCGGTCCGAAGACAGATCGCCGAACGGCGCCTTGTCCCGTCCGGCGATGCGGGCGGCCAGTTCGTCGCGAAGCGCGGGCGCGATCTCCGGATCGAGCAGTTGCAGAAGACGCGGCGCATCGATCAGCCCGTCCCCAGCCCGGTCCACGTCGGCGCTGATGACGCCGAGGAACCGGCCGTTCAGCGTCAGAGGCGCGTCGATCGGCGTCAGGACGCGGGGCGAGGCGGAGGGGACGCTTCGGCCCCGCGCCGACGGGATTTCGCCCGCTGGGATTTGGCCAGCCGCGATTGGGTCAGCTAGGATTTGGCCGGGCGGATCCGACGCGTCCGCCCCGATGTCCGCTTCGCGTTCGGCCGCAGGGCGGCCTTGCGCGGGCGCGATCGGGAGCGGCGCGTCGGTCAGGGGCGCTGGCGCGGGGGGGTCCGCTGCGCCCCATCCACCCTCAACAGCGCCATCACGGTTGGGGTTCGTGACGATCGGCGCGTCAAGCTCGAGGGGCGTCGCCTCAAGGGCGGTCGCCCAGGGCAGGCTGCAGGCGGCGAGCAGGACCGCGCGAAGCGGCCAGGAACGCGCCCGACGGTCTTGCGGGGAGATGTCCAAGTCCGTGGCCGATCATTGCGAGGACAGGCGCGCGGAGACGGACTGCGACAGGCCGGGCGCATCGGCCGCCGCGATGACGACCGATCGACGACCGCCCGGGAGGATGGCGCCGAAGGCGCCGAACCGAACCCGTTCCGCCGGCACGACGACCGACTCGCCCCTGTCGTCGCTCAGGGTCCAGACGGCGTTCCGCAGAAGGGCGACGCCCTTGCCGTCGTTGGTCATGTCGAACGTCAGGTCCCCCTCCGGCGTCCGGCCCACGGCCGACAGGCGCAGGTCGGCCAGGGCGCCGGGCGGCGTGACGACCATGTGGCTGACGAAGTTGAAGCCGATCTTGACCTGGGTCGTGGAGGCGTCGCCGTTCTGAAGCGTGGTGAAGTCGATCGGCAGCTGGTCGACGATCAGGCCATAGACCCGCGCCTCGGTCAGGTCGGGCTCGCCGACATAGCGAACCTGGACGGCCTGTTGGTCCCCGGGGGCGACCACCACCTGGTCCGGGTAGATCAGGACGTCGTCGTCCGCGGGCGTACGCGTCACATCGCCGGCGTCGTCCACCGCGACCCGCCTTGGAAGGATTTCGAGCGTGATCGGCACGGCGTCCGTGTTCCGGATCATCAGCCTGAAGCTCGCCGCCGCGCCGCTGGGCGCGACATTGACGATCATCGGCTCGACCTCATGCGCCCGTCCGGTCGCCGGCGCGGTCGCCGTCAGGGCGACGGCCAGCCCTAGCACTGCAAGACGATTCATTGTTCCCACCCCCAACGAGGGTGGTCAGGACCGCGTCCTGACCACCCCGTGTCGTCAGATCGCCGACAGCTCGAACGAGACCGATTCCGTATAGGTGCCGGCCGGAGCCGCGTTCGCGGGGAAGAAGGTCTGTCCCAGCGGCGCCGGTCCGGGGGCGGCGACGTTCATGTTCATGTAGAACTGGGCGTCGATGCCGTTGGCCAGAGCCTGCGAGTAACCCACGTTGTTGCGGGTGAACTTGCCGGAACCTTCGACGTCGCCGGGCGTGGCGTCGGTGGAGGCGATGTCGAAGTCGTTGTCGGCGGCGTCGAGACGCATGGCGTAGTTGATCAGATTGCTGCCGTTCTTGAAGTCGCCGTTGAGCGGATTGACGACCAGGCGCGACGTCCCGCCGGTGTTGCAGGCCAGTTCCAGATTGGCGACCTGCTGCTCGCCTTCATTGGCGACCGAGGTGGTGCCGCTCGACACGTTCGCCAGGCGGATGTTGCAGTAGGGCGCGACGACCGTGTTCAGGCTCAGGGTCTCGGCGCTGGCGCCGCCTGCGGCGCCGAGGGCCGCAACCGCGGCGGCGAAGGCCGTGCTCATGGCGATGGTGATCTTCTTCATGATATATCCTCCGATTGCAAGTTGACGGCAAGTCCTCCGGGCCTGCCCGGCAAGTCAGTTGAGTTTGCCGCGAAGAACATCTCACATCCGCTCGTGCAGAAAAGCATTTTGATGAAGTAATCAAAATTGCTTATACAATCGGCAAGGCCCTCCCCTTACGATATCCGAACGATGAGAGCGAGGGCGCCCGAAATCCCGCGCACGTCCATCTTCGTGCAGATCGCTCGAAGATGCGTTCTGACCGTCGCGGTGGAGATTCCCAGATCTCTGCCGATGTCCTTGGGCGCGCGGCCCAGGACGAGCGCGCACAGAACCGAGGTCTCGGCGGGCGTCAGGCCGAAGGCCTCCGTCAGGGCGGACAGCCTCTCGCACAGGGGCGCGGCCGGGCGGAAGGTGACGAAGACGCACCGTTGGCCCGGCACGCCGACGGTGTACATGGCGCGCCAATCCAGATCCGCGCCCCGGACGAAGTCCCGGCGGCGCATCGGCGCATGGCCGCTGATCGTCGCGATCGCCTGGTTCAGCACCGCGTCGCTGCGGTCGGACCCAAGGGTCAACCGTCCCCGCGCAATGGCGATGAAGCGCTCCTGATAGAGGACCTTCTCGGCGGTGAGGTTCATATCCATCACCTGCCCGCCTTCAGACAGAAGGAAACAGGCGTTCTGATCAAGTTCGAACCAGCGGTGGGTGATCGAGGACTCGTCGAGGGCCTCAAACAGGCTCGGTTGCGACACGAACTCCGCAGAAAGAGCGGGATCGTCTTCCGGTGGAGCGAGCCGTCGCTCGTCAACGCCGCCCCCCGCCTGAAGACCTGATCGGCTTTGCACCGGCGCCATCGACATAAGCTTACCCGTCCCGTTTCTTTCGGCGGGGACGCGAAGCTTGACGCTGCGTCCCGTTTCGCCGGCGACCACATCGGAACTCAACTGTTTGAAACGACGCTGACTTTACGCGTCGTCGGCTACGCGGCTCGATACGGAGCGACCGACGACCAAGGCTGATGAACACGCACGAACGGAGCGTTTAATAACGGTAAATTGTTTGAACGTGAAACTACGTAATCAATTCTGATGAGGCCGTGCGGAGTCGAACCGCGCACTGAGTCGCTGATCGCCTCGACGCAAAATCGCCAAAAGCCGGTCCCGCCGAGGACGAGGACGCCAAGGTCCACCACCTGACGGCGGCGTCGCAGCCCAGCCTCCATCGCCCCGTCCCGCCCCGCGCTCCGGCGGGCGCGAGCCCGGCGCGCCAAGCGGGCTAGGCGCGTCGGTCGCCCCTGTCGCCCTGGCCAGGCCTGGACTCGGTCTTGGCCTGACGCTTCTGGTCCTGCGCCGACGCCTTGCCGACATCGACCTGTTCGCCGAAGCGGCCCTCGTCGTCGCGCCGGACATAGCGCTTGTCCCCGGGGGTGGGCTCGATCAGTTCGCGTTTGGACATGGCGGTCTCCCTTCGTTCACAAGGGAATCCGCCCTCCCGCCTCGGGTTCCGTGACGCCGCATCCGGCCAGAGGATCGATGCGTCATCGGGCGGGACCCTCCGCCGAAGGTGATGGGGGCCTTTGCGCCCTGGTCGTGTTCGGACCGAAGGAACCGACACCGAGGTCGGACCATTGAGGGCCTGGAGGTTGGATATGGTCACCCTGATGCTCTTCGCCGTCCTGGCTCTGGACGCCTCGCCCTCTTTCACCAAGCCGGTGAAGGCGGACGCCCCGGTCAAGGCGACGGCGCAAGCCGAACCCGTGCTGAACAGCGTCGCCGTCACGCTCGAATGCACCGCACGCCGGAGCGGTCAGGTCGACGACTGCCACGTGCTGGCGGAAACGCACCCCGGGCGGGGCTTTGGGGAAGCGGCGGTCGCGCTCATGCGGGACGCGCGTGTCGCGCCGGGCCCGACCGACATCCAGTTCGCCCGCACCATCCAGTTTACGCCCTGATCGCCGCCCTTCGGCTCACGGCCGTCCGCGGATTTCCCAGTCGAGCGTCCAGCGTCCCGGTCCGAACCGCTTCAGTTCGGACACCTCGGCCGATACGGGGCGGTCAAATCCATCCAGCACCACGGTTCCTGCGGTGCAGGCGGCGATGGTGGCGTTGGTTTGCCAGAACGGCCCGTCCCCGCGCCGCGAGAAGCGGATGTGGACCGAGTCGTTCACGCGCGGCGACAGGCTCAATTGCGCGGCCCCGTGACGCCTGGGCGGCCAAGGACGGAGTCTGCGCGCAACGCGGCTGTCATTTCTCGTCGAACTCCCGGGACACGACCCTGTCGCGGCCGCTTGTAGGGTCTTCGCGCCAAACCGGCCAGCCCCGAGCGATCGGAGCCGCACCACGCGGCGGGCGGGGGTCGGCATTCAGCACATGGGGGCCGGCCTTGCTCCGCACGATGGCTGGAAGGGACGTCCGCGCCTGCCTGCTCAAGACGGCGCCGTGAGGATCGCCACCTTCAACATCAACGGCGTCAACAGCCGCCTGCCGGTCCTCATCCGCTGGCTGGCGGAGAGCCGGCCGGACGTAGTCTGCCTGCAGGAGCTGAAGGCGACCCAGGCGCAGTTTCCCGCCACGGCCCTGAAGTCGGCCGGCTATGACGCGGTCTGGGTGGGGGAATCGCGCTGGAACGGCGTCGCCATACTGTCGCGGATCGGCGAGCCCGTGGTGACGCGCCGGGCCCTCCCCGGCGATCCGGGCGACGTTCAAGCCCGCTACATCGAGGCGGCGGTGGCCGGGGTGCTGGTCGCGGGCCTGTACCTGCCCAACGGCAATCCGCAGCCGGGGCCGAAGTTCGACTACAAGCTGGCGTGGTTCGAACGGCTGATCGGTCACGCCGCGGGCCTGATCGAGAGCGGGGCGCCCGTCGTCCTGGCGGGCGACTTCAACGTCGTGCCCACTGAGGCCGACATCTATGACAGCCGCTCCTGGAAGAAGAACGCCTTGCTGCAGCCCGAGAGCCGGGCGGCCTGGGCCCGGCTCGTGGACCAGGGCTGGACCGACGCCCTGCTAGAACGCTTTCCGCACGCCCCGCCCTGGACCTTCTGGCAATACTTCCGCCAAGCCTGGGCGCGCGACGCCGGCCTGCGCATCGACCACTTTCTGCTCAGCCCGGCCGTGGCGGGCCGGCTGGCGGACGCCGGCGTCGATCGCCATGTGCGCGGCTGGGACAAGGCGAGCGACCACGCGCCGGCCTGGATCGACCTGGAAGGATAGGATGGCGCGACGGCCCACGACCCCGACCCGCCTGAACGCCGCCAATCTGGCGATGCTCGGCGCGACGCGCCTGGCGGAGTTGCTCGCCGAGGCCAGCGTCGGCGACGCCAATCTCAAACGTCGGCTGCGGCTGGAGCTTGCGGCCGAGGCCGGCCCTGAGCGCCTGGCGGCGGAGATCGACAAGCGTATCGCCGCCCTGGCGGCGGCGCGGGTGCGCGTCTCCTGGCGCAAGCGCAGCGAACTCATCCGCGACCTCGAGGCCCATCGTCGCATGATCGTGGAGCGGCTGGGGCCCACGGACGCCCGCACCGCCCTGGCCAGCCTGTTGTCCTGGTTCGACCTGTTCCGCGGCCTTTCGACCCGCGTCCAGGATCCGCGCGGCGAACTGGTCCTCGCCTTCGAGGGCGCCGCCGCCGATCTCTGGGCGCTGGCGGAGACCGCCGTGGCGACGGATCCCGCCGTGATCGGGGACCTGGCGTCCGCCGTCGCGCGTCATCCCCAGGACTACGCCCGCTGGATCGGCGCCGCCGGCGAGGCCCTGACGCCCGCCCTCGCCGCTCGCCTGTTGACCGCCCTGCCGGTGGCCTTGCGCCGCGCCCGACCGGCGCGCGGGGCGATCCGGCGGCT
>NZ_JAYRPA010000035.1:0-50886 GCF_041911375.1 Brevundimonas sp. | reverse complement strand
GGGCGCCCTGCCCGTGCTGCCGGTCGCCGACAGCCTGCGGCGCGCGACCGACGGCCGGATGGACGGCGTGGTCGAGCGGGACGGTCTGTGGCGCGCCCAGACGCCCCAGGCCTTCCGTCGTGGCGTGATCGAGGGCGCCTACGCGGCCTGGAGCGACGCCGAACCGCCCGCCGACGAGGCCGTGGTCGTCCAGCGCCACGGCGGCCGGGTCGCCCTTGTCGACGGCGACCCGCGGCTGATGAAACTGACCTACCCTGAGGATTTCGCCATGGTCGAGGCCCTATCGCCGCGTCAGACCCGCATCGGCTCCGGCTACGACGTCCACCGCTGGGGGCCCGGCGGGTCGGTCTGGCTTTGCGGGATCGAGGTGCCGCACGACCAGACGCTTATCGGCCATTCCGACGCCGACGCCGGCCTGCACGCCCTGACCGACGCGATCCTGGGCGCGCTCGCTGACGGCGACATCGGCGACCACTTCCCCCCCACCGATCCGAAGTGGAAGGGCGCGTCCTCGGACCAGTTCCTGCGCCATGCCGCGGATCTGGTGACCGCGCGCGGCGGGCGCATCATCAATCTCGACGTGACCCTGATCTGCGAGCGTCCGAAGGTGAAGCCGCATCGTCAGGCCATGCGCGAGCGTATCGCCAGCCTGCTGTCGCTTCCCCTGGACGCCGTCAGCGTCAAGGCCACCACCACCGAGGGGCTGGGCTTCACGGGGCGCGGCGAAGGCCTGGCCGCCCAGGCCGTCGCGACGGTCGACCTGCCGGCGCCGCTCTAGCCGACAGCGTAGCGCATCTGCCGGACCAGCGAGCCGAACAGATTGACGTAGTCGTCGGTCCACGGGCGCACCGACGTCGGCTGCAACCGACGCCAGCGGGGATCTTCGCGATAGGGCGCCATGCCGGCCTCGGTCGGCGACAGGATCATCGCCTCGGTCGAGGCCTCCGCCATGACCGGCGTGTCGTCGCGCTCGATATAGACCTGGTGCAGGTTCGGGACGTTCAGGGCCTGCGCGGCGGCTTCGGCCGGCAGGGTGATCTCCAGGTTTCGGTTGGACAGGTGCAGCACCACCACGCCGTCGGGCTTGAGCAGGCGCAGATAGCCTTGGATGGCCTCGACCGTCAGCAGATGGGTCGGGACGGCGTCGGAGGTGAAGGCGTCGATGATCAGCAGATCGTAGCTGCCGGGCGCCTCGCGGGCCATCGTCAACCGCGCGTCCCCCAGGACCGTGCGCACCGGCCCGTCGGCGCAACCGTTGATGAAGCTGAACCAGCGCGGGTCGCGCGACATCCGGTCCACCATCGGATCGATCTCGAAGAAGGTCAGCCGGTCCTGTTCGCGCTTATAGGCGGCCATGGCGCCCGAGCCCTGGCCGACCACGCCGATGACGGCGCCGTCCGGATGGCGCGTCTGGGTCTGTAGCGCCGCCTGCCCCAGGGGCGCCGACGTCGCATAGTACAGGGTCGGCTGGCAGCGATAGCGGGCCGCCTGGGCCTGGGCCCCATGCAGCGTCGTGCCGTGCATCAGCACATGCACCGGCCCGCCCAGCGCCGGATCCGGCGAGGTCGCCACCCGCATCACGCCGAAGAAGCTTCGCTCCGACATGTCCCAGTCGTAGCCGCGCGAGATGTGATAGCCGGACCAGACCATGGCGGCGATGACGACGGTGAAAAGGACCGCCCGGTCCCGCACCATAAAGGCGAACAGCGCCGCGACGCCCAGCGTCCCCTGCGCCATCCGGACCATGTGCGCCTCAGGCACAAGGGCGCGGAAGCCGGGATTATAGCGCATGGTCTCCAGCACGCCGGGCGGCGTCAGGGCGATGGCCACGCCGATCAGCATACAGGCGATCTCCCAACGCTTCAGCGGCCCGCCGCCCCACGGCCGGAACAGGCCCACGGCGATCAGGACCAGCGGGTACTCCCAGACCATGTTGAACACGACCGGCGCGACCAGGGCGTTGAACGCTCCGCCCACCACGCCGCCCAGGGACAGCAACAGGTAGAACTCGGTCAGCCGATCCGGCGCCGGCCGGCGCGCCGCCAGCAACTGGTGGCACATCAGGGCCGTGATGAAGAAGGTCGCCAGATGGACGACGAAGATCACCGCCCACTCGCCCGTGCGGAAGGCGATCAGCGCCGCGCAGGCCGCCGCCGCGCAGCCCTGGATCGAAAGCGTCAGCGGCAGAGAGATCGCCGGCCGCGACTGGAAGGCGATGACGAACGTCAGCAGATAGAGCGCCAGCGGCAGGACCCACAGGAAGGGCGCCGAGGCCACATCGGTCGACAGGTGGGCGGTCACGCCCAGCATCAGGCTGGAAGGCGCCGCCGCCAGCAGGACCAGCAGGCCCTTCTCGCGCCAGGCGATCGGCGCGCTCGTCGCCAGCCGCGGCGGCTCCGGCGCCGTACGGGTCCGGCGCAGCCAGACGACGGCGCCCAGCCCCGCGACCATCAGGACGAACAGTCCGTAGCCGCCGCTCCAGCCCCAGCGCTGCCCCGACAGGCTGGCCAGAGGTTCGATCAGGATCGGATAGGCCAGCAGGGCCAGGAAACTGCCCAGGTTCGACGCCGCGTACAGCACATAGGGATTGCGACCGTCGGCGTGTCCGACCCGGACACGGGCGAACCAGGCCTGCAGCAGCGGGGCCGTCGCCGACAGGACCGCGAAGGGCGCGCCGACCGAAAGCGCCAGGGTCGCCAGCAGCCACGCCGTCGGGGACGCGGGGTCGGGATCACCCAGTAAACCGTTGATCCTGAGCGGCAGGAACAGCGCCGCCGCCAACAGCAGCGCAAGGTGTATTCCCACCTGACCGCGCAGAGAGCCGACCCGCTGAAGCAGGTGGGCGTAGCCGTATCCGACCAGCAGCGCCGTCTGGAAAAAGACCATGGAGGCGTTCCACACCGACGGCGAACCGCCCAGCGTGGGCAACACCAGCTTGGCGACCATCGGCTGGACGACGAACACCAGACAGGCCGAGGTGAAGATGGCCGTCGCGAACAGCCAAGGCGTGACCCGATCCCGCGTCGCCTCGGAGGGTGGAGACTCTGGATAGACGGCGTCGGTCATGGCTCTGGTTAGAGCGGGACTCGCAGCCTATGAAAAGATCATGTTCCCCGAAGACATCCAGCAGAGCGCGCAGCAGATCGTCGCAATCGCGACCGCGCGCGGCCTGATGCTGACCACGGCCGAAAGCTGCACCGGCGGGCTGGTCGCCGGCGCCCTGACTCAGATTCCCGGCTCCTCCGCCGCTCTTGACCGCGGCTTCGTCACCTATAGCAACCTGGCCAAGATGCAGATGCTGGGCGTGCCGGCAGCCACGCTGACGACTTACGGCGCCGTCTCGCGCCAGACGGCCGAGGCGATGGCGCAGGGCGCAGCCGCTCATGCTCAGGCGACCGTCGCCGTCTCGGTGACCGGCGTCGCCGGACCGGGCGGAGGCTCGGCGGACAAGCCGGTCGGGCTGGTGCATTTCGCCGCCGTGGGGCCGGCGGGCCTCATCCATCGCGAGGCGCGCTTCCGCGACATCGGCCGCGACGCGGTTCGCCTGGCCAGCGTCCGCGTGGCGCTGGGTCTGCTGGCCGAACAATTGGCGTGAACGGCTCCACCATCATCGATGCGCGCGGTCATCGCTGCCCGACGCCCAGCCTCAAGCTGCAAAAAGCCATGCGGGGCGCCGCCCCGGGCGCGCGGTTCACCCTGCTGGCCACCGACCCTATGGCGCGCATCGACGTGCCGTACCTGATGCAGCAGTTGAAGGGCCGCGTGGTGTCGGTGGACCAGGCTGACGGCGCCTTGCGGATTACAGTCGAGACTGGCCCCGGGACGCTCGCCGCTCCGACAGACTGACCACGCCCGCCGGCGGCTTGGCGACGGTCGCCTGGTCCCGCGCCGCGATCTCCATCTCCGTGGCGAAGGCGCCGCCGTAGAAGATCGCGTTGACGTTCCACGACAGCCAGATCAGCAGCACCACGACCGCACCGACTGATCCGTAGGTCGCGCCCAGCGGCGCGATCTGTTCGACATAGATGGCGCACAGCCAAGATGCGACCACCGACATCAGGGTGGCGATCAGTCCGCCGACCAGAGCGGGCAACCAGGCCACCGGCGTCCTGTGGCTCATGGCGTAGCGATAGAGCAGCGTCAGCCCCAGAGCCAGGCCGGCCGCCGGCAGCAGGGTGTCCATCGGCCCCAGCCCGCCCCCGCTCTGCGCCCCGGCCGGCGACGCGGCGTGGGCCAGGATGCGGGCGGTGACGACGGCGCCGGAGACGATGGTGAACAGCGCGAAGGCGAAGATGGCCACGAAGAAGGCCAGCAGGTTGAACTTGAAGAAGCCGTGCGGCTCCGTTTCGTCATGGATCAGGTTCAAACCCGCCAGCAAGGCCTTGAATCCACGGTGCGCGGCATAGGCGCCGACAATCAGGGCAAAGGCGCTCTGGGTCGACACGGTGCGCGCCGAGGCGTTGGCCAGGCGGCTGATCTCATCCTCAAAGATGCCTTGGGCGGCGCTGGGCAGAAGGTCCGACAGGGCGGCCGCCTGCTCGCTGACCTGGCCGATCGACAGGCCCAGCTTGTAGAAGCCGATCAGAATGGCGATGGCCGGAAAGACCGCCAGCAGGGCGAAGAAGGACACCCCGCCCGTGTAGAGCATGACGTCGCGTCCCCAGCTGCGGGCGAAGGCTCTTACAGACAGCCGCCCCCAGAAGTCGGGCGCCTTCAACACCGCGCGGCTCAGATGCTCGCTCAACCAGGTTCTCTCGACCGCCTTCGCCAAGCCGGGGAACCTAACCGATTTGCTCGGCAGGGAAAGCCTTACGTTGGCCGCCCGGCGTTACACGCGTTCAACCGCCTCGACATTGCCTGACACGCGGTCGTCTCGCTATGCTTGCACGGCGTCGCCGGGGGCGACAGGCGCGCATGGCGCTCAAGGGGCGACTGGTTTTGGATTTCGACACACGCGTATTGGTTCTGGCGTCGAACGATGACCGGATCGGCCCTCTGACGTCGGGATTGGATTCGCTGGGTTGGCGCACCGTGACGGCGCGCAATCTGGATTCGGCCGAGGCCACGCTTCAGGACTTCCCCCTGGAAGCCGCCGTGATCGACGCGGCCGACCTGTCGCCGGACGCCGTCGCCCGCCTGCGCGCCGCGGCCGAGCCGAGACGTCTGCCGATCATGGTCGTCGGCGCCCGCCCGGACGCGGCGCCCGGCGCCGATCTGGCCATGTCCAAGCCGCCGCATCCCGTCCAGGCCTCCCTCCGGCTGGAACAGCTGATTCGCGCCGCGATCGCCGAGGAGGAGTTCCGCCTTCGCTCCTCCACCTTCGCCGCGCGCGGCGTGAGCCTGGACGCGCGCGACGCGGACGATCCGCCCTTGCGCATCCTGGCCGCCGGCGCCGCCGACCGTCGCTTTCTGGCCCTGTCCAATGCGTTGTCGGCAGCCGGGGTCGACGTCGTCGCCGCGCCGACGCCCTACACCGCCTTCGACTTCCTGCACGAAAGCGCCTTCGACGCGGCTGTGCTCTGGGGCGCCGACGACCACGCTCCGGCGCTCTCCATCGCATCGGGCATGAAGCGCAACACGCGCCTCTACCACATCCCGCTGATGCTCTATCTGCGGGGCAAGAACGAGATCAACCTGGGCGAGCTGTTCCACCGCGGCTTCGCCGACGTGGCCTCGGTCGACACGCCGGAGGGGGAGACCGCCGAGCGTATCCTGGCGCTCGCCCAGTCTCACCGACGTCAGCTGACCATACGCAAGGCGCTGGATTCGGTACGCAGTCTCGAGCTGATGGACCCATCCACCGGCCTGTTCACCGCCGATCTGTTCGCCTCCCATCTGGGGCGTGTTGTCGAGGCGGCGCGGGCCCGGCGCCGCCCGCTTTCGGTCTGCGTTCTGCGGGTGCGCGAGGGCGATGCGGTGACCCTCGCCCGCCAGAGCGGCTGGCTGGATCGCGCCATGCCCCAGATCGGAGCGATGATCGCGCGGCTGGTGCGGGTCGAGGATACGGCCGCGCGTCTGGCGAAGGAGGTCTTCGCACTGGCCCTGCCGGCGACGCGCGGCGAGGCGGCGCGACTGGCCGCCGAGCGCATCGCCGCGGTCATCGGCTGCACCGCCTTCGACGCCGGGCCGGACCGCTCGCCCTTCGTGGCCGAGTTCGACGTCGGCGCGGCGGAGCTGAGTCCCGGTGAAGCCCCCGGCGTGTTGCTGGAGCGCGCCTCCGCCGATCTGTTCGCCCGCACCGGACGCTAGAGCGACGTCGGCCAGGCCGATTAGGCTTCAGGCGCCCGCGACCCGCGCCAGGTCGGCGGTGATGCGCTCCGCCGCCTTCAGCCGCGCCTCGGCCGTCGGCCAGTCGCCGGAAATGACGACCTTCTGATCGGGCCGTATCTTCCAGAAGGCGTGGTTCTTCTGGATCAGCCCCACCAGCCCCGCCGGATTGGGGAAGCTGTTGTCGCGCAGCGTCAGAACCGCGCCACGAGGCCCGATGTCGATCTTCTCGATGCAGGCCTTGCGACAGTTGGCCTTGATCCCGACGATCTTCAGCAGCTGCTGAGCCTCATCGGGCAGAGGGCCGAACCGGTCGATGAGTTCCGCAGCCAGGGCTTCGCGGTCCTCGCTCTGTTCGGCGTCCGACAACCGGCGATATAGGCTCAGACGAACGTTCAGGTCGGGAACGTAATCCTCTGGGATCAGGACGGAAGCGCCGACATTGATCGAGGGCGACCAGCCGCGATCGACCGCTCCGCCCTCGCCCTTCTCGCGCAGCTCCGCGACCGCATCCTCCAGCATTTGCTGATACAGCTCGACGCCGACTTCGCGGATATGACCCGACTGTTCGTCGCCCAGCAGATTGCCGCCGCCGCGCTGGTCCAGGTCGTGGCTGGCCAGCTGGAAACCGGCGCCCAGATTGTCCAGCGACTGCAGCACCTGCAACCGCCGCTCGGCCGACAGGGTCATCGGCTTGATCGCATCGGTGGTCAGATAGGCGAAGGCTCGGGCCTTCGAACGGCCGACCCGGCCCCGGATCTGATAAAGCTGCGCCAGGCCGAACATGTCGGCGCGGTGGACGATCAGGGTGTTGGCGGTCGGGATGTCCAGCCCGCTTTCCACGATGGTCGTGGAGACCAGGACGTCATACTCGCCGTCGTAGAAGGCGCTCATCACCTCTTCCAGCTGGGTCGCGCTCATCTGGCCGTGCCCCACGACGAACTTCACCTCAGGCGCCTGCTCGCGCAGGAACTTCTCGATGTCCGGCAGGTCCTTCAGCCGCGGCGCGACATAGTAGGCCTGGCCGCCGCGATACTTCTCGCGCAGCAGCGCCTCGCGCACCAGCACCGGGTCCCAGGGCGTCACATAGGTCCGCACCGCCAGGCGATCGACCGGCGGGGTGGCGATGATCGACATTTCGCGAATGCCCGACAGCGCCATCTGCAGCGTGCGCGGGATCGGCGTGGCGGTCAGGGTCAGCAGGTGGACGTCGGCGCGCAGCGTCTTCAGCTTCTCCTTGTGCTTGACGCCGAAGTGCTGCTCCTCGTCGACAATGACCAGGCCCAGGTCGCGGAAACCGACCTGTTCCGACAGCACCGCATGGGTGCCGACGACGATCTCGACCGAGCCGTCCTTCAGCCCCGCCCGCGTCTCCGCCGCCTCCTTGGCCCCCACCATCCGCGACAGCTGACGCACCTTCACAGGCCAGCCGGCGAAGCGTTCGGTGAAGGTCTTGTAGTGTTGCCGCGCCAACAGGGTGGTCGGCGCGACGACCGCCACCTGCTGTCCCGTCATCGCCACCACAAAGGCGGCCCGCAGCGCCACCTCGGTCTTGCCGAAGCCGACGTCGCCGCAGATCAGGCGGTCCATCGGCACGCCCTTGCCGAGATCTTCGAGCACGTCGCCGATGGCGTTCAGTTGGTCGTCCGTTTCCTCATAGGGGAAGCGGGCGCAGAATTCGGCGAACAGGCCCGACGGCGGAACCACGGCCTCGGTCTCGCGCAGCGCGCGCTTGGCCGCCAGGGCGATCAGCCCCTCGGCCATGGCGCGCAGGCGTTCCTTGGCCTTGGCCTTCCTCGCCTGCCAGCCCGCGCCGCCCAGCCGGTCCAGCTGAACCCCGTCAGCGTCCGTGCCATAGCGGGTCAGAAGGTCAATGTTTTCAACCGGCAGGTAAAGCTTGCTTTCACCGGCGTACACCAGCTCCAGGCAGTCGTGCGGCGCCTCCTGGATGTCCAGCGTCTTCAGGCCCTCGTACCGCCCGATGCCATGATCCAGGTGCACGACCAGATCGCCGGTCGTCAGCGCCGAAGCCTCCGCCAGGAAGTTGGACGCCCGACGCTTCTTGCGCGGCCGCGCCAGCCGATCTCCCAGAATATCGGTCTCGGAGATCACCGCGACGTCGTCGGTGACGAAGCCATGCTCGATCGGCAGCACGCCCCGCAGATACAGCTCCTTCGGCGCAGCCTGGACGTCGGTCCAGTCGCGCACCGCGACGATGTGGTCCAGGCCGTGGTCCGCCAGCATGGTGGCCAAGCGCTCGGAAGAGCCCTCGGTCCAGGAGGCGAACAGCACCCGCTTGCCGTCGGCCTTCAACGCCGCGGCATGGGCCGCGACCGCCTCGAACAGGTTGACGCTGTCCTGCGCCCGCTCGGCCGCAAAGGTCCGGCCCAACCGACCGCCGGCGTCCTCTCCGCCCCCCGAGAAGGGCGTGAACCGCCGCACGGCGCGGCCCGCCAGCGCCTGGTTCCAGTCGCCGGCGTCGAGATAGAGCGACTTTGGCGGCAGGGCGCGGTTGGCGATCGCATGGCCCTTGGCCTTGGCCGCCTCGGCTCGCGCGTCATAGGCGTCGGCGATCAGGTCCCAGCGCTCGCCCCTGGCCGTCTCGACCTGATTGTCCAGGAAGACCTGCGCCTGATCCGGCAGATAGTCGAACAGGGTGTCCAGCGTCTCGTAGAACAGCGGCAGCCACTGCTCCATGCCCTGTCGCCGCGCGCCCTCGCTGATGGTGGCGTAGAGGGGGTCGTCGCCTGGCGTGCCGAACAGGTTCAGATAGCCGGTGCGGAAACGAGAGATAGCCGCCTTGTCCAGCAGGGCCTCGGACACGGGGGCCAAGGACACCGTCGTCATCTGCCCGGTCGACCGTTGCGTCTCCGGATCGAAGGTCCGGATCGATTCCAGCTCGGACCCGAACATGTCCAGACGGACCGGCTCCTCGAAGCCCGGCGGATAGACGTCCACCACCCCGCCCCGCACCGCGAACTCGCCGCGCTCGGACACGGTCGAGGCGCGGACATAGCCGTTGGCTGCGAAGTACCGCTCCAGCGCCTGGATATCGAGATCGCGCCCGACCTTGGTTTCGAACCCGGCCGCCGTGGTCACGGACTTCGGCGGCGTCCGCTGCATCGCGGCCGAGATGGTGGTGACCACCAGAATGGGCGCATCATCGGCCGTGCGCTGCGCCAGCCTCGTCAGCGTCGCCATACGCTGGGCTGCGACGCCGGCGGTCGGACTGAGCCGGTCATAGGGCAGGCAGTCCCATGCCGGATATTCCAGAACTTCAATGTCCTTGGAGAAGAACTGGAACGCCTGGACGAACCCGCCGGACCGCTGGAAATCCCGCGCGACGAAGAGCGCCACGCCCCCCGCCGCCTTCAGCCGTTCGGCGACGACCAGGGCGTCCAGCCCTTCCGGCGCGCCGCCCAGATCGGCGTCCGTCCTGTGCTCCACCTTGGCGTCCATCAGCCGATGCCCCTTCCGACCTCGGCGGCCACATGTGCGCGCATGAAGGCCCGCACCTGCGCCATCACCGGCGTCTCGAACTCTGGCGGGGTCGGATCACGCTCGATGATCCAGCCGTAGAGCCACTGGTCTTCCTCGTTGAGAAGCGCTTCGAACTGGTCGAGCTCGGCGTCGGTCAGCCCCGGCGCCACCTGATCCGCGAACGGGCCCAGCACCATGTCCGCCTCGCGGAAGCCGCGCCGCCAGGCGCGGAACTGGATGCGGCCCAGCCGCAGCTTGCGGTCCGGAGTCATTTCACGGTCGGCGCACGAGTCGATTTCGGCCACAAGAATCCTTGCCCGTTGAACTGCCAAGGTGCGCTCAAGCAGCGGCCGCCGCGCGGCGAGCGTTGGCGCACCAAGAATGGAAGAAGCGCAGATAGCGTTCCTGACGCCGCTTCGCCACCCGTCATGGTCACGCTATGTTCCCGGGCGATGCGTCCGCAGATTCTCTTTCCCCTGTTCGCCGAGGCCTCCAGCCTGAAGGGCGTGGGCCCGCGCGTCCTGCCTCTGGTGCAACGCGTCGCGGGCCCTCTGGTGCGCGACCTGGTGTTCCTGAGCCCCTCGGGCGTGATCGTGCGCCGCCCGATGCAGGCCGCCAGCGCCACGGACGGCGACGTCGGAATATTCGAGGTCGTCATCGACCGCCTGTTTCCGCCCGGCCGGCCCGGCGCCCCGTTGAAGGTGCGGGCCAGCGATGCGACCGGCTTCGTGCATCTGGTCTGGTTCGGCGGATCGCCCCAGCACATCGACCGCCTTCTGCCGCGCGGCGAGACCCGGCTGGTCTCGGGCAAGGTCGAGCGCTTCAACGGCGAGGTCCAGATCGTTCATCCGGACATCGTCACGGTCGAGAAGGCCGCCGACATCCCGTCCTGCGAACCTGTCTATCCGGCGACGCAGGGCCTGACATCGCGCCAGTTGCGCAAGCTAGTGCAGGCCGCCCTGGCCGCCGCTCCGGACCTGCCCGAATGGCAGGACGCGGCCTGGCTGAAGAAGCAGGGTTGGCCGGCCTGGCGCGCCGCCGTCGACGCCCTGCACGCGCCGACCGGAGAGATCGACCTGTCGCCGGACGCGCCGGCCCGGCAACGCCTGGCCTATGACGAATTCCTGGCCCACCAGCTGGCGCTGTCCCGACGCCGCCGCGCCCGCCAGATCGCGCCGGCGGCCGTCATCACCCCCGGCGCGGCCTCCGATCAGCTGCTGGCCGCCCTGCCCTTCCAGCTGACCGACGCCCAGGCGCAGGCCTTGGCCGAGATCCGCCGCGACCTGGCGTCCGGCCAGCAGATGGGGCGGCTGCTGCAGGGCGACGTCGGCTCGGGCAAGACGGCGGTCGCGGCCCTCGCCCTGGCCGACGCCGCATCCAGCGGCTTTCAGGCGGCCCTGATGGCGCCCACCGAAATCCTGGCGCGGCAGCATTTCGAGAAGCTGGGTCCGCTGCTGGCCTCCGCCGGCGTCCGGGCCGTCCTGCTGACCGGCCGCGATACGAACGGCCAGCGGCGCGAGAAACTGGCCGCACTCGCCTCCGCCCCCGGACCGGGGCAGGCTCATGTCGCCATAGGCACCCACGCCCTGTTCCAGGACGCCGTGCGCTTTGACCGCCTCGCCCTCGCCGTCATCGACGAGCAGCACCGCTTCGGCGTCGGTGAACGCCAGCGGCTTCAGGCCAAGGGGGATCCGCGCCTGGGCGCCGTCCATCTGCTGACCATGTCGGCAACCCCCATCCCCCGCACCTTGGAGCTGACGCAATATGGCGAGCTCGAAGTCAGCCGGCTGATGGAGAAGCCGCCGGGCCGCACGCCGGTGACCACCGCCGTTCTGCCCCTGGCCCGCATCGGCGAGGTCGCCGCGCGCCTGAAATCCGCCGTCGAGAGCGGCGCTCAAGCGTACTGGATCTGCCCGCTGGTCGCTGAATCCGAAGCAGTCGACCTGGCCGCCGCCGTCGAACGCGCCGACGACCTGCGCCGCCTGCTCGGCGTTGAGGTAGGCCTCGCCCATGGGCAGATGCCCGGCGCCGAGCGCGAGGCGGTGATGGCCGACTTCGCCGACGGCCGCCTTCCGGTGCTGGTCGCCACGACGGTCGTGGAGGTAGGCGTGGATGTGCCCAACGCCTCCATCATGGTCATCGAACACGCCGATCGCTTCGGCCTGGCCCAATTGCACCAGCTCAGGGGCCGGGTGGGTCGGGGAAGCAAGGCGAGTTCCTGCATCCTGCTTTACGGCGGCCAGGACGGCGCCCTCGGAGAGACGGCCAAGGAGCGGCTGGACACCCTGCGCCGGACCGAGGACGGCTTCGTCATCGCCGAGGAGGATTTCCGCCTGCGCGGCGGCGGGGATCCCCTGGGCCTGAAACAGAGCGGCTTTCCCGCCTATCGTTTCGCCGATCCGATCCGACACCGGACCCTGATGCTGGCCGCCGCCGACGATGCGCGCCTGATCATGAACCGCGACCCGGACCTGACCACCGATCGCGGCCAGGCGATCCAGGTGTTGGAAGAACTGTTCGACTGGAAGGGCCACAAGTCCGGTTCGGACTGATAGGCTGCGCGGATGGACCTCGCAAAACGCGCCTACGACCACGGCTTTCGCCTGGACCCGATCGTCCGCAGCCTGCTGGACACGGACTTTTACAAGCTGCTGATGCTGCAGCTGATCTGGCGCGAGCACCGGGACACGCCCGTGACCTTCCAGGTCATCAATCGCACGCGCTCGGTCCGCCTTGCCGAAGAGATCGACATCGCGGCCTTGCGCGACCAGTTGGACCATGCCCGCACCCTGCGCTTCACCAACAAGGAGTTGGTCTGGCTGGCCGGCAACAGCTTCTATGGCGTCAAGCAAATCTTCTCGCCCGACTTCATGGCCTGGCTGGCCGACTACCGCCTGCCCGACTATGAGCTGAGCGTGCAGGATGGGCAGTATGTGCTGACCTTCTCCGGCGCCTGGGCCGAGGTGACCCTGTGGGAAATCCCCGCCCTTTCGATCCTCAACGAGCTGCGCTGTCGTACGGGCCTGAGGCGGTTGGGCCGCTTCGAGCTGGACATCCTCTATTCGCGCGCCAAGACGCGGCTCTGGTCCAAGCTGGAACGGCTGCGCGCCCTGCCCGATCTGGCCCTGTCGGACTTCGGCACGCGCCGCCGCCACGGCTTCCTTTGGCAGCGCTGGTGCATCCAGGCGCTGAAGGAAGGGTTGGGCCGGTCCTTCATCGGCACCTCGAACGTGCTTCACGCCATGGAGAACGACCTGGAGGCCATCGGCACGAACGGGCACGAACTTCCGATGGTGCTGGGCGCCCTGGCTCCGGACGATGCGGCGCTCGCAGCGGTCCCCTATGCGGTGCTGGACGAATGGCGGCGGCATTATGCGGGCAATCTGCGGATCGTGCTGCCGGACGCATTCGGCACGGAGGCCTTCCTGGACAGGGCGCCGGACTGGGTCGCCGACTGGACCGGCTTTCGTCCCGACTCCGCACCACCCATCGAGGCTGGTGAGCGGCTGATCGCCTGGTGGAAGGAACGGGGCCGGGATCCCGCGAAGAAGCTGCTGATCTTCTCGGACGGCATGGATGTCGACTCGATCGAGCAGGCCTACGCCCGCTTCCACGGCCGCGCGCGGCTCAGCTTCGGCTGGGGCACCAATCTGACCAACGACTTCCGCGACTGCTCGCCGGCCCAGGCGCCCGAGCTCGAGCCGATCTCCCTCGTCTGCAAGGTGGTCGAGGCCGGCGGGCGCCCCGCCGTCAAGCTGTCGGACAATCCAGAAAAGGCGGTCGGCGATCCCGAGGAAATCGAGCGCTATCGACGCGTGTTCGGCGTGCGCGGCGTCGTCGCCCAGCCCGTCCGCGTCTGAAACCGCGCCTTAAGCCGTCCCATGACACAAGTGCGGGCATGAGCGCCCTCTTCGACAAGATGCGCCGGCGCGCCGGCCGCTATCTCGACGTCCGCCCCGTGACGATCGACCCGCCGCGCGGCGTGCTGAGCCTGTCGTTCGACGACATTCCCCGATCCGCCTGGACCGAGGCCGGACCGATCCTGGCCGAACATGGCGTCAAGGCGACCTACTATGTCTGCGGCGGCCTGTCGGGCGGCCGCAACCTGGATCTGCCTCAGTTCGAGGTCGAGGATCTTCAGGCGCTGCACGCCGCCGGGCACGAGGTCGGCTGTCACACCTATGAGCATGTCTCGACCCTGACCCTTTCGCCGAAGGGACTGGACGCCAGCCTGGCCCGCAACGCCGCTTGGGTCGCCGAACGTCTGGACGGTCACCAGATGCGCACCTTCGCCTATCCGTTCGGCGATTGCGCCCTGGGCGCCAAGGCCGTGATCGACCGCCGATTCCTGTGCGGGCGCGGCGTGCGCGACGGGATCAACAGCGGCCGCGCCGACCGCAACCTGCTCCAGGCCATTGGTCTCGAGAGCCGTCGCCTGCCCGGCTACGACCTGGAGAAACTGGTTCACGACACGGCTGAGGCGAAGGGCTGGCTGATCGCCTACGGTCACGACGTGAGCGACAGCCCCACCCCGTATGGCTGTCGGCCCGAGGACATCGATCGGCTGATCCGCCTAGCCAAGACCGCAGGGCTGGACATCCGGCCGGTTGGGGCGGCGTGGGAGCAGGCGGCGCGTTAGGCGCCCTGGACCTTCCGCCGATCCGCCCAGGCGATCAGTTCCTTCCGCGGCCAGACCATCAGCCAGGAGCGGGCCGTGTACTCGCCGCTGTCGATCAGCGCCTTGCGGCTGGCCGAGGCCGTTCCCGCCCGCAAGGTGTGAATCTCCCCCGGGCCCTGGTGCACCATGAAGGCGCCGCCCTTCAGCGGATTGAGCCGCAGATGCGCCAGTCGCGGGCTGATCTCGGTCAGCGGCGGATCGTAGAACCAGCTGGAGCCGATCATGCCGGCCAGCTCCGGCCGGCCACGGCAGATTTCCGCCGCTGTCGCCCAGGCCTCGTTCCAGCCGTCTTCGTTGAAGCCGCGTAGCCACCGGCTCTCGGTGTGCACCTCCAGCCAGGGCTCCTTCTTCGCCCCGGCGGCCAGATAGCGAAACAGCGGCCCAACGCCCCGGCCGTCCAGCGCGTGCTTGACGATCTGCTTGGGGCCCAAGGGCGAACTCATGTCGATCACCTGGCTCTTCGCGCCCGGCACGCTCAGCGCCAGGGTGAAGCGCACGTCCTTGGACCAGTGGTCGAAGTCATAGGGCCCCTCGGCCTTGCTGAGGAAGCTCGCCAGTTGCTCCACCCAGTAGGGATAAAGCGCCATCACCTCGGCCGGCAGGTTCAGCGCCGCCGCCCGCTCTCCCAGGCCCAGCGCCCAGGTGGCGACCAGGCCGCGCCGGACATCGTCGGACGCCTCAGGTCCCAAGAGCTGATCGACGGCCTTGGCCGGCATCTCGAAATCCCAGTGAGGCGCGGCGCGGGCGGCCTCGGCGGCGGCAGGGACGGCGGCGGCGTCAACCCGCGCCCGATTTTCTGGCGAAAGCTGCGCGAGCACGCTCTGGAACGCGACGACGTCGGGGGTCAGGTGCATGTCCATGGCTGTCAGCATGGCACGGCGGAGTTGGCGAACGCTTAAAGGGCTCCGAAGCGGGTGACGCGGCCCTTGCCCCGCGCTAGACCGCCGCCCAAATCAGAGGAGCACACCCATGACCATCGACGCCCGTATCGCCGAACTCGGCATCACCCTGCCGGAGCCCGCCAAGGCCGTGGCCAACTACGTGCCCTTCGTCCAGACGGGCGCCCTGGTCCACATCTCCGGCCAGCTTTCGAACGACGCCTCGGGCGGCGTGAAGGGCACGGTCGGCGTGGACGTGACGCCGGAACAGGCCAACGCCGCCGCCCGCCTGTGCGGGATCAACCTGCTGGCCCAGATCAAGGCCGCCTGCGAGGGCGACCTGTCGCGCGTTGTCCGCGTGGTCAAGCTGGGCGGCTTCGTCCAGGCTGGCCCGGACTTCGAGGCCATCCCCGCCGTCATCAACGGCTGCTCGGACCTGATGGTCGAGGTCTTCGGCGACGCCGGCCGCCACGCCCGCTCGGCCGTCGGCGTCTACAAGCTGCCGCTCGGCTTCGCCGTCGAGGTCGACGCCATCGTGGAGATCCGTTGAGCTTCCAGATCACGGTTCACGACGGGATCGCCGACATCGGCCAGGCCGCGTGGGACGCCTGCGCGGACCCCAGCGGCGATCCCTTTGTCTCCTACGCCTTTTTGCACGCCTGCGAAGCGTCGGGCAGCGCGACCCCGCCGCAGGGCTGGGCGCCGCGCCACCTGGCCCTGCGTGACGAAGACGACGCCGTCCTCGGCGTCATGCCCCTCTATCTGAAGGGCCACAGCCAGGGCGAATACGTCTTCGACCACAGCTGGGCCGACGCGTATGAGCGCGCCGGCGGCCGCTACTACCCCAAACTCCTCGGCGCCGTGCCCTTCACCCCGGCGACCGGCCCGCGCTTCCTCAACCACCCCGACGCCGATCGCGCCACGGTCCGTCAGGCCCTGATCCAGGGCGCGGTGACCCTGACCGAGCGGTTGGGGGTCTCGTCGCTGCACGTCAACTTCCCGACCGAGACCGACTGGCGAGCCATGGCCGACGCCGGCCTGCTGCCTCGGCGGGACATGCAGTTCATCTGGCGCAACGACGGCTACCAGAGCTTTGACGACTTCCTGGCGGCGCTGTCGTCCAATCGGCGCAAGACCATCCGGCGCGAACGACGCGACGCCCAGGCTGGGCTCGACATCCGCGTCCTGACCGACGCCGACCTCAACGCGGACGCCTGGGACGCCTTCTTCGCCTTCTACATGGACACAGGCAGTCGCAAGTGGGGCCGCCCCTACCTGACGCGCGACTTCTTCACGCGGGTCGGCCAGACCATGGCTGACCGGATCGCCCTGGTGATGGCCTTCCGCGACGGAACGCCCATCGCCGGCGCCCTGAACTTCATCGGACGCGATGCGCTGTACGGCCGTCAGTGGGGAACGCTGGAAGACGTGCCCTTCCTGCATTTCGAGCTCTGCTACTACCAGGCCGTCGACTTCGCGATTTCGCGCGGCCTGTCCCGCGTCGAGGCCGGCGCCCAGGGCGAGCACAAGATCGCGCGCGGCTACCTGCCCTCCCCGGTCTATTCGTCCCACTTCATCGCCGATCCAGCGCTGAGGGAGCCGGTGGCCGACTATCTCAGGCGCGAAGGCCAGGCGGTGGAGGCGGAGATCGTCGCCCTGACCGAGGATCAGTCGCCGTTCCGCCGTGAGCCGCTCGCCTAGGACTGCGCCCAGAACTGGTACATGCCCGCGAACAGGGTGGGATGGCGCTGTTCCAGACGGTCCCACAAGGCCAAGTCCAGGGAATCCGCCGCTCCGAACGTTTCCCGGAAGCGCGCGGCGGCCTCCGGCGGCGCCTCGAAGCCGATCAGCCGCAGGCCGGCAGAAGCGAGCAATTCGCCCAGCCCAAGCGGCGTGTAGCGATGCTCATGCACGTGAAAGACCAGATCCCGGCATCCGCTGAGGCTGTAGAAGTCGTCGCTGTACCGCAGCCCGGCCAGCGGCGCAGTCTCCGGCAGCGCCAGGACATGCGCCCGGAAGGCCCGGATGTCCTCCGGAACCGCCCGCCAGCCCTTCTCGCGGATCAGGGTGTGAGCCAGCTTCACCAGATCCCGCGCGCGATCACTGTAAAGCGCCAGTCTCAGCACGCCCCCGGGCCGCAGCACGCCGACCAGACGCGACAGGCCCGCCGCCGGCTCCGCCATGTGATGGATCACGCCGGTGCTGACGACGACGTCGAACCGCGCGTCGATCCGGTCCAACGCCAGAATGTCGCCTTGCGCGAACCGCACGCGGTCCAGCCCCTGGTCCGCCGCCACGCGGGCGCCGTAAGCCAGGCTGGCGCGGCTCAGGTCCATCGCCGTGATGTCCAGCGTCGGGTCCATCCGGGCCAGGTCGATGGGCTCGAACCCCGTGCCGCAGCCGGCGACCAGCACCCGCCGCCAGGCGTCGCCGAAGGCTCGCCGGTCCAGACCGGGTTGAGCCTTGATCCCGGCGCGAAGCGGACGGGGCGCCGGTGCGGGCGGCATGGTCCAGCGCGGATAGGGATTGGCCTCGTACTGCGCCCGCACCTCGGCGGACAGTGTGTCTTCAGACGGGGGCGTCAGTCTCTCGAGGGTGGGGCCCAGCGACCGCTCCAGCGCGGGCTCGTCCACGGTGCGGCGCACCAGCAAGGCGGCCAGGGGGCCGGCGTCACGAATCGCGGCGGCTTCCGCCGGACTCAGAGGGCGGAACATCGCGGCGGCCAATCCCGTCGCATCCTCGGCGCCAGGCGGAGGAACGGCGACGTATTCCACCGCGAATCCGGCCAGGCCCAGGGCGCAGGCCAGGGCGTGCGTCGCGCCGCCTTCCTGCGCCTCTTCGCGGGCCCACACCGCCGCGCGCAGGACGTTCAGGCGCTGCTCCATCTCTGGATCGACATTGAGGCATTGCGTCAGGAAGGCCCGCCACAGCGGGTCCTCGCCCATCGCCGTCAACGCCGGGACGGCGTCGTCGAACGACGGATATTTCAGCAGAAGGGTCCGCGCCGTCACGCGCGCCAGACTCTGAGCCGTCACGGCGGGCGAAGCCAGACAAGCCCGCAGATCGGCGTCCAGCCGGGCATGCCAGGCGTCCGGCCACAGCGCGGCCAGAAGCCGCGCCAGCGCGGGCGCCAGCCTGTCGACCTCCGGGCCGTAGCCCCCCGCCAGCTCCAGCGCCCGGCTCAGCAGGTGCGCCGCCGCGCCCGGGTCGCCATGATCGGCCAGGAACAGCCCCATCGCCCCGGTTGCGGCCGGATGGTCTGGCGTCAGGCGCAGCGCGGCCTTCAGCCCCGCGAACGCGCCATGCAGGTCGCCGGCCGCCAGCTGTCGCTCGGCCGCAGCCGTCAGGGCGTCGGCGTCGGCCGATTGGTCGAGGGCTTGCGGCGTCATCGCCCCACTATGCCGCGCCGGCGCCGGCCTGTCAGCGTGGCGGCATCAGCCAGGCGGCCAGGTTCGTCATGTACTGCCGTGTCTGCCGCAGCCCTTCCGGATCGTCGATCATGCGGCGGCCCGGCGGCTCGCCAGACGCGAGAACCGGCCGATGCGCCAGTCGTCCTCGATCGGCGGGATCGTCGTCTGCAGCAGAATCCGGGTCATTGCGTCCGCCCTCCCGACGCAAGAAGGCCCGGGCGTCTCCGCCCGGGCCCCGAACCGGCCGATCAGGCCGTCTCTTCTTCCTCTTCCGACCGGGCCGGCGTCCCCGAAGGACCGGCGATGTCGAAATCGATCTTGCCGTCCTTCAGCTGCACCTTCACGTGCCCGCCGCGCGTCAGACGCCCGAACAGGATGTCGTCGGCCAACGGCTTCTTGATCGAGTCCTGGATGACCCGCGCCAGGGGGCGCGCGCCGTACAGTTCGTCGAAGCCGTTCTTGGCCAGCCAGTCGGCCGCCTCGTCGGTCAGCTCGATGGTGATGTTGCGGTCCGCCAGCTGGGCTTCCAGTTGGAGGATGAACTTGGTCACCACCGACCGGATCGTCTCGGCGCCCAGCGGCTTGAAGGCCACGATGGCGTCCAGGCGGTTGCGGAACTCCGGCGCGAACAGGCGCTGGATGGCCTTGTCGTCCTCGCCCTCGACCTTGCCCCGACCAAAGCCGATGGAGGCGCGGGCGTTGTCGGCGGCCCCGGCGTTGGTCGTCATGATCAGGATGACGTTCCTGAAGTCGACCTTCTTGCCGACCGCGTCGGTCAGCATGCCGTTGTCCATCACCTGCAGCAGGATGTTGTAGACGTCGGGGTGCGCCTTCTCGATCTCGTCCAGCAGGATGACCGCATGCGGATGCTGGTCGACGGCGTCGGTCAGCAAGCCGCCCTGGTCGTGCCCGACGTAGCCCGGAGGCGCGCCGATCAGTCGGCTGACGGTGTGGCGCTCCATGTATTCCGACATGTCGAACCGCTGCATCTCGATGCCCAGAGTGGCCGCCAGTTGCTTGGCCACCTCGGTCTTGCCGACGCCGGTCGGGCCGCTGAACAGGAAGCTGCCGATGGGCTTGTTCGGATCTCGCAGACCCGCCCGCGCCAGCTTCATCGCGGCCGAGACCTGCTCGATCGCCTGCTCCTGGCCGAAGACCACGCGGGTCAGGTCGGTCTGCAGCTCCTTCAGGCTCTCGGTGTCGGACTTCGAGACCGACTTGGCCGGAATGCGCGCCATCTTGGCGATGACCGCTTCCACTTCCTTCTGGCCGATGACCTTCTTGCGCTTGGATTCGACCACCAGCATCTGCGACGCCCCGGCCTCGTCGATCACGTCGATCGCCTTGTCCGGCAGCTTGCGGTCGGTCATGTACCGGGCCGACAGCTCGACCGCGGTGCGGATCGCGCTATCGGTGTAGCGGACCTTGTGGTGCTGCTCGTAATAGGTCTTCAGACCCTTCAGGATCTTCACCGAATCCTCGACCGTCGGCTCATTGACGTCGATCTTCTGGAAGCGACGCACCAGGGCGCGGTCCTTCTCGAAGTGCTGGCGATATTCCTTGTAGGTCGTCGATCCCATGCACCGCAGCGAACCCGAAGCCAGGGCGGGCTTCAGCAGGTTCGACGCATCCATCGCCCCGCCCGAGGTCGCGCCCGCGCCGATCACCGTGTGGATCTCGTCGATGAACAGCACGGCGTTGTCGTGGTTCTCCAGCTCCTTGACCACCTGCTTCAGGCGCTCTTCGAAGTCGCCGCGATAACGGGTGCCGGCCAGCAGCGCGCCCATGTCCAGCGAATAGATGGTGGCGTCCTTCAGGACGTCCGGCACCTCGCCATTGACGATCTTGCGGGCCAGGCCCTCGGCGATGGCGGTCTTGCCGACGCCGGGGTCGCCAACCAGCAGCGGATTGTTCTTGGTCCGACGGCACAGGATCTGGATTGAGCGTTCGACCTCGGCCTGGCGGCCGATCAGCGGGTCGACCTTGCCCTGGCGCGACTTCTCGTTGAGGTCGACGCAATAGGCTTCCAGCGCCTCGCCACCCGACTTGACGGCCGAGGCGTCCTCGGCCTCCTCGGGCGAGGCGCCCTTGGCGGGACGGGTTTCGCCCGCGCCGGCCTTCTTGGCGATGCCGTGGGCGATGAAGTTGACCGCGTCGTACCGCGTCATGTCCTGCTCCTGCAGGAAATAGGCGGCATGGCTTTCACGCTCGGAGAAGATGGCGACCAACACGTTCGCGCCTGTCACCTCCTCGCGGCCCGAGGACTGGACGTGAATGACGGCGCGCTGGATCACACGCTGGAAGCCGGCGGTCGGCTTGGCCTCGTCGCCGTCGGCCGTGGCCAGCGCCGCCAGGTCGTTGTCGACATAGAGTGTCAGCGCCGTCTTCAGCGCGGTCAGCTCGACATTGCAGGCGCGCATGACCGCCGAGGCGTCGGGGTCGTCCGTCAGCGCCATCAACAGGTGTTCGAGCGTCGCGTATTCATGCCGCCGCTCGTTGGCGTAGGCCACCGCGCGGTGGAGGGTTTCTTCGAGAGGACGGGAAAATGAAGGCATCGGAGGCTCCTCTCAGTCCTTTTCCATGGTGCATTGCAGCGGGTGCTGGTGGCGGCGCGCCGTCTCGATGACCTGCGCGACCTTTGTCTCGGCGACTTCGTAGGTGAAGACGCCGCACACGCCGACGCCATGCTGGTGCACATGCAGCATGATGCGGGTGGCTTCCTCGCGGCTCTTCTGGAAGAACCGCTCCAGCACATAGACGACGAATTCCATCGGCGAATAATCGTCGTTCAGGATCAGCACCCGATAGAGCGAGGGCTTCTGAAGTTTCGGCTTTGTTTCGGTTACCGTGGCGGTTCCTTGACCGCCGCCGGTTTCACCGGGCCTTTGTATGGGCATTCGTGTTCCGTAATCGGGGAGTCGTCTTGGCTCTCAGATAGGGAATGATGGCCTGAATTGAAGCGGCGTCCAGTCACGGATTGCGTGAGCGACGAACAGGGCTGCCCAAACAAGAAAGGCCCCGGAGCGAACTCCGGGGCCCTTTGATATTCAAAAACGGCGTTCAGATCAGCGCGCGGCCTGGAAGGTTTCGACCGAAGCGGTGACCCGCTCGTTGATCGGCTTGAAGCTGTCCTTGACCGTGGCGGTGACGATCTCGTTCGTCTTGGCCAGTTCGGCGACGTAACGCTCCATCGACTTCTTGGCCCAGTTGGTCTGCAGCTCGAAGAGCTCCTGCGCCGAACGCGCGCCCGACAGTTCCTTGCTGGCGGCGACTGTGTCTTCCCAGGACGCCTTGGCGAAGCCGAGCGCCTGTTGCGACAGGGCTTCGGCGCCCTTCTGGGCGACCGTGGCCGACTCGACCATGGCGTCCAGGTTCTTCTTGCCGTGCGCGTTCAGTTCGCTCATCGAGGCGACCGACTTGTTGATGCCTTCGCGGAACGCCTGGGCGCCGGCGGCCTGGAAGGTTTCGGCCTGAGCCTTGGCCTTTGCGGCGGCCGAGGCCGCGGCGGCGGTCGCCTGGTCAGCGGTCTTCTTCACGGTTTCGGCGCTGTCGGCCATGATGTCTCTCCGGAAAGATGGCCCGCAGGGACGGGCTGTGCGGAAGCTTGATGCCCGCCATCATGCTGCAAGTGCGAACACAGGTCAATGACGGATTGTGCACTGCACAATGTGATCAGCGATAACCGTTCATTAGACCGCCCGCCCTTCAAATTCCCGTTGACGGTCGGTTAACCACCATGAAACCCCGGACGCCTATGCTAGCGTTCGACCGCGTCGGCTGGGGGCCTGCCGCAACCCTGCTTACCGAGGGCGTATGCTTATGATCGAAGTTCTCCGCCGCAGCCTCCTTGCCGTCCTTGCCCTGACGGTTCTCTGGCTTGGCGCGGTACAGCCGTCTGTCGCACAGGAAAACGTCCGTTACGCCGCCATCGTCGTCGACGCGGAGACCGGCGAAGTCCTGTTCGCGCGTCACGCCGATAGCCGCCGCTATCCGGCCTCGCTGACCAAGATGATGACGCTGTATCTGACCTTCGAGGCGTTGAACGAGGGCCGCGTCCACCTGACGGACGTCCTGACCGTCTCCCCCCGCGCCGCCTCCCAGCCGCCGTCGAAACTGGGGCTGGCGGCCGGCCAGACCATCACCCTGGACAACGCCATGCGCGCCACCGCTGTGCGGTCGGCGAACGACATGGCCGTGGCGATCGCCGAGCACATCGGCGGCTCCGAGGCCCGTTTCACCAACCTGATGACGCTGAAGGCCGAGCAACTGGGCATGACCCAGACCCGCTACGCCACCGCCAACGGTCTGCCCGATGCGCGCCAGCTGACCTCGGCCCGGGACCAGGCGATCCTGGCGCGCGCCATCATGCGCGACTTCCCCCAGTACTACAGGTATTTCGGCCTGCATGACTGGGCCTATAACGGCCGCGACTACCGCAACACGAACGGCCTGCTGGCGACCGGCCGCGGCTACGACGGCATGAAGACGGGCTACACCAACGCCTCGGGCTACAACCTTGCGGCCTCGGCCGTGCGCGACGGCAAGCGGCTGATCACCATCGTCCTTGGCGGCCGGTCCACCGCCAGCCGTAACGCCCACGTCGCCGAACTGATGGACACCGGCTTTGAGGTCGAGCGCCGTCGCGCCCAGGGCGAGTCGATCCAGGTCGCTCAGACCTTCTTCGAACAGCGGGGATTTGGCGTCGGGAACGACCTTTCACCCGCCGCCCCCGTCGCCTACGCGGCCTTGAATGAGGACGCGGACATCGGCGCCGAAGCGACCGAGGTCGCCTACACCTCCGCCCCGGCGCCGGCCGCCCTGCCGACCCGGGTGGCCCCCGCGCCGTCAGAACGCGCCGCCGCCGCTCGGCCGCAGACCCTGACCGCCGCCCTGAACGCCACCGCCGGAACCCGCCTGTCGGCCCCGCCGCCCGCGCGAGAGCCTGCCCGGGCTGCGTCGGGAGGCTGGGCGGTTCAGGTCGGCGCTTTTCGCGAGGAAAAGATCGCTAATGACTGGCTGACCGAGGTCAATCGCCGTTTCCGCGCCCATTTCAGCAGCGCCGAGCGCAATGTCCAGGCCGCCGGCGAGTGGTATCGCGCCCGCTTCACCGGCCTGACCGAAGTGGCCGCCAAGGCCGCCTGCGACACCTTGGCCGAGCGTCGCGTGACCTGCATGGTCATTCGTCCCGGCTGAGGCCAGGCGGCGGCCTAGCGCTGCGTGATCGCCAAAGTGTCCTGCGGCCGTCCATCGCCGACTGGAGCCTGGACGCCCAGCATGCGCGCCAGGAACGGTTGGACATCGACGCTGTCAAGATCGGTCAGTCGCCGCCCGGCCACCACGCCCGGTCCGTGCGCGATGAAGACCGCCCGCATCTCCGGGGCTTGATTGTCGTATCCGTGCGCGCCCCCGGCGCGGGTCAGGGGACGATCGCGCGTCACGGCCACCCAGCCTGTCTCGACCAAGCAGACGATGGCGGCGACACGCGGATTGGAGCCGTAGGCCAGCCGCGTCGGCACGTCCGCCTTGTTCCGGCATTCCATATGCGGGTGTTCGCCGACCAGCTTGGCCTGAACTTCGGCCTCGTGTCCCGGAGCGGGGTCGACGGTCAGAACGGCGCCGCTATACCCGATACGCAGTTGCTCGGGATCGATCAGGTCGTCGATCCAGACCACGCGTTCGGGCGAGGTCGCCGCCATACCATGGTCGGCGACGACCACCAGCAGGGTGCTGTCGGACAGCCCTCTGGACTTCAGACCCTCCACCAACCGTCCGATCGACGCGTCGACCGACGCGGCGGCCTCCAGCGTCTCCGGCGCGTCCGGGCCGTAACGGTGCCCTATCGTGTCGACGATGTCGAAATAGAGGGTTCCCAGCTGGGGGCGCTGGTCGACGGGCAGGTCCAACCAGGACAGAATCTGATCGACCCGCGCGTCGCCGGACATGGACTGGTCGAAGGCGAGCCACTGGCTGGGCCTGACGCCATGGATTTCGACCTCGGATCCCGGCCAGAACATCGTGCCTGTCTTCAGGCCCGCCTTCTCTGCGGTGACCCAGATCGGCTCGGCCTGGTCCCACCACGCGGTCTCCTTGCTCTGCATGGTGAAGGTCCCCAGCGTCGGGTCGAAGAAGCGGTTGGAGACGATGCCGTGATGATCGGGGTGCAGCCCCGTCACCAGCGTGTAGTGGTTGGGAAAAGTCACGCTGGGCCAGGACGGCCGCATCGGTCCATGGGCGCCCTCGGCCGCGAGACGATCCAGGACCGGCGTCGCGCCCCGGTTCAGATAGTCGTCCCGGAAGCCGTCGATGGAGATCAGGATGACGCGGTCGGGCCGATCGGCGCGGCTGCTTGGCGTCGGCGTCGTGGCGCAGGCGCCCAGGGTCAGGGCGACGGTCAGGGCGAGGATGGAGAAGGTCGGTTTGAACATGGCCGCATTGCCTAAACTTAATCCGCGACATCTCCACGACGGCTTGTGAGAACGTCGGTCTCGCGCCAAGCTTCGTTCATGGACACCGTGATCGAGACCCGCGCCCTGACGAAGGCCTATGGCGCGGTGAAGGCGCTGGACGGCCTGACGTTGTCGATCCCGCGCGGCGGCGTCTACGGCGTGCTGGGTCCGAACGGCGCGGGCAAGTCCACGCTGTTTCGCACCCTGCTCGGCCTGATCCGTCCGACCGAGGGCGAGGCGTCGGTCATGGGCGGCCGGATCGGCGATCCGGCGTCGATGCGTCGCATGGGCTCGATGATCGAAACGCCGCGCTTTCCGCCCTTCATGACCGCGCGCCAGGTCCTGGAATGGCTGGGGCGCGCGCACGGCGGCGTGGCCCGCACCGACATCGTCGCCTGGCTGGAGCGTGTCGGCCTGAGCGAAGCCGCCGACCGCAAGGTGCGCGGTTTCTCGGTCGGCATGTTGCAACGGCTCGGCGTGGCGGCGGCGCTGATGACCAAGCCAGACCTGGTGATTCTCGACGAGCCGACCAGCGGCATGGATCCCCCCGGCATCCAGCAGATGCGGGCGCTGATCCGCAGCTTGGCCGACCACGACGGCGTCACCGTCATCCTGGCCAGTCACCAGTTGCAGGAAGTACAGCGCGTCTGCGACCGCGTGGCCATCTTCAATCGCGGCCGGGTCGTCGCCGAGGGGCGCGTCTCCGACCTGACCGCTTCGGGCGAGCGCCTTCGTCTTTCTGCCACGCCGCTCGCCCGCGTCCTAACGGTTCTCGGCGATCGCGCCAGCCTGGACGGCGACGGCGTCCTGGCCGCCATCCCCAGACACGAAGGGCCAGCCGCGATCCGCGCCCTTGTCGAAGCGGGCGTCGAGATCGAGGAGGCGCGCTGGATCGGCGCCGACCTGGAGGCCGTGTTCATGACCGAGACCGGCTGGACCGGCGTAAAGGAGCGGCCCCATGTTGGCTGACGCCGTTCGGGCCGAATCGTATCGCCTGGCCCAAAACCGCACCGCCCTGTTCTGGAGCGTGCTGTTCGTCCCCCTGATCAGCCTGGCGCTGTCGACGGCGACCTTCGTCTTCACCAAGGCGAACGAGGCGGCGCTTGTCGGCAAGTTGCCGCCGGAACTCGCCGTCCGAGGGGGGCCGCTGAACCTCGGCGACGTCCTGATCGACAGCGTCGGCGACCTCGCCAATCCAGCGGTGTTGATGTTCGTGCTGATCGGCGCCGCGACGCTGTACGCCGGCGATTACCGCTGGGAGACCTGGCGGCTGATCAGCGCCCGCAACCGGCGCACCAACCTGGTGCTGGGCAAGGTGATCGTGGTCGCCGGCGTCATCCTCGCGGCGACCTTGGCGGTCTTCGTCGCCGACGTCGCCTCGGGCGGGATACGCGCGCTGGTCTTCAACCGGCCGCTGGCGTTCAGCGTCTCCGGCGAAGGCTGGGCGGACATCGGCCAGCTGGCCCTGCTGTCCTGGGCGCGGATTCTTCAGTTCACCATGATGGCCCTGTTGGCCGCGACCGTGACCCGGTCCCTGTTGGCCGCCCTGTTCGCGCCCCTGGTCATCGGCGTCGCCCAGTTCTTTCTGCCCCAACTGCTAGCCCAGATGGGCGTTTCACCCGACAGCTGGATCCCGCCGCTCGTCTCGCCCGGCTTCGCGACCGATTTGATCAAGACCGCGATCCAGGGCGGGCTTCCCGCCGCCAGCCTGCCCGACCAGGCGGTGACGCAGGGCGTCGTCAGCCTGCTGGCCTGGACCGCCCTGCCCTTCGCCGCGGCCGTCGCCTGGTTCAACCGCCAGGACCTGTCCAAGGAATAGGCGGCGGACTGCGCCGCCCTTCCGCAACCAGCCAGTCGCGAAACGCCTGCGTCGCGCCGGCCGGTCCCAAGGTCGCCTACGGCCTGTGCATCGTGATCATATGGGCGACGGCCCTGGGCGCCGTCCTGGCGGGTTAGAGGCGCTTCTCCATGAACACGTCCGCGCGCGCATACGGCGTCGGCCGCGGCGGCAGATGGACGAAGCCGGCGCTTTCGTACAGGGCGATGGCGGGCTTCAGCGCGCTGTTGGTCTCCAGATAAAGCCGCAAGGCCCCGGCCTGCCGCGCCGCGGCCTCGCAGGTCTCCAGAAGGCGACGGGCCAGCCCCAGCCCGCGAGCGGCGGGCGTGACGGTCATCTTCGACACCTCGAAGCCGTCTTCGATGCGGATCAGGGCGCAACAACCGAGGGCCTCGCCGTCCCGCTCGGCGATGAATATACGCCCGCCGCCGACCAGGAAGGCCCCGTGCGGATCGTCGATGGCCTTCAGATCCTTGGCTTCGATCTCGAAGCCGCCTTCCGCCAGCCAGGCGCGGTTCAGGCCGGCCCAGGCGGGCGCATGATCGGGACGAAAATCAACAATGGCGACGCTCATGCGCGCTTAATGGCGCACCCGTCGGCAAAGCAAAAGGGCGGCCGGATCACTCCGACCGCCCTTCCGGCGTTTTGATCTCGAGAGATCGATACCTAGTCTTCGGCTTCGTCGAACGACTGGACCGGACCGGAGTCCTTGCCCTTGGCTTCGACGTCGCGATCGACGAACTCGATCACGGCCATCGGCGCGTTGTCGCCGTGGCGGAACCCGGCCTTCATGATGCGGATGTAGCCGCCGTTACGTTCGGCGTAGCGCGGGCCGAGCGTTTCAAACAGCTTGCCGACTTGCGGCACGTCGCGGACGTGGCTGATGGCCTGACGACGGGCGTGCAGATCGCCCTTCTTGGCCAGGGTCACCAGCTTCTCGACGAAGGGGCGCAGTTCCTTGGCCTTGGGCAGGGTCGTGGTGATCTGCTCGTGCTTGATCAGCGACGCGGCCATGTTGGCGAACATCGCGGTGCGGTGGCTGGTCGTGCGACCGAGCTTACGATAGGCGGCGCCGTGGCGCATCGGGGTCTCTCCTACTCCGGTCCCGGTATCTCCTCGAGGGAGACCTAGGCCCGTATCCTTCTAACCGCCCCGACATTCTCCAAGGAGGAGACGGGCGGAGGGTTGAACTTAGATCTGGTCGTCGAACTTCTTGGCCAGATCTTCGATGTTTTCGGGCGGCCAGTTCGGCACGTCCATGCCGAGGCTGAGGCCCATCGTCGCGAGAACTTCCTTGATCTCGTTCAGCGACTTGCGGCCGAAGTTCGGGGTGCGAAGCATTTCGCCCTCGGTCTTCTGGATCAGGTCGCCGATATAGACGATGTTGTCGTTCTTCAGGCAGTTGGCCGAACGGACCGACAGCTCCAGTTCGTCGACCTTCTTCAGCAGGGCCGGATTGAACGGCAGGTCCGGCTTGCCTTCCGAGGCTTCGACCGCCTTGGTCGGCTCCTCGAAGGTGATGAAGATCTGCAGTTGGTCCTGCAGGATGCGCGCGGCGTAGGCCACGGCGTCCACGGGGCTGACCGCGCCGTTGGTTTCGACCTCGAGCAGCAGCTTGTCATAGTCCAGCGACTGGCCCTGGCGGGTCGGCTCGACCCGATAGGCCACGCGCTTGACCGGCGAATACAGGGCGTCGACGGCGATCAGGCCGATCGGCGCGTCCTCCGGACGGTTGAACTCGGCCGCGACATAGCCCTTGCCGTTCTGGACGGTCAGTTCCATGCGCACGGAAGCGCCGTCGTCCAGCGTGCAGATGACGTGATCGGGGTTCAGCACCTCGATGTCGGCCGGAACGTCGATCTGACCGGCGGTCACCGGGCCGGGGCCCGTGGCGCGCAGGGTCATGCGCTTCGGACCTTCGGCATGCATGCGAAGGGCCAGTTGCTTGATGTTCAGGACGATGTCCACGACGTCTTCACGAACGCCTTCCAGCGACGAGAATTCGTGAACCACGCCGTCGATCTGGATGGCGGTCACCGCCGCGCCTTGCAGCGAGGACAGCAGAACGCGACGAAGCGCGTTGCCGAGCGTCACACCGAAGCCGCGCTCCAGAGGTTCGGCCACCAGACGCGCCTTGCGTTGGGCGTCGGAACCGGTCTCGATCTGCGGCTTCTCGGGACGGATCAGCTCTTGCCAGTTTCTTTCGATCATTTTGTCCCTCGAACGGGTTTCGTCGGCTCCGGCCTTGTCGACGAGGCCATGTGGAGCCGACGGAGATGGGGGTGCTTCAGGCGTCGTCGCGATTAGACGCGGCGGCGCTTCGGCGGACGGCAACCGTTGTGCGGCATGGGGGTGACGTCACGAATGGTCGTGATCGTCAGGCCGACCGACTGCAGGGCGCGCAGAGCCGACTCACGGCCGGAACCCGGACCCGAGACGTTCACTTCCAGCGTCTTCACGCCGTGTTCCTGGGCCTTCTTGCCGGCGTCTTCCGCCGCCATCTGGGCCGCGTACGGGGTCGACTTACGCGAACCCTTGAAGCCCATGTGACCGGCCGACGACCAGGAAATCGCATTTCCTTGCGCGTCGGTGATGGTCACCATGGTGTTGTTGAAGCTGGCGTTCACGTGGGCGACGCCCGACGTGATGTTCTTGCGTTCGCGGCGCTTTACGCGACCCGGTTCCTTGGCCATCGATCAGCTCTCTCTTACTTCTTCTTGCCGGCGATCGGCTTGGCCGGACCCTTGCGGGTGCGGGCGTTGGTGTGCGTGCGCTGGCCGCGGACCGGCAGGCCCTTGCGGTGACGCAGGCCGCGGTAGCAGGCCAGGTCCATCAGACGCTTGATGTTCATCGAGGTCTCGCGGCGCAGGTCGCCCTCGACGGTGTGATCCTTGTCGATCGTCTCGCGGATCTGCAGGACTTCGGCGTCCGTCAGCTGGTTCACGCGGCGCGCCGGCTCGATGCCGACCTTGCCGGTGATGTCCTTGGCGGCGGCGGGGCCGATGCCGTGGATGTACTGAAGCGCGATTTCAACGCGCTTGTTGGTCGGGATGTTGACGCCAGCAATACGGGCCACGAAATTCTCCAGATACGCGTTAGTCCGACGCAACAAACGCTCCGGTCAACAGACCTGGAGCGTGGCGCCCTTCGCGGGAAGGCGCCCTTATACAGATGATTCACCGGCCGTCAACGGCTGGCGGGCCGTCACCGCGGGCGATTGCCGAAGTCCACGCCGACCGTGACCCGCTGACCCGCGACCGGCCTGCCGTCCTCGGTCGGCGGCTGAAACCGGAAATAGCCGGCGACCTGAAGGCCCGCGGCCCCAAAGCCCAGGCCCGGCGGCGTCTCGTCCACCACCCGGCATTCGTCCAGCCGGCTGTCCAGGCGAATGACGCATGACAGTTCGACCCGACCATAGCGGCTGCGGGCGCGCGACGGGTGGTTGGCGCGGATCTGGCCGATCGTGGGGCCGGTAACCAGGCGCGGACCCGTCGATCCGCTGCCGGGGCCGGATCCCGATCCAACCCCCGAACCGGCGCCAGTCCCCTGCCCGCCTTCGCCGAAACCCGGCTGGGGCGACGGTACGGGGGCGACACCGACGACAGGCGCAGGCTCGGGCGCCTTGACGGGCGGCGCAGGAATTTCACGCGGGCGCTCTCTGGGCGGAGGCGGAGGCGTATGAACGACCGAGGGCGCGGCGGGCGCCCCGCCTCCGGCCTCAGGGGCCGGCGGCTCGTCAGAGATGGGCGGCGGAGGATCGTAGAGCACGACCTCGAACGGCGGCGGCTCGGCCACCGGCGTCTGAACCGGCCCCCTCACCTGTCCCAGCAGCAGGAACAGGCCGATCTCAGCGACGGCGACGGCGACGAAAACGCCCGCCATGCGCCAGCGTCGCAGGCGGGCCTTCTCGGGATCGGGTTCGGTCTGGTCGGTCATCAGGCGATCAACGCCCGAAACCGCAAATCAGGCCAGGGCCTCGTCGATGGCCTTGGCCACGGACTCGATGGAGCCCATGCCGTCAGCCTCGGTCAGCTTGCCCTGGGCTTCGTAATAGGGAAGCAACGGCGCCGTGTTGCGGTTGTACGCCTCGAGACGGACCTTGAACGACTCGGGATTGTCGTCGGGCCGGCCCTGTTCGGCGAACCGCTTTGCGATCCGTTCCGTCAAGGCGGCGTCGTCAACCTTCAGCCGGACCACGGCGTCGATCTGGGCGCCGCGCTTCTCAAGCATGGCGTCCAGGGCCTCGGCCTGGGCCACGGTGCGGGGAAAGCCGTCGAAGATGGCGCCGCCGGCGGCCTCGGCTTCCGGCAGGCGATCCTCGATCAGGGCGATGACGATCTCGTCGGTGACCAGATCCCCGCGGGCCAGCACGTCCTTGACCTTCAGGCCCAGGTCCGAGCCCGAGGCGATGGCGGCGCGCAGCATGTCGCCGGTGGAGAGCTGGACCATGCCCTTCTCTTCCACCAGCCGCTTGGCCTGCGTCCCCTTGCCCGCCGCCGGCGGTCCGAACAGGATCAAGTTCACGCGTCAGCCCTCCCCCAGGCGTTCAAGTCCATCATTCAGCGGCGAACCGGCGTAGGCGCGCCGCGACCGCCGCGTCCGCGCAGCTTCGCCTTCTTGATCAGCCCCTCGTACTGGTGCGCCAGCAGTTGCGACTGGATCTGGGCGACAGTGTCCATCGTCACCGAAACCACGATCAAGATAGACGTTCCGCCGAAGTACAGGCTGTTGCCCATCTGGGCGACCATGAACTCGGGCAGCAGGCAGACGGCGGTGATGTAGGCGGCGCCGATCACCGTCAGACGGGTCAGGACATAGTCCAGATACTCCGCCGTGCGCTTGCCCGGCCGGATGCCCGGAAGGAAGCCGCCGTACTTGCGCAGGTTCTCGGCCGTGTCCTCCGGGTTGAAGGTGATCGAGGTGTAGAAGAAGCAGAAGAAGATGATCAGGGCGGCGTACAGCGCCATGAACAACGGCTGGCCGTGCGTCAGCTGCGCCGTCACCAGCGGCAGCCAGCTCATCCACGGCGGCAGGTCGGCGTTGGCCGTCATGGTCGCCACCGTCGTCGGCAGCATCAGCAGCGACGAGGCGAAGATCGGCGGAATGACGCCGGCGGTGTTGACCTTCAGCGGCAGGAACGAGCGCTCGCCCCCGGCCATGCGGTTGCCTTCCTGGCGCTTCGGATACTGAATCAGCAGGCGGCGCTGGGCGCGTTCCATGAAGACGATGAAAACGACCGTGGCCACCGCCAAGACGGCGATGAACAGCAGGGCGAAGGCCGACATCTGGCCCTGCTGGGCCAGGCCCAGCAGGCGCGCCACCGTCGACGGCAGAACCGCCACGATGCCGGCGAAGATAATCAGCGAGATGCCGTTGCCGACGCCGCGCGCCGTCACCTGCTCGCCCAGCCACATCAGGAACATGGTGCCGCCGGTCAGGGTCACGACCGTCGAGACGATGAAGAAGACGCCCGGATTGTCGACCAGGCCGGCGGTGCTGTTCAGGCCGGCGGCGATGCCGAAGGACTGCGCCAGGGCCAGGAACACCGTCAGATAGCGCGTGTACTGGTTCAGCTGCTTGCGGCCGCTCTCGCCGCCTTCCTTCTTCAGCTTCTCCCAGGGCGGATACACCGTGCCCATCAGCTGCACGATGATCGACGCCGAAATGTAGGGCATCACGTTCAGCGCGAAGATGGCCATCCGCTCCACCGCGCCGCCCGAGAACATGTTGAACATGTCCAGGATGCCGCGCGACTGGTCCGGGTTCTGGAAGAACTGCAGGAAGGCCTGCGAGTTGATGCCGGGGATCGGCACATAGGTCCCGATCCGATAAACCAGCAGCGCGCCCAGCGTGAACAGCAGGCGCTTGTGCAGCTCGGTCGCTTTCGCGAACGAGCCCATGTTCATATTGGCGGCGAGTTGTTCAGCGGCCGAAGCCATTATGCGTCCCCACGACTGACAGAGTCGTCAGATAGGCGGAAAGCGGCGCTCTTGCGAGGCCGCTTCCGTTCTTTCGTCGTCGCAATGTGATCAAGCCACGGCCCGACGCCGCGACGACGCTTGTGATCAGGCCTTGGCGGCCGAGCGCTTGGTGCGGGCCGAGATCTTGTTCTCGTCGCCACGCGGAGCCTTGGGGACCGGAGCCTTGCCCTTGGCGGCGTTACGCTTCTCGACGCGCGCCGCGGCCTTGGCCTCGGCTTCGATGCGCTGCTCGACGACCGAACCGCCGGCGGCTTCGATGGCCTTCTTGGCGCCGGCCGTGGCCGACCAGACGACCAGGTTCAGCTTGGCCTTGACCTCGCCGGTGCCCAGCAGACGCACGCCGTCCTTGACGCGACGGATCACGCCGGCGGCGACCAGGGCGTCGCCCTTGATTTCCGACTTGGCGTCCAGCTTGCCGGCGTCGACCGCGTCCTGCAGGCGCCACAGGTTCACTTCAGCCAGCTTCAGGGCGTTCGGGTTGTTGAAGCCGCGCTTGGGCATGCGCATGTACAGCGGCATCTGGCCGCCTTCGAAGCCCAGCAGGCTGACGCCGGTGCGGGACTTCTGGCCCTTGACGCCGCGGCCGGAGGTCTTGCCCTTGCCCGAGCCCGGGCCACGGCCGACACGCATGCGCTTCTTGTGCGCGCCTTCGTTGTCGCGGATTTCGTTCAGTTTCATGTGCCTGATCCTTTCGGGTTCTAGCGCCCGGACGTTCGTCCGGACTCGGCGTTGATCCATAGTCGCCCTCCCCGTGCGGGAAGGATGGTCGCCAAGCGACCGGGTGGGGACGGCAAGAGAGACATCCCCGAAACTTCAAGGTCGCGCGCTATAGCGGCTCCCCAGACAACAGTAAAGGCGGCTCTTGCCGAGCCGCCCCCACCCGGTCGCTTGCGCGACCTGCCCTCCCCCGAGGGGGAGGGAAAGTCTTTCGATTACTTCTCGACGATCTCGGTCAGGTGGGCGACCTTGGCGATCATCCCGCGAACCGACGGCGTGTCCTCCAGCGTGGATTCACGGCCCATCCGGTTGAGGCCCAGGCCCACCAGGGTGGCGCGCTGGTCGTTCTTGCGGCGGATCGGCGAACCGGTCTGCTTGACGGTGATCGTCTTGGCTTCGGTCTTGTTCGTGGCCATGACTTAGGACTCCACGGCTTCCGGCGCCGAGGCGCCGTCGTTGCGGCGGCCCATCAGATCCGCGACCTTCTTGCCGCGCTTGGACGCGACTTGACGGGGCGAGGACTGGACCTTCAGCGCTTCGAACGTCGCGCGGATCATGTTGTAGGGGTTCGACGAACCGGTCGACTTGCCCACGACGTCCTGGACGCCGAGGGTTTCGAGCACGGCGCGCATCGGACCGCCCGCGATGACGCCGGTCCCGGGAGGGGCGGCGCGCATCATGATCTTGCCGGCGCCCCAACGGCCGTTGCCGTCGTGGTGCAGGGTGCGGTTCTCGCGCAGCGGAACGCGGATCATGGTCTTCTTGGCTTCTTCGGTCGCCTTGCGGATGGCTTCCGGCACTTCGCGCGCCTTGCCGTGACCGAAGCCGACGCGGCCCTTGCCGTCGCCGACGACCATCAGGGCCGCGAACGAGAACCGGCGGCCGCCCTTCACGGTGGCGGCGACGCGGTTGATGTGCACCAGCTTCTCGACGATGTCCGAATCCGGGCCGTCGACGGGCGGGGCGTTGCGGTTGTCACGACGGTTGCGATCGTTGCCGCCGCCGCCGCGTTGGGGTTGTTGCGCCATCTGTCGCGTCCCTTAGAAGTTCAGGCCGGCTTCACGCGCGGCTTCCGCCAGCGCCTTCACCCGTCCGTGATAGATGTACTCGCCCCGGTCGAAGACGACGTCCTTGACGCCCTTCTCGATGGCGCGCTCGGCGATCAGCTTGCCGATGGCCGAGGCCGCGGCGATGTCCGAACCCTTGGAGCCCTTGCCGCCTTCCAGCGACGAGGCGGCCACGACCGTCACGCCCTGGGAGTCGTCGATGATCTGGGCCGAGATGTTCTTGTCCGAACGGTACACCGACAGACGCAGACGACCGTTGGCGACAGCCTTCAGGCGACGGCGAGTGCGCTCGGCGCGGCGCTTGGCTTGTTGTCGAAGAGAGAGAGCCATGACTTACTTCTTCTTGCCTTCCTTGCGACGCACGGTCTCGCCGGCGTAGCGGACGCCCTTGCCCTTATAGGGCTCCGGCGGACGCAGCTTGCGGATCACCGCGGCGACCTGGCCGACGGCCTGCTTGTCCGAACCCGAGATCTTGATCTCGGTCTGCTTCGGAACGGCGAAGCTGACGCCGGCGGGCGGATCGATGTCGACTTCGTGCGAGAAGCCGAGCTGCAGCGACAGGGCGTTGCCCTTCATGGCGGCGCGGTAACCCACGCCGACCAGTTCCAGCGACTTCTCGAAGCCGGTCGTGACGCCGGTGACCATGTTGTCGACCAGGGTCCGCGACAGGCCCCACATCGCGCGGGCGCGCTGGGTGTCCGAGCGCGGGCTCAGCGACAGTTCGTCGCCTTCCTGCTTGATCTCGACTTCTTCCGCGACGGTCCAGGCGCGCTCGCCCTTGGGACCCTTCACGGTGATGTTCTGGCCGTCGAGCGTGAGCGTCACGCCCTTCGGCACGGTGATGGTTTTCTTGCCGATACGGGACATATCAGTAGACCCTGCAGAGGACTTCGCCGCCGACGTTGGCGTCGCGCGCGGCGGCGTCGGACATGACGCCCTTCGAAGTCGAAAGGATCGAGATGCCGAGGCCGTTCTTGACCGGCTTCAGATCGCCGATCGCCGAATAGACCCGACGGCCCGGCTTGGACACGCGGCTGATCTCGGCGATGACGGGCTGGCCGTCGAAGTACTTCAGCTCGATCTCGAACTGCGGAAACTCACCCGGGTTCTGAACCAGGTTGTAGCCGCGGATGTAGCCTTCGTCCTGCAGCACGTCGAGGACGCGCTGGCGCAGACGCGAGGCCGGGGTCAGCACCTTGGAACGCTTGCGGGTCGCCGCGTTCTTGATGCGAGCGATCATGTCGCTCAGGGGATCGTTGATCATCATGTCTGTTCGCTCCCCTTACCAGCTCGACTTCGTCAGGCCAGGGATCTGGCCCTGGTTGCCGAGTTCACGCAGGGCGATACGGCTCATCTTGAGCTTGCGATAGAACGCACGCGGACGACCGGTCACTTCGCAGCGGTTGCGAATGCGGGTCGGCGCGGAGTTGCGCGGCAGAGCCGCCAGCTTCAGGCGCGCGTCGAAGCGCTCCTCCAGCGGCAGGCTCTCATCGTTCGCGGTCGCCTTCAGGGCGGCGCGCTTTGCGGCATACTTCGCAACCAGGGCCTTGACGGCTTCGTTGCGGTTTACGGCGCTTTTCTTAGCCATTGATCTCTTCCCTTCCCGCTCAGTTCACGAACGGGAACTTGAACTCGACCAGGAGAGCCTTGGCTTCCTCGTCGGTCTTGGCCGTGGTGCAGACGACAATGTCCATGCCCCACATCTGGTCGATCTGGTCGTAGTTGATCTCGGGGAACACGATGTGCTCCTTCAGACCGGTGGCGTAGTTGCCGCGACCGTCGAAGGACGTGCCCTTCAGACCCCGGAAATCCTTCACGCGCGGCAGCGCGATCGTGATGAACCGGTCCAGGAACTCGTACATCTGGTCGCCGCGCAGCGTCACCTTGCCGCCGATGACCATGCCTTCGCGCAGCTTGAAGCCGGCGATGGAGTTACGGGCCTTGGTGGCGACGGCCTTCTGACCGGCGATGGCGGTCAGATCCTTGAGGGCGGCGTTCGCCTTCTTGGAGTCCGCGACGGCTTCGCCGATGCCCATGTTCAGGACGATCTTGTCCAGCTTGGGCACCTGCATTTCGTTCGTGTAGCCGAACTTTTCCTTCATCACCTGGCGGATGCGCGCCTGGTACTCGCCCTTGAGGCGGGGGGTGTAGGTCTCGGTAGCCATCAGATGACGTCTCCCGTCGTCTTGGCGATGCGGACCTTCTTGTCCCCATCGATCTTGAAGCCGACGCGGGTCGCCTTGCCGTTGGCGTCGGCGATCGCGACGTTCGACAGGTGAAGCGAGGCTTCCTTGTTCTTGATGCCGCCTTGCGGGTCAGCCTGGCTCGGACGCGTGTGGCGCTGAACCATGTTGACGCCTTCGACGAGGACGCGGTTTTCGGCGGGCAGGACCTTCAGCACGTTGCCCGTGCGGCCCTTGTCCTTGCCGGTCAGGACGACGACGCGGTCGCCCTTCTTGATCTTGGCGGCCATGTTACAGGACCTCCGGAGCCAGCGAGATGATCTTCATGTGGTTCTTGGCGCGCAGTTCACGGGGAACCGGGCCGAAGATCCGCGTACCGACCGGCTCGTTCTGCTTGTTGACGATGACCGCGGCCGACTTGTCGAAGCGGATGACCGAGCCGTCCTTGCGCTGGATGTCCTTGGCGGTGCGCACGACGATGGCGCGAACGACGTCGCCCTTCTTCACGCGGCCACGCGGGATGGCTTCCTTGACGGAGGCGACGATGGTGTCGCCGATCGAGGCGTAGCGGCGCTTGGAGCCGCCCAACACCTTGATGCACATGACCCGGCGGGCGCCCGAATTATCGGCCACTTCCAGGTTAGTTTGCATCTGGATCATAAGATCAGATCCTTCTGATTACGACGCCGATGCGGGGGAAAGAACTTCCCAACGCTTCAGCTTGGACTTGGGGGCGCACTCGACGATGCGAGCGACGTCGCCGACCTTGAGCGCGTTGGCTTCGTCGTGCGCGTGATACTTCTTCGAAAGACGCACGGTCTTCTTCAGAACGGGGTGAAGCAGGGTGCGCTCCACCTTGACGACGACGGTCTTCTCGCCCTTGTCGGACACGACCACGCCTTCGAGAATTCGCTTGGGCATCTTCGTTTCCTTACGAGGCCGCACGCTTCTCGCGCAGAAGCGTCGAGATACGGGCGATGTCCTTGCGCACTTCCGAAACGCGATGGGTCTTTTCCATCTGGCCGGTGGCGGCCTGGAAGCGCAGGTTGAACTGTTCCTTCTTGAGCTTCAGCAGCTCGTCGGACAGCTGGTCGGTGGTCTGCGACCGGAGATCGGCGATCTTGGTCATTAGGCGGCTTGCTCCGTGACGATGCCGGCGTCGAGGCGGGTGACCACCTTGGTGCGGACCGGCAGCTTGGCGGCGCCCAGACGCAGCGCCTCACGAGCCACGTCGTCCGGCACGCCGTCGATTTCGAACATGATGCGGCCCGGAGCCACGCGAGCGGCCCAGTGGTCCACCGCGCCCTTGCCCTTGCCCATGCGGACTTCGGCCGGCTTGCCGGTGACGGGCAGGTCGGGGAACACGCGGATCCACACCCGGCCCTGACGCTTCATCTGGCGAGTGATCGCGCGGCGGGCCGCTTCGATCTGACGCGCCGTGATGCGCTCCGGCTCCATGGTCTTCAGACCATACGAGCCGAAGTTCAGCGAGAAGCCGCCCTTGGCCGAGCCGTGGATGCGGCCCTTGAAGGCCTTGCGGTACTTGGTCTTCTTCGGTTGCAACATGACTTAGTTCTCACGTCCCCGGTCGCGACGCGGACCGCGGTCGCCACGGGGGCCGCCGCGTTCGCGGCCTTCGTTCGAGGACGGACCCGAGGCTTCCTGGGCCCAGCGCTTGTCCTGGGCCATCGGATCGTGCTCGAGGACTTCGCCCTTGAAGACCCAGACCTTGATGCCGATGATGCCGTAGGTCGTCTTGGCTTCGTAGAAGCCGTAGTCGATGTCGGCGCGCAGGGTGTGCAGCGGCACGCGGCCTTCGCGATACCACTCCATCCGCGCGATTTCGGCGCCGCCCAGACGACCCGAGACGTTCATCCGGATGCCCTTGGCGCCCAGGCGCATGGCCGACTGGATCGAACGCTTCATCGCGCGACGGAAGGCCACGCGGCGCTCCAGCTGCTGAGCGATGTTCTCGGCGATCAGCTGCGCGTCGGTTTCCGGCTTGCGGACTTCGACGATGTTCAGGTGAACTTCGCCTTCGGTCTGGGCCGAGATGTCCTTGCGGAGCTTCTCGATGTCAGCGCCCTTCTTGCCGATCACGACGCCCGGACGGGCGGCGTAGATGGTGATGCGGCACTTCTTGTGCGGGCGCTCGATGATGATGCGCGACACGCCGGCGGCCGCCAGGCGTTCCTTCAGCCACTCGCGCAGCTTCAGGTCCTGGTGCAGCAGGCGGGCGTAGTCGGCGCCGCCGGCGAACCAGCGGCTGTCCCACGTGCGGTTCACGCCGAGGCGCAGACCGACCGGATTGATTTTCTGTCCCATCAGGCGGCCTCGCCGGCTTCACGGACCACGATCGTGATCTCGCTGAACGGTTTCAGGATGCGCGACGAGCGACCACGAGCGCGGCTCGCGAAACGCTTCATCACCAGGTTCTTGCCCACGAAGGCCTCGGCGACGACCAGGTTGTCGATGTCGAGGTTGTGGTTGTTCTCGGCGTTCGACACGGCCGAATACAGGACCTTGCGGACGTCGCCAGCGATGCGCTTGCGGCTGAATTCCAGCTCGTTCAGCGCCTTCTGGACCGGCATGCCGCGGATCGATGCGGCGACCAGGTTCAGCTTCTGGGGGCTGATGCGGACGTTGACCAGCTTGGCGCGGGCCTCGGTCGGCGCGACCCGACGGGGGTTCTTGGTCTGGGCCATCTTACTTCCTCTTGGCCTTCTTGTCCGCCGCGTGGCCCGGGAAGTTCCGGGTCGGGGCAAACTCGCCGAGCTTCATGCCGACCATCTCTTCCGAGACCGACACGGGCACGTGCTTCTGACCGTTGTGGACGCCGAACGTCAGACCGACGAACTGCGGCAGGATGGTGGAGCGGCGCGACCAGGTCTTGATCACGTCCTTGCGGCCCGACGATTGAACGGCGTCGGCCTTCTTGAGCAGATACCCGTCGACAAACGGGCCTTTCCAGGAGGAGCGGGCCATTCTTAGCGAGCCTTCTTCACGTGGCGGCTACGGATGATGAACTTGTCCGTCGCCTTGTTCTTGCGGGTACGAGTGCCCTTGGTGTCCTTGCCCCACGGGGTGACCGGGGTGCGACCGCCAGAGGTCCGGCCTTCACCACCACCGTGCGGGTGGTCGATCGGGTTCATGGCCACGCCGCGGACGTGCGGGCGGAAGCCCATGTGACGCTTGCGGCCGGCCTTGCCGAGGTTCTGGTTCATGTGGTCGGGGTTCGAAACCGCGCCCACCGTGGCGATGCAGCCGTCCAGGACCATGCGCAGCTCGCCCGAGCCGAGACGGATCTGGGCGTAACCCTGATCGCGGCCGACCAGCTGGGCGTAGGCGCCGGCCGAACGGGCCAGCTGGGCGCCCTTGCCCGGCTTCATCTCGATGTTGTGGATGATCGTACCCACCGGCATCGAACGGAGCGGCATGGCGTTGCCCGGCTTCACGTCGGTCTTTTCGCCCGCGACGATGGTGTCGCCAGCCTTAAGGCGCTGCGGCGCGATGATGTAGGTCTTCTCGCCGTCCTCGTAGGTCACGAGCGCGATGAAGGCCGTGCGGTTCGGGTCGTATTCCAGACGCTCGACCGTGCCGACCATGTCCCACTTGCGACGCTTGAAGTCGATCTTGCGGTACAGGGTCTTGGCGCCGCCGCCGCGGAAGCGGACCGCGATGCGACCGCCCTGACCACGTCCGCCCGACTTGGTCAGGCCTTCGGTCAGCGACTTTTCCGGACGGCCCTTGTGCAGTTCCGAACGGTCGACCAGCACGAGGGCGCGACGGCCCGGCGAAGTCGGATTGTAGGTTTTCAAGGCCATCTGATCAGAGCCCCGTGGTGACGTCGATCGACTGGCCGTCGGCCAGCGTCACGATCGCTTTTTTGATGTCGACCCGGCGGCCCAGGATACCCCGGAAGCGCTTGGTCTTGCCCTTTTGGACCAGGGTGTTGACCTTCAGGACGTTGACTTTGAACAGGCTTTCGACCGCCGCGGCGATCTCGTCCTTGGTCGCCGTTTCGGCGACGCGGAAGACGACCTTGTTCTGCTCGGACAGGATCGTGGCCTTCTCGGTGATCACCGGAGCCAGGATGGTGTCGTAGTGCTTGGCGGTAGGTTGAGCGGCCATTACGCGGCTTCCTTGTCGCTGAAGCGGGCTTCGATCGCCTCGACGGCGGCCTTGGTCAGCACCAGCTTGTCGGCCCGCAGGATGTCGTAGACGTTCAGGCCGGCGTTCGGCAGCACGTCGATGTGCGGGATGTTGCGAGCGGCCAGGCCGAAGTTCGTGTCGACTTCCGGACCCGCGATGATCAGGGCCTTGGTCCAGCCCAGCTTGCCGAAGGTCTCGCGCAGCGAGGCCGTCTTGGCTTCCTTGACCGAGACGCTGTCGACGACGATCAGGTCGCCGGACTTCGCCTTGGAGGACAGGGCGTGACGCAGGGCCAGGGCGCGGATCTTCTTCGGCAGCGAGAAGCCGTGGTCGCGGACGACCGGACCGAAGGCGCGCGAACCGCCGACGAACTGCGGCGCACGGCGCGAACCGTGACGAGCGCCGCCGGTGCCCTTCTGCTTGTACATCTTCTTGCCCGTACGAGAGTTCTCGTTGCGGGTTTGAACCTTGTGGGTGCCGGCGCGGCGCTTGGCCAGTTGCCAGTTGACGGTGCGGGCCAGCAGGTCGCCGCGGATGTCGGCAATGCCGAAGACGGCGTCCGACAGGTCCACGTCACCGGCGGCCTTGCCGTCGAGCTTGATGACAGAGAGTTTCATTACGCTTCACCGCCTTCGGTCGCTTCGGCCGGGGCTTCTTCAGCCGGGGTCGAGGCGGGTTGAGCAGCAGCCGTCTTGTTCGACTTGATCGCGCCCGGGAACGGGGCGTCGGCCGGACGGGCCTTCTTGATGGCGTCGCGAACCTTGACGTAGCTGCCGTCGTGACCCGGGACAGCGCCCTTGATCAGGATCAGGCCACGCTCGGCGTCCACGCGGACGACGGTCAGGTTCTGGGTGGTGACGGTTTCGGTCCCGTAGTGACCGGCCATCTTCTTGCCGGGGAACGTACGACCCGGGTCCTGACGGTTACCCGTCGAACCGTGCGAGCGGTGCGAGACCGACACGCCGTGGGTGGCGCGCAGACCGCCGAAGTTCCAGCGCTTCATGGCGCCGGCGAAACCTTTACCGATGGTCTCGCCCTGAATGTCGACCTTCTGGCCGACCAGGAAGTGCTCGGCGGTGAGCTCGGCGCCCACGTCCAGCAGACCGTCCGCATCAACGCGGAACTCGGTGACATAGGCCTTCGGCTCGACCTCGGCCTTCGCGAAGACTTCGCGTTGAGCCTTGGCCGTGTTCTTGGCCTTCTTGACGCCAGCGCCCAGCTGAAGCGCGACGTAGCCGTCACGCTCCTGGGTACGTTGGCCGACGACTTGGCAGCCGTCGAGCTGCAGCACAGTGACCGGAACGTGCGCGCCGTCATCGGCGAACACGCGGGTCATGCCCAGCTTCTTGGCGATCACGCCCGTGCGCATCGGATCCCGCCTCTTTCTTCTTTAGATCTTGATCTCGACGTCCACGCCGGCGGACAGGTCGAGCTTCATCAGCGCGTCCACGGTCTGCGGGGTGGGGTCGACAATGTCGAGCACGCGTTTGTGCGTGCGGATTTCAAACTGCTCGCGCGACTTCTTGTCGACGTGCGGCGAGCGGTTCACGGTGAACTTTTCGATCAGGGTCGGCAGCGGAATCGGACCGCGAACGGTCGCGCCGGTGCGCTTGGCGGTGTTGACGATCTCGCGCGTCGAAAAGTCGAGGACGCGGTGATCAAAGGCCTTGAGCCTGATGCGGATGCTTTGATCCATATCGGTGCTTACTTCCAATGCGGTCGGAGGACCGCGTCCCTGTGAACCATTTCAAAGACCGAAGGCCTTCGGGCACGAGGCCCTCAGGGTACGCAATCCGCAAAAACGATCGGCCCACGCAGTTGCCCGCGAAGGCCGTGAAGTCCCAAGAAGCTGCAAAGAACAGGTACTTAGGTCGTTCCTGCGAACCGCGTCTGCACCGAAGTGCACAGCCGGTCCAACAAGAGTGGCGGCTTATGCCTATCGATTCCGATTTCGTCAAGCGGTGAAGCCAGGGCTCAGACAGGATTTCGTCAGCCCGCGATGGGGGCCGCTTATCCGCTTCGTAGATCGCGCCCCTGACGAACGGTTCTGATGCGGAGCGCCGTCCTTCGCCGATCCGCAGCGCCTCCGTCCACGGCTCGATCTCCACGGCGCAGCGTTCCAATGACGCCAGGTCGATGATGTGCCTTCTCTTATTAGGCGCGGAGAAAAGGCGATGGGTTCGCACGCCGCATCCGCGCCCTCCCCCCCGAGCAGAATCGGCCCGCAGGTTCGGGCACGGGATTCGCCGACATTGCCGCCCCTTAACCGATCCGCCCCACAGCCTCCCCAACTGTGACACAGCCGCGCCACAATGCGTGACAGTTACGCAACAATCGTGCGACAGCCCGTCGTCTAACAGCGGTTTAATGCTCAGCTTCGTCCGGATGCTGTTAGCAGCGCCCTCCCCTGAGCCCCCACTCAGGGTCAAGACTGCTAGGAAACAGAAAAATGAAGACGCTCTTTCTCGCTTCGGCCGCCGCGGCCGCCCTGTTCGCCGCCCCGGCGCTGGCCCAGGACGCCATCGGTTCGGTCGGCCTGACCTACTCCAACCCGTCGGTCGAAATCGCCGGCGAGGACTTCGACGCCGACGTCTGGACCGTGGACGGCACGGTCGCCATCCCGGCCAACAACTGGACCGTCACCTTCAACGGCGCCATCGACTACGCCAAGGCCTTCGGTGAAGACGACACCACCGGCGCCGCCGCCGCCCACCTGACCACCATGGTCGCTGGCGACGTTCGCGTCGGCGGCTTCGTGGCCGGAAACGGCATCGGCTCGGGCGACACCGTCTACACCGTCGGTGCCGAAGCCCAGAAGTACCTGGCCGGCTCGACCCTGACCGGTCTGGTCGCCTACACCTCGGCCGATGACCTGGACGCCGACATCTGGACCGTCGGCGGCGACGCGGCCTTCTACGTGACGCCGAACCTGCGCCTGAACGCCGGCGTCAGCTACAACAACGTCGATGCGAACCTGGGCGACGTCGACACCTGGACCTACGGCGTGGGCGGCGAGTACGAGTTCACCGGCACCCCGTTCTCGGTGGCCGCCGGCTACACCCGCGCCGACATCGAGTCGATCGACGTCGACACCTGGTCGTTGGGCGTCCGCTACAGCTTCGGCGGCGGCCTGCAGGCCCGCGACCGCGCCGGCGCCGGCCTGAACGTCTCGTCGATCGCGAGCGTCCTGGGCGGCCTGTAAGACTCGGCTAAGCCAACCTGAAATGTCACGGCCCCGGCGGAGCGATCCGCCGGGGTTTTCGTTTGTCCGATCTGCGGCGCGCACAAGAAAAGGCCCCCGGGGTTCCACGACCGGGGGCCTTCCTCTCGCGGCGGAGAGACTCGGGTCTAGCGCCCGATGTTCACGGATCCCGAACCCACCACCGTTCGGGACACCTGGCCGGTCGCGGCGCCGATGTTGACGTCGCCGGAACCGGCGATGGCCACGTTCAGATCGCGGGTTGCGCCGCCGTAGCGCACATCGCCCGACCCGCCGATCGCCACCGAAAGCTCATTCATCCGGCCGTCACGGACGGTCACGTCGCCCGAGCCGCCGATGGAGATGTCGCCGTCTCCATCGACCCGCGCCACCAGGATGCTGCCCGAACCGCCGACGGCGGCGTCCAGGTCGCGGGTCGCGCCGGCCGAGATCGAGCCGGACCCGCCGACCTTGGCGTCCAGCGACCGCGAGGTTCCGGCCCGGATCGAACCGGATCCGCCAACGCTCAGCGCCACCGCGCCGTCGGTGTTGGCCACGGTCCAGTCGCCGCACCCGCCGCTGCCGAGTTCGACCGAGCGCGCGCCGCGTCCGACCGCCCCATAGACCGCCCCCCCGGCGCTGACGTCCACGTCGCGGGGCGTCCGCAGCACGATCAGCGGGGCGTCTTCCAGCCGGATGCGGCCCAGGTCGCGCACCTCGACCACCGCGCCCTCGCCGGGCTGGCGCGCATTGGCGGGTCCGCTGCTGCAGTTGCGGATGCCGTCGCTGCTCCCGAACACGCCGCCGCGGCGCAGGCCGCCGTCGATGCGGACTTCCCCGCCACGGCGCTGCACGTCGATGCGCGGCAGGCGTGAATTCCCTTGGGTGACCTCGACACCGACGTCGCTGCGGTCCTCGACGATGACGATGACGCGGGCGACCGCGTTGCGGATCTCGACCTCGTCGGCCATCGCCGGCGCCGCGGCGCAGGCGGCGACCAGGGCGGCGGATGCGGCGGCGAACAGTGCGGATTTCATGAGGCTCTCCCTTTCCCGAATGTGTGGGAAAGGTGCGTCACGGCCCGTACGAAGTCATTTTAACTCGAGGTCATGAACTCGAATTAACGCGCCGTCACCGGGTCAGAAGGCCGGCGCCGTCGGCGGCGCCGACCTCTGGCTCGAAGTCGCGCTCGAACTTGGCGATCCGGCTCTTCATGGCCCCGGCGCGCTTCAGCGCCAGCGACGCCGCCCACCGCGCGGCCAGTTCCGGCGTGGACATGCCGTCGGTGAACCGGGGCTGGCCGCCCCGACTGCGGATCACCGCATTGGTGAACAGCGCCCCGTTTCTGAACCGCGACGGCCAGGTCTGAAAGTCCATCGACAGGCTGACGCAGAACCGGTCCAGGTTCTCCACCCGATGCGGCGCGTACAAGGGCCACGTCAGCGCCTGCCCGGGCTCCAGGTCCATGACCTGCGCGTCGCCCTCGAACGCCAGCACATAGGGCAGTTCCTCCGTCGTCTGCCGCGCGACCACCTGCTCCATGTTGCGTTCAGGCAGATGCTGCTCGTCGCCCGGATAGATGAACAGCCGCTTGCGTCCCCGCATGTGGAACAGCACGACCCCCGCGGCGTCGAAATGATAGGGCACCCGCGCCTTGGGCGACGACAGGATCAGCTGGCCCGCAGTCTTCACCGCCCGCATCCCCGGATACGCCGCCTGGATCTTTGCGAAGTCCGCCATGGCGGCGGCCCACAGTTCGGGCCAGCCGGTCTCGACCTGGCGCAGGTTCACCCACAGTCGCCCCTGCTTGATCGCCTCAAGCAGGTCCTCGCCCGACAGCCTGCCCCGCGCCCCGGTCCGCAGCGAGACCTGCCCCTCGGCGTCGTAGTCGTACAGATTGATGTCGAAGAGGTCCGCCGGATAGCGGTCCAGCACCGCCGCCAGCGCCGCGTCCTCGGCGAAGCCCTGATCGACCAGGGTGTGTGGATGCTGCCGGGCCTCGGCGATCGGGCCTGGATAGCGGGTGCGGCGGTGGGTCATTGAGCCTTCCTCAGGCGTGCGCGACGCGCGCAGGCGTCTTGCGTCGGACGGCGATCTTGGCGGCCGCAGAGCGGGCCGCGACGGCGGCGCCCCGCAGCCGTCCGGCGGCCGTGTCTTCGCAGGCCTCGATGGTCGCCCAGCGTCGCCGCAGCGAGGCGCGGATCGCTTCCCCCCGTCCCCCGGCGCGGTCCAGCGCGCCGACCATGGCGTCGGTCGCCAGGCTGGTCAGCCCGGGCCGCATCACCACGGCCTCGCGCACCGTCTGGCGCGCGTTGACGAAGTACTTCTTGTAGTGCTCGCCCTCGAAGCCGAAATCGAACACCCGGAACCCGTCGGCGCCTGCCAGCCGCATGGTGTCCATGCTCAGCAGGATGCCCGGCGAGCAGCGCGCCAGGCTGGGCTCATAGGCCGGGAACCAGAAATGGTAATGCCGCCCGGCGTGCAGCGAGAACTCGATCGCGGTCAGCCGGTCGCCGCCATGCATGGTCGCCAGAGAGGCGCCGAAGTCGGGGCGATCCTCCCGCATCAGCGCGTGCAGCAGGTCCCGTGTCCAGCCGCAGGCGAAGATGTCGTGCAGGCCCGAGCGTCGATACTGAGCCGCCTTCAAGTCGATCAGGTGATCCAGCAGCACCGGATCTCGCAGGCCATGCGCGACCGTGATCGGGCCCAGCTCGGTCTCCAGGCTGCGTCTTGCCCGCTCCTTGTCCTTGAAGAACTTGCCGAAGGTGCTGCGGCGCTCGGCGTACCAGCCGTCGAAGCCTTCGTCGGGCAGGGCCGCCTGCACCGTCATCCGGGGCTCGCCGCTCTCGGCCGCGCCGATCCAGCCTGGCACGTTCAGCCGCCGCGCCTTCAGCAGGCGCGCGACCTCTTCCAGGCCGATGTCGCCGCCCGTCGGGGCGATCACGCCGTGATAGTCGTTCATCGGCGCGCCCAGCGGCTGTACCGCTCCGCCGCGCCGCTGATGGGGGAAGAAGCCGACCGTTTCCTGCCCGCGCCGGAACACCGCCACTGCGGCCCCAGGACAGACCCGCGACGCGACCTCGGTGTAGTCCCAGCGGAAATAGGGGCTGCTCAGCGCCGGATTGGTCGTCGACCATTGGCGCCACAGGGCGACGTCGGCGGCGCCCAGGGCCTGCGCCTTCACGATCTCGACCTGCAGCATTTCGGCCATGGAAGTCCTCATGCGGTCCTCGGCAAGCAAGGACCGTTCCGCCCCCGACATTGCCCTCTGCGCTGTTTCGGCACGGTTCATGGTCATGGTGAACTTCCGTTCACGGAGCCGTGTCGCTCCGCCCGCGTTAGGGACAGGCGGACGCTCCTGCTCCGCTGCGAGACACCACGATGACCGACCCCCGGCCCGAAGATCGCCCCGACAACCGCAAGGTCGAGAACGAGAACCAGCGCACGCCCGCCCATGAGGGCGAACCGCCCCGGCCGGCCACCGAGCCGCGCGGTTCCGAGGGCTCCAGCAACTCGGGCGAAACCGCCACGGATCCGGCGACCGGCGAAGAGAACTGACGCCCTATCCGCCGCATCGCCGTTCGCCTCAGCCTTCAAGAGTTTGCATGTCCCATCGTTCCGTCTTCCTCGCCGGCGTGACCGCCCTTTCGCTTGCCGCCTGCAGCCCGCCCGCTCCTACGCCGCCCGCGCCGGAAGAAGCGGGCCAGACCGGCCCGCTGTCTCGCGACGCCATCGAGAACACCGCCTACGCGCCGGCCGCGTCCGCATCGGCGTCTCAGCAGGCCGATGGCGCCGCGCCCACCGCGCCGGCGCAGCCCGACCCAGCCCTGATCCGCGCCCAGGTCCTGCTTGAGCGGGCCCGCTTCTCGCCCGGCGCCATCGACGGCCTGGCCGGCTCGAACATGCGCCAGGCCGTGGCCGCCTTCGAGAAGGCCAACGACCTGCCCGTCGACGGCGAGCTGGACGCCGAGGTCATGGCGCGCCTGCGCGCGGGCGGGACCGGCGCGGTCACCTCGACCTACGAGATCACCGCACAGGATGTCGCCGGCCCCTATCTGGGCGCCGTCCCGACCGAGCTGGAAGCCCAGGGCGAAGCGCCGCACATGGGCTACGCCAATGTCGTCGAGGCCCTGGCCGAGCGATTCCACGTCACGGAGCCTCTGCTGCGCGCCATGAACCCGAACGCGGACTTCACCCGCGTGGGCCAGAAGCTGCTCGTCCCCGCCGTCGACAACACGCCCCTGCCCGCTGACGTCGACCGTATCGATGTCGACAAGGCCGAGGGCTCGGTCCGGGCGTTCGCCGCCGACGGCCGACTGCTCGCCTACTATCCCGCCACCATCGGCAGCGGCGACAATCCGACGCCGACCGGCACGGTCAAGGTCAACGGCGTCGCCCGCAATCCTGACTACACCTACGATCCCGACAAGCTCAGCTACGGCGATGTCAGTCGCAAGATCGTGGTCAAGCCGGGTCCGAACAATCCGGTCGGGGTCGTGTGGATCGACCTGAACAAGCCCAGCTACGGCATTCACGGCGCGCCGGAGCCGGCCACGATCGGCAAGACCCAGTCACACGGCTGCGTCCGCCTAACCAACTGGGACGCCTGGGAACTGGCCGACATGGTCAAGCCCGGCGTCACGGTCCGCTTTCTCTAAAGCCTGACCCCGCGTCGGGTCGGTCTAGGGCGCGACCGCCCCGAACGGCGTGCCGTCCCAGAAGGCGCACTGGTGCCGCTCGAAGAAGGTCCGGTCCAGCCGGTCGCCCTCTGGAGCGAACACGCGAACTGGCCCCGCGTCTTCGATGCGGGGCCAGTCTGCGCCGAAATCCCTGTGCCCGAAATCGGCCCACAGCCCGCGCATGCGCGCCGACAGCGCCGCCTGTTCGGGCGTGAACCGCGCTGGGTCGGCGAACACCCAGCTGGTTCCGAAGACATAGGCCAGCTCGCTGGCGTGATAGGCGCCCAGGTCCAGCCCGACCAGCCAGACCGGAAGCCGGAACGGGGCGTCGCGGTCCGCGAACTCATAGGCCCAGACCGGCGCATACTTCGACATTTGCCGCCGCAGCGCCTGGGACGGACAGGCGAAGCGCTGGGCCGTGAAGTTGGCGGCGATGGCGTAGGCGGGCCCGTCCTCGCCGACCGGATACCGCTCCAGCACGCGCGGACCCACGTCGCCGTACATCCAGACGGTCTCTTTCTGGTAGCGATCCAGATCCTTCACCTCGTTGGCGAACAGCCGCCCCTCGTCCAGGTTCGTGCCGATGATCGCCGGTACGCGGGTGAACCTCCCCTCGGCGATCGCCACTGCGGGGCTTTCGGGCACGGTCGCATCGGTGTGCACCGGCCCCCACGAACCCGGCCCGTTGATGCCGGCCCGCAGCGAGGCCGCCCGCGACAGCCGCCACGCCGGCAGCGCCCGCAGGCAGTCAACGGCGTCTTCGCCCTCGCAGCCCAGGCGCGCGGCGAACGCCGGACCGCTTTCGGCCGCCGCCTGCGCGCTGACCAGCGACGAGGGCTCCAGGCATCCGCCGCTTTGCAGGATCACGCGTTGGAACAGGCCCCGCGCGGCGGGCGCCGTCATCAGGTAGCACGCCGTCCACGCCCCGGCGCTCTCGGCGAACAGGGTGACATCAGCAGGATCGCCGCCAAACGCGCCGATGTTTTCACGCGCCCACTTCAGCGCGGCCAGCTGGTCCATTAGCCCGAAGTTGCCGCCGAAGCCTTCTCCATCGGCCTGAAATCCTGGATGCGCCAGCCAACCCAGCGCGCCCAGCCGGTAGTTGAGCGTGACCACAACGCGGTCCTGCTCGCGCGCCAGCCGCGTCGGGTCGTAGTTGGCCCCGCTTCCCACGGTGAAGGCGCCGCCGGGCACATAGACCATCACCGGTTTCGCCCCGCCTTCGCCCGCCGGCGCATAGACGTTCAGGTAAAGGCAGTCCTCGGAACCGACCACGATCCCCCCGCCGCCGCCCAGGATGGCGCGTCGCCCGATCGCCTGGGTGCAGTCGGCCCCGATGCGGGTCGCATCCCGGACCCCGCTCCAGGGCTCGGCCGGCTCGGGCGCGCGCCAGCGTCGTTCGCCGACCGGCGGCCGGGCGAAAGGCACGCCCAGGAAGGCCCTGACACCGTCCCCCTCGACCCCGCGCAGCACCCCGGCCTGGGTTCGAGCCGATGCCGGCCGGGCGTCGGCGGCGAAGCGGACATGATCGACCTTGCCGGGGTGGGTGGCGCAGGCCGCCAACCCGAACAGGACAGCGATCAGGGCGATCAGGCGCATCGAAAACCTTTGCTGTTCCGGAGACGGGAATAACGTCGAAGGTCCCGGAGGTTTCCTTCGCGACGCTACGCCCGTGCAAACGCAGAAGCGGCCCCCGGATTTCTCCGGGGGCCGCTCTGTCACGTGATCCAGTCTCGGCCTCGAACCGCGCGTGAGCGCGACAGGCCGAAATCGGCGATCGTCGATTACTCGATGATCTTGGCCACGACGCCGGCGCCGACGGTGCGGCCGCCTTCACGGATGGCGAAGCGCAGGCCCTGGTCCATGGCGATCGGGGTGATCAGCTCGACGTTCAGCTCGGCGTTGTCGCCGG
>NZ_JAYRPA010000034.1:0-1656 GCF_041911375.1 Brevundimonas sp. | reverse complement strand
TTCGCTCGAACCAGCCTACCGGCGCTGGCTGGCGCATGCCGGGCACGGCCCGGCGGAGGCCGCCGCTGGCGCCGCCACCGTGGTCGGCGCGCTGTGCCGGACGCTGGAATCGGCGGCCGGACGCTGGGTGCTGGCGCAGGCCGACGCCGCGGCCGCCGAGCAGGCGTGGTCGAGCCGCGCGACGCCGGAGGAAGGAACGGTTGCGGTCCACCACGTAATCGACCGCATTTTCATCGCCGACGGCTGCCGCTGGATTGTCGATTACAAGACGGTGCATGTGCCCGAGGGCGCCGACGAGAGCGCCTTCCTGAACGCGCGGGCCGCCGACTACCGGCTGCAACTGGCGCGTTACGCCAGCCTCTTCGCCGGCGACCCGCTGCCCCTCCGGCTGGCGATCTTCTTCCCGCTGCAGGGCGTTCTGGTCGAACTGCCGTGACCTCGACGGGCGTTGGCGCCGGTCGACGACGCGACAAGGCATTCGGATATACTCGAAATCAATGTAAAAAGTTGTCAAGAACGAATGCCGCCTCGCCTGCGCCTCGCCGTCGCCTGTCTCGCCGCCGTCCTCTGTCTGGCGGGCGGGGCGACGCATGCGGCGCCGACCGTGCTCAAGGTCGCCATCCTGGAAAACTCGCCGCCGATGGCTTATCGCGATGCCGACGGCCGGCTGACCGGCTTCAGCGTCGAGATCGCCCGCGCGCTCTGCCAGGAAATGCAGGTCCATTGCGAATTCCAGGTGATCTTCCTCGAGCGCGTGATCGACGCGCTGGTCGGCGGCGAAGTCGACATCGCCGCCGTCAGCCTGCTCGACACGCCGGAACGGCGCGCCAGGATCATTTTTGCCAAGCCCTACTTCCGCTCGATCTCGCTGTGGTTCGCCCGCCCCGGCGTCATGCCCGGCGACCAGGGCGTGCGCGTCGCCACGGTCAAGGGGTCGGCGCAGGAACGCTACGTCCGCCAGCAGGGCTGGGACACGGTCGCCGTGGCGACCAATGGCGACCTCGGCAAGCCGCTGGTCGCCGGCGTCGCCCAGGCGGCCATCGTGCCCATGAACACCGCCCTGAATCTGGTCAAGGATCCGGAGTTCCGACGCCTCGGCTTCGATTCGACGGTGATGAAGGTGCCCGAACTGGTCGGCAACGCCTCCTTCGGCATCAGCCCGCACCGGCCGGAACTCAAGGAGTCGGTGGACAGCGCCCTCGAACGCATCCAGCGCAACGGCGTATACGAGCGGATCAACACGCAGTTCCTGCCCTTCCGCGTGCATTGATGGCGGCCCTGCGCACACTGTTCCTGATCGGCGGCCTGTGCGCGGGCCTCGCCGTCCAGGCCGCCGAACTCGCGGTGGCGGTCGGCGTCCTCGACCCGGCCCAGGTCGCCGGGCAGGACAAGGCCTTTCCGCGCGGCGCGCCGGGCGCCGAACTGGTTGCGGTCAACGACGATCTCGCCCGCGAAATCTGCCGCCGCATCAACGCCCGCTGCGCCCTGAACTACATCGCCTTCGCCGAAATCCTGCCGGGCGTCGAGGCGCGCCGCTTCGACCTCGGCTTCGGCAACTTCCTGCGCTCGCCGGAACGCGAAAGGCGCGTCGCCTTCAGCGACACGACCTGGCGCTCGTCATCGCGCCTGGTCGGCTCCCCGGCTGCCGCCAGAGCC
>NZ_JAYRPA010000033.1:0-12099 GCF_041911375.1 Brevundimonas sp. | reverse complement strand
CAGTGTCGATAAATGACCCTAAGGCCATCGCTAGGACACCGCCGCCTGCGTTTCTCTTTCCAAATCAACAATGTCAAAGACCCGAACCGCCTCAGCAGCCCAACCGTTTAACGCCCAGTCCGCGGCGGAGGCGGCGATTTAGAGACCGCCGAACCTCGTGTCAACCGCTTCTTTCGAAGATTTTGCGGAGCGAAGAGCGAACCCTTCAAGCCGCAAAAAACCGCCGGAGGAAAGCTGGGCTTCCCTCTGAAACCTAAGTCGGCGGTTCGATTGGAGCGCGGAAGATACCGAAACCGGTCTGAGAAAGCAAGAAGTTTTTCGCTTCTTTCTTCCTCCGGAGTGAGCCGGTTCGCACCGCCTCGGCCCCGTCGGCCGGCCCGTTTCCGAGCGAGGCGGCTCTATACGGAGCGACCTTTTTGGCTGCAACCGGATTCTGACAGTTCGGCGAAATTTCTGACGGACCCGTGCTCGCCGAAGAGCGGGCGACCCGGCTGTCAGCCCGCCGCTATATAGGATCTGAGGCTTTCGGCCTCACGCGCGTGTTCGGCGATCTGGCATTTGACGACGTCGCCGATCGAGATCACGCCGACCAGCCGGGCGTCGCTCATCACCGGCAGGTGACGGATTCGCCGGTCGGTCATTCGGCTCATCAGAATCGCCATCTCCTCGCGCGGCTCGGCGAAGATGACCTGCTCGGTCATATAGGCGCTGACCGGCCGGGTCAGGGCCGCCGCGCCGTCGCCGGCCAGGGCGCGGACCACGTCGCGCTCGGAGAAGACGCCCGCGACGCGCTCGCCGTCGCAGACGACCAGCGCCCCTACCCGCTTCTGCTCCAGTTCGGCGCAGGCCTGCGCCACCGTCAGGTCGGGCGCGATGGAGAAGACGGCGTTTCCCTTGGTCTTGAGGATCTCGGCGACGAACATCGCGGCTCCTTCTCTCTCATGGACAGAGACGACCGCGGGGCCGGGATGGCGACTGGGCCGCTCAAGGCGGATGATCGCTCAGTCCACGACGCGAATCAAACGGGGCCGGACTCGCGGCGAATCGGGCCCTTGCCGAACAGCCGCGCCAGCGGACCGATGGCCAGCAGGCCCACGATGAATCCGACGGCGTGCGCTTCCCAGGCGATCTGCGCGCCCTGCACGCCCGGCGCATAGCCGATCAGTCCGACCACGACGTTGACCGCCATCCAGGCCAGCGACGCGCTCAACACCCGGCGGTCGAACAACGGCAGAACCCGGCCCTGCGCGCCCATCAGCCGGGTCGCCGCGCCGATCAGGCCGAAGACGGCGCCGGACGCCCCCACCATCGGCTGGGTCGAGCCCCAATGGATCAGGCCGTAGCCCAGCGCCGCCAGCGCGCCGCACGCCACATAGAAGAGCAGGAAGACCGTCGGTCCGATCCGGTCCCCGAACAGCCGCGCGACCGGCGCGCCGAAGGCCAGGGCCGCGATGGCGTTCATGATCGCGTGGGTCCAGCCCCCGTGCAGCAGCATCACCGTGAACAGCGTGGCCCACCGCCCCTCGGCCAGGTCGGCCGGCGCGAAGGCCATGCCGGCCCCGCCGTCGGGCAGCCGTTCCTGAAAGAAGTAGAGCACCGGCATGGACACGGCGATCAGCACCACCGTCACCGGGGCGTTGAACAGCCGTTCGCCGGCGGGGCGCGGAGCATCGAATCGACCGTGCGGATCGGACATGCCCCCAAATGCGCAGCGACCGCCGCAATCTCAAGCGCTTCTTAATAACCTTAATGCAGCCTAGTCGCGGGCCGGTGTCGTGGTCCGCATCGTGTCCGCACGCCAGGAGCCCCCAAACCATGACCGCCACGACGCTGATCGCTTCGGCCGCGGCCGTCCTCGGCCTGCTTGTTCCCACGATCGCCGCGGCCCAGTCCGCAGGCTCCACCGGCGCGTCCCAGTTTCAGCAGGGTTACGGCGCGGCGCGGTCCAGCACGGCGCGCGGCACGACCGGTTCGACGCGGGACGCCAACGGCAATCGCCTGATCGTGGACGGCATCATTCAGTCCGGCGCCTCGTCCTATTCCCGCCAGAGCGGCGGCGTGGCCAACGCCTACAGCGGCGCCGGGGCGTCGCGCGGAACGACCATCGGCGGCTCCACCGCCATCGGCAATCAGCTGAACGTCGTGGTCCAGGGCAGCTGGAACACCGTCATCGTCAACTCGAACCAGACCAACAACGGCGATGTCACCGCCGGCACGGCCCTGAACGGAAACCTCGACCTGCCATGAGCCGCTCCATATCGAAGACCCCCATCCGCATGCGTCTGGTCGCGGCCACGGCCGTCGCCGGCCTGGCGCTGGCCGGGTGCGTCAGCCCGACGGCGGGCCCGTCGGGGCTCTACGCCTCGCCCATCGGCAATGCGCCGGTGACGTCGAACCCGACGCCCTATTCGGCCGCCCTGTACTGCCTGGCCGACTACGCCCGGCGCTATGACCTGCCTTCGCCCCGCATGGCCGTGGGACGTATCAGCGACTACACCGGCACCGTCTCGGCGGACGGCGGGCGTCAGATCACCGGCGGCGCCTCGCTGATGGCGACCTCGGCCCTGGCCAAGTCCGGCGCCCGGATCGTCGAGCGCTACGACACCTCGGTGTCCGAGCTCGAGCTGCGCTACGCCAACAACAAGCTGATCGGCGACCAGGCGGGCGACGCACCGGAAGACACCCAGTACCGCCGGATCCTGGCCGGCCAGGTGCCCGGCTCCGACTTCTACGTCGTCGGCGGCATCACCGAGGTGAACTACAACATCCGCTCGGGCGGGTTCGACGCCGCCGTGGGCGAGGCGGACACCGACGTCCCCGGCTCCGGCATCGTCACCGGCCGCATCTTCGTCATGAACATCGCCATGGACCTGCGCCTGGTCCAGACCACCACGCTGGAGGTCGTCGACGTCGTTTCCTATCAGAAGCAGATCATCGGCCGCGAAATTTCGGCCGGGGTGTTCGACTTCCTGAACGGCAACGTCTTCGACGTCTCGGCCGGCACCGGAGGCTTCGAGCCTGTGCAACTGGCTGTCCGCGCCCTGGTCGAACGCGCCACGGTCGAGTTCATGGCCAACCTGTACGGCGCGCCCGGCCCTGAAATCTGCCTCAACCCGGCCAACGATCCCCTGGGCGATTCCACCGTCGGCCCGACCGGCGGCTATTATCCCGCCTACCCCAATACGGACACGAACAATGGCCAGACACGCGCCGATCCGTCTCGCTGGCATGATCGCCGCGACGGCGACGTTCGCGGCAGCCGCTACTGAAGCGTCGGCCCAGCAGGCTGTCGTCTGCGATCCCCTGACCGGCTCCGCCTGCTCCAGCACCCAGGTCCAGAGCGGCGACGTCCTGTCGTCGGTCAACCTTGATGTCGGCGTCGGCCAGCTTCAGGTCTCGGTCGAGACCCAGGGCAATGTGCTGCGCGGCGGGATCGAGGGCGCCAGCGGCGCCATGGTCTCCCGCCAGGAGATGCAGGGGCTGACCCGCGCCGATGTCGCGGTCGCGGCCCAGGGCGTCGAGAACGGGGCCGCCATCGACAACCACGTCCGCGGTGACAACTTCGAAGCCTACACCGGCGGCGCGGTCTTCACCCTGGATGCGACCCAGTCCGCGACCGGCCAAGCCGTGCGGGCCAGCACCGTCGTCGCGGCGGGCGAGAACGAGATCACTGGCGGCGGCTACGCCTCCACGTCGGCGACGGCCAACAATGTCGCCGTGGGCGGACCGATGTCGCAGGTCGTGGGCGCGGTCGATCAGACCGCCCAGACCACCGTCTTCGCCGAAACCGTCGCCGACATCCGCTACGTGCCCGCGCGCGCCGCCTTCGCCAGCCGCGCGACAGCCAATGCGATGCAGGCGGGCACGACCGGCTCCTCGCACCAGGATCTGACGATCCGTCAGGAGAACCGTCCCTCGTCCGTCGAGGCGCGGACCGACGTCTATATCGACAACGCCTGGGACGCCGCCACCGACGCCCAGGCCCGCGCCAACTTCATCAACGCGGGCAATGCGGGCGGCTCGATGCTGGTGCAGGCGGATCAGTCCAACGCGGGCGGGGTGCGCGCTGATTCCCGTCTTCAGACCGATCTCTACGGCGCCGCGACCGTCTCGGCGCGCGCCGTGGCCAACGAGACCATCGCCGGCAACGACGACATCTACCTGTCGCTGGACAACACCCAGATCAACACCGGCGGGGTCGAGGCCGTGGCGACCTTCCAGGGCAATACCGGCTATGACGCCTATGTGGGCGCCGACGCCGTGGGCAACGCCGTCAGCGGATCGGTGTGCTCGCAGTGCGCGGGGCAGGTGAACGTGACCAACAACCAGGTCAATTCCGGCGACGTCTCGGCCGCCGTCAACATCGGCGCCGGCGCCGTGGGCGGCTCACGCGCCGTGGTTGCGGGGGCCAATGCGGCCGGCAACAGCGCCACCTTCTACGTCTCGCGACCCGGCGGCTGATTTGTCGCGGGCGGCAGGTGCGCGCTTGCCGACCGGTCCGCCCTCCCCTACTCCAGCAAGGCCGCTCCATTGGGGGTTGCGGACATCTGGAGTGATCTCATGCGTTCAGCGCGTCGCCTGCTGCTTGTCGCCGTTTCCGGCCTGGCCCTGACCACGGGCGCCTTCGCGGCGCCCGCCGTGGCGCTGGTTCAGGCGCCCGCCGCCTCCGCCGCGGCCGTTCAGCCTTCGGACCCCTGGGCCCAGTCGGCCAGCGACATTCCGGCCGACCCCGCCGTACGCTTCGGCCAACTGCCCAACGGCATGCGCTATGCGCTGATGCGCAACGCCACCCCGCCGGGTCAGGCCTCGTTCCGCCTGCGCATCGACGCGGGCTCGCTGATGGAACGCGACGACCAGCAGGGCCTGGCCCACTTCATGGAGCACATGGCCTTCAACGGGACGAAGGACATCCCCGAGAACGAGATGCTGCGCATCCTCGAGCGCCTGGGCCTGGCCTTCGGCGCCGACACCAACGCCTTCACCAGCTTCGACCAGACCGCCTATGTGCTGGAGCTGCCCAACACCCAGGACGAGACGGTCGACACCTCGCTTCGCGTCCTGCGCCAGATGATGGGCGACGCCCTGATGGCGTCCGAGGCCATCGACGCCGAGCGCGGCGTGATCGTCGGCGAGGAACGCACCCGCAACTCGCCCCAGATGCGCGTGCTCAAGACCCAGTTGGGCCTGCTCGCCCAAGGCCAGCGTCTGTCTGAGCGTCTGCCCATCGGCGACCTGGACGTGATCCGCACCGCGCCGCGTCAGCGTTTCGTCGACTTCTATGAGGCGTATTATCGCCCGTCCCGCGCGACCTTCATCGCCGTGGGCGACTTCGACGTCGATGCGATGGAGGGCAAGATTCGCTCGGCCTTCGCCGACTGGGCGCCCAAGGCCGCCGACGGCGCCGAGCCGGACCTGGGCGCCGTCGCCCCGCGCCAACCGGAAACCGCCATCATCGTCGAGCCGGGCATCCAGTCTTCGATCCAGATCAACTGGATCAAGGCGCCGGACCTGGATCCCGACACGGTCGGCGAACGCACGACCGATCTGCACCGCAGCCTGGGCCTGGCCGTGCTGAACCGCCGCCTGGGCGAGATGGCCCGCGCCGACAATCCGCCCTTCCTCAGCGCCAGCGGTTCCTACCAGTCGCTGTTCGACAGCCTGGACGCCGGCACCCTGGCCGTGGCCTTCAACCCCGGCGACTGGAAGCGTGCGCTGGAGGCTGTCGAACAGGAAGGCCGCCGCCTCGCGGAATATGGCGTGACCGACGCCGAACTGCAGCGCGAGATCACCGACTACCGCACCGCCCTCCAGAACGCCGTCGCCACCGCCGCGACCCGCTCGACCCCGGCCCTGGCCAACAACCTGCTGGGCGCCGTCAACGACGACCGGGTCTTCAACACGCCGCAGGAAAGCCTGGCCATCTTCGAGGCCGGGGTGAAGGACCTGACCGCCGCGCAGGTGAACGCCGCCGTCGCCCCGGTGTTCGAGGGACAGGGGCCGCTGGTCCTCTTCTCCTCGCCGGTCGAGGTCGAGGGCGGTGAGGCCGCCGTCACGGCCGCCATCGAGGCGTCGCGTCAGGTTCCCGTCACGGCCCGCACCGAGCAGGCCGCGCTGGAATGGCCCTACACCAACTTCGGCGCGCCGGGCGTCCCGGCCGAACGCACCGAGGTCGCCGACCTGGGCGTGACCCTGGTCCGCTTCCCCAACGGCGTGCTGCTGAACATCAAGCCGACCGAGTTCCGCGACGACCAGATCCTGGTCAGCGCCCGCACCGGCATCGGCGAACTGGGCCTGCCGGCGGATCGCGTCACCGCCCTGTCCCTGGCCAGCCCCGTCCTGGCCCCCGGCGGCCTGGGCAAGCTCAGCCTCGACGAACTGACCCGCGTGCTCAGCGGCCACGTCTACAGCGCCTCGGCCGAGCTGGGCGCCGACGCCTACGTCTTCAGCGGCGCCACGCGCCCCGAAGACCTCGAGCTGCAGATGCAGGTGCTGGCCGCCTATCTGACCGATCCCGGTCTGCGCGCCGCGCCGTTCGAACAGATCAAGGCCTACTTCCCGCAGTTGCTGCAACAGCTGGGCGCCACGCCGGCCGGCGTGTTCCAGCGCGACGGCTCGGGCCTGCTCGCGTCGGGAGATCGTCGCGAAAGCCTGCCGACGGCCGAGGAAATCGCCGCTATGAGCATCGACGAACTGCGCGCCGGCGTGCCCGAGGCCCTGGCCCGCGGCCCGATCGAGATCACCGTCGTCGGCGATGTCGATGTCGACGCCGCCATCGCGGCCGTCGCCTCGACCTTCGGCGCCTTGCCCGCGCGTGGAGACGCCCCCACGCCCGCGCCCGCCTCGGCCCAGCGCAAGTTCCCGGCTCCGGGCGCCGCGCCGGTTCGCCTGACGCACGCCGGTCCCGCTGACCAGGCGCTCGGCTTCGTCGCCTGGCCGACCACCGACCAGGTCGGCGACCGCACCACGTCGCGGCAGCTGTCGATCCTGTCCGACGTCCTGCAACTGCGCCTCAACGAGGAAATCCGCGAGAAGCAGGGCCTGGCCTATTCGCCAAACGCGGCGTCCAACAGCTCGGACGTCTATCCCGGCTACGGCTTCCTGGCCGTCACGGCGCAGACCCCGCCCGAGGCCCTGCCGACGCTGTTCCAGACCGTGGACGCCATCGCCGCCGACCTGCGGGACAACCCCGTCAGCGAGGACGAATTGAACCGCGCCCGTCGTCCGGCGGTCGAACGCATCCGCCGCAGCATGGCCGACAACGCCTACTGGCTGCAGCAGCTGTCGGAGGCCCAGTCCGAACCCGCCTCGCTGGACCAGACCCGCAGCCAGATCGCCACGCTCGAGGCCGTCTCGGCCGCCGATCTGCAGCGCCTGGCCCGCGAATACCTGGTCCCGGCCACCACTTGGCGGCTGGAGGTCGTGTCCGACAAGGCGCTCGCCGCTGAATAACGAAAATGGCCCCGGTCCTCACGGACCGGGGCCAGTCTTCAGGATCGTCGACGGAGGGCCGACGGTCTTATCCTCTCATCCGGCGCCTGAGCCGCGCCTGAACAGGTCTGTTCGGCTCCGGTTCAGAACACCCGACCGCCAACGCCGCCGTCCAGGGTGATGGTCCCGGTCATGATCGCCGTGCCCTGCACCTGCTCCTCGCGGTATTCGGTGTATTCCTCTTCCCGGTACAGGGTCAGGATCTTCACGCCCGCGCCATAGCGGCGCAGCAGCGACCGCTCGTTGCAATCGCGCTCGGGCTTCTCGGGACGGCATTCCAGCTTGCCGCCGGCGCCGAACCACAGCGCCTCGTGCTTGCGGCACGTCAGCGTCTCGCCGTGGTCGAAGCTGATGTCGCCTTCATAGTCGGCGATGGTCGCCTGCAGCCAGGTGCCCGCCAGGCAGCGGTACAGCTCGCCCTCATAACCCTCGGCCACCTCGCGGTCCGGCCGGACCTGCGACGCCGGGTGCGGCACCTGGCGATCGTCGATGCAGACCGCCTGGATCACCACGCGCTTCATCATGCTGCGGAAGGCGGTGAACGGCGTGCGCACCGTCTGCATCGCCATGCCCTCGACGGCCAGGCCCTGGATGGTGGTCGGCGCCGGCGATTCGACGCTCACATAGGCCGAGCCGCCGCCGTAGCCATAGCCATAGCCCGAGCCGAAGCCCCGGCTGCTGCTGAACCCGCCCGCCCGTGCGTTGACGTAGGAGTTCGCCCCCGCATTGGCGTTGGCGCTCGCGCCCGCATTGACGTTGACGTTCACATTGATGTTGCCCCCGCCCGGCGGATAGGTGGGCGGATAGGGCGTGCAGCCCGAATCGCACGGCGGAGGCGGCGGCGGCGGGGGCGGCTCGCAGCACGGCGGCTCGGGCGTGCAGCCGGATTCGCACTGCGCCGCCGCGACGTCCGCCGCCGCCGTGACGGCGAAACCCGCCGCCAGCGCCAGCATCCAATTCCTGATCCGCAGCCTCATGGGCGGGACTCCCGAGCGTGTTTCAAGCTTCGTCCAGGCGGAACCCGGCCGATCGTGGCTTAACCAAAACGCCAAAAGCCTTTCGTTTCCGTTGAGACGCCGCCGCTTTCCGGGATGGCGCGATGCCGCACCGTTCTGCTAGACCGGCCGCACGATGACCGTCCGCGCCTCCATTCGCCTGATTTCGATTAGCCGCCCGGCGTAGCGCTTTTGGGCCTGCTGGCCCCGTGCACGCCGGGATGACCGCCCACCCCGAGGGCGAACGAAGACAGCGACATCACCTTCACGACGCCGAGACGACCCAATGGCCGACGCCTCCCACACTCCCGACACCCCCTCCGGCCGCGACTACCGCGACACCGTCTTCCTGCCGGAGACGCCCTTCCCGATGCGCGGCGGCCTGCCGCAGAAGGAGCCGCTGATCCTGCAGCAGTGGGGCGACCTCTACGGGACCCTGCGCGCCGAGCGCCAGAAGCAGAACGCCCCCCTCTACGTCCTTCACGACGGCCCGCCCTACGCCAACGGCGACATCCACATCGGCCACGCGCTGAACAAGACGCTGAAGGACTTCGTGGTCCGCAGCCGTTTCCTGCTGGGCTATGACGTCGACTACGTCCCCGGCTGGGACTGCCACGGCCTGCCGATCGAGTGGAAGATCGAGGAGCAGTTCCGCGCCAAGGGCCGCCGCAAGGACGAGGTCTCCAAGGACGAGTTCCGCGCCGCCTGCCGGAACTATGCGGGCGAATACATCGACCTGCAGCGCGACCAGTTCAAACGCCTGGGCATCACCGGCGACTTCGCCAACCGCTACGCCACCATGGACTTCAAGTCCGAGGCGGCCATCGTCGCCGAGTTCCACAAGTTCAAGAACTCCGGCCAGCTCTATCGCGGCTCCAAGCCGGTCATGTGGTCGCCGGTCGAACGCACCGCCCTGGCCGACGCCGAGATCGAATACCACGACCACGTCAGCCCCACGATCTGGGTCAAGTTCCCGGTCACGGGGGCGTCGGACGACCACCCCGACGACCTTCTCAGCTTCCGCAGCGGCACGCCCTCGGTCGTGATCTGGACCACCACGCCCTGGACCATCCCGGCCAACCGCGCCATCAGCTACGGCCCCGAGATCGCCTATGGCCTGTATGAAGTCACGGCGATGGAAGAGGGTCTGGAGTTCGCCCCCTGGGCCAAGCCGGGCGATCGTCTGATCGTCGCCGACAAGCTGGCGGAAGAGGTGTTCAAGGCCGCCAAGATCGCCGCCTGGACCCGCGTCTACGACATCAATCCGTCGGGCCTGGAATGCGCCCACCCCCTGGCCGCCTTGGACAGCGGCTACGGCTACGCCGTGCCCCTGCTGGCCGGCGACCATGTGACCGACGACGCCGGCACGGGCTTCGTCCACACCGCGCCGGGCCACGGCGCCGACGACTTTGAGGTCTGGAAGGCCCACGGTCATCACGAGGTGCCGGATACGGTCGATCCGGACGGCGCCTATTACCCCCACGTCCCCCTGTTCGCCGGGCTGAAGGTGCTGGAGACCGAGGGCAAGAAGACCGGCAAGTTCGGTCCCGCCAACGGCGCGGTTATGGAGAAGCTGATCGAGGCCGGCAACCTGCTGGCGCGCGGCCGGCTGGAGCATTCCTATCCGCACAGCTGGCGCTCCAAGGCGCCGGTCATCTTCCGCAACACCCCCCAATGGTTCATCCGCATGGACGAGCCGCTGAAGTCGGGCGACACCCTGCGCGAGACGGCGCTGAAGTCGATCGACGACACCGCCTTCCACCCGGCGGCGGGCAAGAACCGCATCCGCAGCATGGTCGAGGGCCGCCCCGACTGGCTGGTCAGCCGCCAGCGCGCCTGGGGCACGCCTCTGGCCATGTTCATCGACAAGCAGACCGGCCAGCCGCTGCATGACGCCGAGGTCGACGCCCGCATCGTCGCCGCCGTCGCCGAACACGGCGCCGACATCTGGTTCACCGCGCCCGACAGCGACTTCCTGGGCGCCCACGACCCGGCCCGCTACGAAAAGGTCCAGGACATCCTGGACGTCTGGTTCGACTCCGGCTCGACCCACGCCTTCACCCTGGACCCGCGCACGGCCGAGCACGGCTATGCCGGCGACCGCCCGTCCCACTGGCCCGCCGACCTCTATCTGGAAGGCTCCGACCAGCACCGCGGCTGGTTCCAGTCGTCCCTGCTTGAAGGCTGCGGCACGCGCGGCCGCGCGCCGTTCAAGGCGGTCCTGACCCACGGCTTCACCCTGGACGAGAACGGGGAGAAGATGTCCAAGTCGCGGGGCAACACCACCGACCCCCTGACCATCATCAAGGAATCCGGCGCCGACATCCTGCGCCTGTGGGTCGCCCTGGTCGACTATTCGGACGACCAGCGCATCGGCAAGCAGATCCTCCAGACCACGGTCGACGCCTATCGCAAGCTTCGGAACACCGTCCGCTACCTGCTGGGCGCCCTGGCCGGCTTCGACGAGGCCGAGCGCCTGACCGACTACGACCAGTTCCCGCCGCTGGAGAAGTTCATCCTTCATCGCCTGTGGGAACTCGACGCCCAGGTCCGCCAGGCCTACGCCGAGTATCGCTTCCAGGACGTGGTCCGCCCGGTGCTGGAGTTCTGCGCCGGCGACCTGTCGGCGCTGTATTTCGACGTCCGCAAGGACGCCCTCTACTGCGACCGCCCCGACGCCTTGCGCCGCCGCGCCGCCCGCACCGTGATGGACGAGGTCTTCGCCCGCCTGACCGCCTGGCTGGCCCCGCTGGTCCCCTTCACCATGGAAGAGGCCTGGACCACCCGCTTCCCGGATGCGGGCACGAACTGCGCGCGGGTCATCCCGGACACCCCCGGCCAATGGCGCAACACCGCCGAGGCCGAGCGCTGGGCGGGCGTGGCAACCGTGCTGGAAGTCGTCAACGAGGCCCTCGAGACCGCGCGCCGCGACAAGCGGATCGGCGGCGCCCTGGACGCCTGGCCGACCGTGACCGCCCCGGCCGACCTTCTCGCGCCGTTCGACGGGCTCGACGCGGCCGAGGTCTTCCGCACCTCCGGCGCCGAATTGGTCGCCGGCGGCGACGCCGTGACGGTGGTCGTCAACACCTCCGACCACCCCAAGTGCGCCCGCTCCTGGCGCCGCGTCCCCGACGTCGGCTCCGACCCCGCCTACCCCGACCTCTCCGCCCGCGACGCCGACGCGGTCCGCTTCTGGGATCAGGCGCACGGCTGACGATCAGGCGAACAGGCGTACGGCCTCTCCCGCCCCCCCCCAGGGGCGGGAGAGGATCGTGCGCGCCGGACGGGGCCAACTATCCTAATGACGCTGGTCTGTTCCCAGCGATTCCAAAGGCTTGGCCGATTCTCGCCCTGATCGACGCGCCTGGGTTGGAAAGGGCCTTATGCTTCCGTCGTCCCGTCGCACCGGAGGGCTCGTAAGGCCTGCGACCTTGCGGCGGCGGGAGCGGATGGAGCGGGGGCGGGTCTGAAACGGCCCGCGCCGCCTCGCCGGCCGGCATACCGGACGCGCGCGGCGGAGGGTCGAGGGGGATACTCGGCCGCACCCGGACGGTCTTCGCAGAGACCGCCGGCCCGCCGCAGGCTTATGGGGTTAGGCGATAAGACCGCCACCACT
>NZ_JAYRPA010000032.1:0-5283 GCF_041911375.1 Brevundimonas sp. | reverse complement strand
GACGGCGTCGGCGACGGCGACCAGCGCCTCCGCCAGCGCCCCGGCGGCCTGGGCGCCCAGGCGGCGTGCGGTCCGGGCGGCATGATCACGCTCCAGCACGCCGGCGGCGGCGGGATCGGCCAGGTCGACGATCGACGCGGCATGGCGCGCACGCGCCGGCGCGCCCAGACCCAGGCGCACGGTCGCAGCCAGATCCCGGGCGAAGGCCCGCGCGTCGGCGTCGTCCTGGAAGACCTTCGTCGCCAGACCCCTGGCTGCCAGGGTCGCCGTCCAGGCGTCCACCACGCTGTCCAGCCAGCCGCCGTCGCCGATTTCCGGCTCGCACCCGTCAAGGCCCCAATCCAGCCAGGCGTCGACCTGGGCGTCGGACCAGCCGGCAGGAACGTCGATCTCGCGAACGACATCGCCGCGCTCGATCGCGCGGGTCTCCATCGCGACTCGATCCGCCAGAGTGGCGAAGCCGGTTTGAATGCGCATGGCGGCGTCTCCCCGAAGGCTTTTGAGAGACTAGGGCCGATCCCGAAATGATCCAATATATGTGGTGGTCGGCTGGCGGGTTGCCCACAAGATATCGATGGCGCGCGTCGCGCCTCGGCGCTGGACGAAGGCGGTCGGGGTTTCTATGATTGCGTTAGCCGCCGGACCTTCCCGCCGCGGCCGTTTCTGCGTGGATACGACGACGTGCTGAACAAGATTTTCGCCTGGTGGAACGGCGCCACGATCGGCACCCTCTTCACCATCGCCAAGCGCGGCCGCCCGGTCGGCGAGGACGAATTCGGCAACAAGTACTACGAGAGCCGCGACAACATCAGCTACGACGGGCGCAAGCGGCGCTGGGTCGTCTACAACGGCTATGTCGACGCCTCCAAGGTGTCGGCCGACTGGCACGGCTGGCTGCGCTACACCTTCGCCGAGCCGCCTACGGTCGCCCCGCTGCCGCGCCGCGCCTGGGAAAAGCCCCATCTGCCGAACCTGACCGGCACGCCGATGGCCTGGCGCCCGCAGGGCTCGCTGGCCGCCGACGCCAAGCGCCCGGCCGCCACCGGCGACTACGAAGCCTGGAGCCCCGAGTGAGGCTGAACCGGCTCCTGCTGGGCGGGGCGGCGCTGGCCGCCGCCTTGAGCGCGGGCGCCGTGACCGCCAGCGTCCTGCAGGATGCGCCGCGCGACGCGCGCCCGGTCCAGTCGAACGACCCCATCGGCGACGCCCTGCGCAACACCGCGCCGTCGCCTGTCGCGCCTCCGGTCGAATCGGCCCCGGCCGGCGCTCCCGCGCCCGCCAGCCCGGTTCCGGTCGCGCCGCCGCCCGCCATCGTCATCGCCGAAGACGCAGCCATCGACCAGGCGGTGGAGGCCGAGGCTGAGGCCGAAGCGGCGCCGGTCGCGGAGAAGGCTATCGACCAGCCGGATGTCCCGGCGCGTCGCCAGCGGCGCAAGTTCGCCGTCATCCAGGCCATCGACAAGGTCACGGCCGAAACGATGAAGTTCGAGGTCGAGGTCGGCGGTCGTCCGGTCCGCTTCAACCGCAACCTGATCGTCTCGGCCCGCGCCTGCGAGGTCTCCACGCCCGATGAACTGACGCAGGATTCGATCGCCTACGTCGACGTGTCGCTGGCTCCGCGCAATCAGGGCGAGGCGCGCCAGATCTATCGCGGCTGGATGTTCGCGTCGTCTCCGGCGGTCGGCGGACTCCAGAACGCCAACTACGACGCCTGGGTCGTGGGCTGCAAGGACTAGGGCCGATGGGGCGTGAGTCGTCGCCGAAGAAGAGCGAGACGGTGGAGGTTCGGCTGCCTCTGGCCGCCAAGACCGCCTTCATGGCCCGGTGCCGGGCCCAGGGCCTGACGGCCAGCGAGGCGATCCGCGGATTCATCGACGCCGAGCTGGTTCAGCGCCGCGGCGCGCGCCATGCCGTCGCGTTCTGGCGTCAGGTGCTGGTCGCGGCGGTCGCCGGCCTGGCCCTGGGCGCGGTCGCCGCGCCGGCGCTGGCCCTGGCGCTCTCGCCGTCTCGCGCGGACTTCGACCGACTGGACCGGAACCGCGACGGCGTCGTCACCTTCGAAGAGTTCCGCGCCCGCTAGCGGATACGGCGCAGGAAGCGGTCGGTCTGAAGGTCCAGCCAGGTCCAGGGGCGCAACAGGCCGGCGCCGGGCGCCCATGACGCCAGGACGATCTCGGCCCGGCCGATGATGTTCTCCTCTGGCAGCAGGCCCACGCCGACCGCGCCGGGCCAGCGGCTGTCCAGCGAGTTGTCGCGGTTGTCGCCCATGACGAAATACTGGCCTGCCGGCACGCGGTAGGGGCCTGTGTCGTCGCCCGGCTGGCCGAAGCCGCCGTCATAGGTGAGATAGGTCCGGCCGTCGCCCAGCGTCTCACGCACCGCCAGCACCCGCCGTTCGGGCGCATCATGATCTCGCGCCGCGCCCAAGGGGGTCCGCGCCACCGGCTGGTCATTGACCAGCACCTGGCCGCCCCGGATCTGGACCGTGTCGCCGGGCAGGCCGATGACGCGCTTGATCCAGGCGGCGGAGGGATCGCGCGGCAGGCGGAAGACGACGACGTCGCCGCGCGCCGGCGTCCGCTTCAGCAGGCGACCTTTCACGATCGGCGGATTGAAGGGCAGCGACGCGCTGCTCCAGCCATAGGCGAACTTGGACACCACGATGTAGTCGCCGGTGACCAGTCCCGGCTCCATGGACGACGACGGGATGGTGAAGGGTTGGAACAGGACGATCCTGACGACCGTCGCCAGCAGCACGGCGGCGATCACCGTCCCGACGATCTCCAGGGCGTCGCGGCGCCACGAGCGATCGGCCGTCGCGACGTGAGGGCGGGGGGAGGGGGCGGGCGTGGTCTTGGTCTTGGTCTGGGTCTGGCTCATGCGCCCATGCCGCACGCCATCGCCGATCGGCGCCAGCATCAACGTGTCCGGACAGTCCGAAATCGTGTCCGGACGCGCCGGTCAGCCCCTGGCCGACGCGACGGCGACCGCCTCTTGGCCGGTCATCGGCTCGAACAGGGCGGCCTGGTCCGGCGTGACCTTCAGCGCGGGCGCAAGGCGTCGGAGATAGGCCGCCTGCGGCGTCTCGACCGCGCCGAACTGGCTCAGGTGGTCGGTCAGGAACTGGGCGTCCAGCAGAGTCCAGCCGCCCTTTCGCAGCCGCGCCACAAGGTGGACCAGCGCCACCTTGGAGGCGTCGCGCGCGCGACTGAACATGCTCTCGCCGAAGAAGGCCCCGCCCAGCGAGACGCCGTAAAGGCCGCCGACCAGCCGCTCGTCCTTCCAGCACTCGATCGAATGGACGAAGCCCTGGGCGTGCAGGGCGCTGTACAGCCGCCGGATGGGGCCGTTGATCCAGGTGTCGTCGCGCTCGGGCCCCTGCGCCGCCGCGCAGCCGTCCAGAACCGTCTCGAAGGCGGTGTCGATACGGATGTCGAAGGGCTCGGACCGAACCGTGCGGCGAAGGCGCGACGGCACGTGGAAGGCGTCCAGCGGAATGACGCCCCGCTGGTCCGGCTCGACGATGAAGACGCGCGGATCGTCGCGCGATTCCGCCATCGGGAAGACGCCGCGGGCGTAACAGGCCAGCAGGGCTTCGGGGCCGAAGCCGCCGAACGGCCCGCTGGCGCTGAAGTCCGGGTCGCTCAGCCTTCGCCTGCCCGTCGCTTGGCCCACTTCTCCAGCCAGTGGATGTCGTAGTCGCCCGACAGGATGTCCGGCTCGGCCAGCAGGCGCTGGAACAGCGGAATGGTCGTGTCGACGCCGCCGATCACCATTTCCCCCAGCGACCGTTTCAGGCGCGCGATGGCCTCCTCGCGGTCGCGGCCGTGCACGATCAGCTTGCCGATCAGGCTGTCGTAGTAGGGCGGGATCGAATAGCCGGCGTAGATGGCGCTATCCAGCCGCACGCCCAGGCCGCCCGGCGCGTGGAAGTCGGTGATGGTTCCGGGCGAGGGGGTGAAGGTCTCGGCGTTTTCGGCGTTGATCCGCACCTCGATGGCGTGGCCTTCGAAATGGATGTCGTCCTGGGTGAACGACAGCGGCAGGCCGGCGGCGATGCGGACCTGCTCGCGCACCAGATCGACGCCGGTGATCATTTCCGTGACCGGGTGTTCGACCTGCAGGCGGGTGTTCATCTCGATGAAGAAGAACTCGCCGTCCTCCCACAGGAACTCGATGGTGCCGACGCCCAGATAGCCGATGGCGGCGATGGCCTTGTTGACCGTTTCGCCGATCTTCTTGCGGCCCTCGGCCGACAGGGCGGGCGAGGGGGCCTCTTCCAGAACCTTCTGGTGGCGGCGCTGCAGCGAGCAGTCGCGCTCGCCCAGGTGGACGACGTTGCCGTGGCTGTCGGCGATCACCTGGATCTCGATGTGGCGCGGCTTCTGGAGATAGCGCTCCATGTAGACGGCCCCGTTGCCGAAGGCGGCCAGGGCCTCGGACTGGGCGGTCTGGACCGCCTCGACCAGGTCGTCCGGCGTCAGCGCCACCTTCATGCCGCGTCCGCCGCCGCCGGCGGCCGCCTTGACGATCAACGGAAAGCCGATGGCCTTGGAGGCTTCGATCGCAGCCTCCACCGTCTCGACCTCGCCGTCCGAGCCGGGGACGACGGGGATGCCCGCCTCCATCACCGTCTTCTTTGCGGTGATCTTGTCGCCCATGACCCGGATATGTTCGGGCTTGGGCCCGATGAAGGTCATGCCGTGGGCCTGCACGATCTCGGCGAAGCGCGCATTCTCGGACAGGAAGCCGTAGCCGGGGTGGATCGCCTGGGCGCCCGTGATCTCGGCCGCCGCGATGATCGAGGGGATGTTCAGATAGGATTTGGCGGCCGGCGCCGGGCCGATGCAGACGCTTTCGTCAGCCAGCCGCACCCACATGGCGCCGCGGTCGGCCTCGGAATGCACGGCGACGGTGGAGATGCCCATCTCCTTGCACGCGCGATGAATCCGCAGCGCGATCTCGCCCCGATTGGCGATGAGGACCTTGGTGAACACCGGCTCAGGCCTCGAGCAGGACGAGGGGTTCGCCGAATTCGACCGGCTGGGCGTCGCCGACCAGAATCTCGGCCACGACGCCGTCGCGCGGCGCCTGGATCGGGTTCATCGTCTTCATGGCCTCGACGATGAGCAGGGTCTGGCCCTTCTTGACCTTGTCGCCCGGCTGGACGAACGGCGGCGCTTCCGGCGAGGCCTGCAGATAGGCGGTGCCGACCATCGGCGACTTCACCTCTTCGCCCGAGCGGGCGACGATAGTGGCGGGATCGCTGGGCATGGCGGCCGG
>NZ_JAYRPA010000031.1:0-2562 GCF_041911375.1 Brevundimonas sp. | reverse complement strand
GCCAGCGATCGGCGGCGTTCGGGATCGCGCGAGGTGGCCGTGGCCCGCCCGCCGCGCCTTCGGGCCTCCAGCGCCGCCGCGCGTCCCAGATAGCCGCCGCCGAAGACCAGCAGGTCGGGGGCGGGGGCGCGTTCGGGGGCGGCGTCGGACATGGGGCTGCTCAGGCGGACAAGGCTTTGGCCGCCGTCGTCGGGGTCGGCGACGGCGACGCTTCGTTTTCCAGCGCCTCGGCCCGGCGTTGGTTCCAGGCCGACACGCACGGCACACGGCCCAGGTCCGCCCGGTCGGCGTAGCGGCGGGCGATCTCGGTCACGTCCTGCATCAGCCCCTCGGCCAGGGTGATCGGCTTCAGGCCCAGTTCGCGGAACTGGTCGTTGGCCACGACCAGGTCGTTCTCGTCGGCCTCCTGGCGGGGGTTGGGCACATTGTGGATCTCGGCGCCGGTCATGTCGGCCACCATCCGGGCCAGGTCGCGCACGCGCCGGCTCTCGGTCATCTGGTTCAGGATCTTGACCCGGTCGCCGCGTCGGGGCGGGTTCTTCAGCGCCAGTTCGACGCAGCGCACCGTGTCCTGGATGTGGATGAAGGCCCGCGTCTGCCCGCCCGAGCCGTGCACCGTCAGCGGATAGCCGACCGCCGCCTGCATCAGGAAGCGGTTCAGCACCGTGCCGTAGTCGCCGTCGTAGTCGAAGCGGTTGATCAGTCGCTCGTCCTTGCGGGTCTCCTCGGTCTGGGCGCCCCAGACGATGCCCTGGTGCAGGTCGGTGATGCGCAGGTTGTCGTTCCGGGCGTAGAACTGGAACAGCAGGGCGTCCTGCGTCTTGGTCATGTGATAGATGCTGCCCGGATTGGGCGGGAACAGGATCTCCTGTTCGGCGGGGCCGTTGTCGGTCTGCACCGTGACCTTCAGATAGCCCTCCGGGATGCGCAGGCCGGCGGTGCCGTAGCCATAGACGCCCATCGTTCCCAGGTGCGCCAGATGCACGTCCAGCCCGCTCTCGACGATGGCGGCCAGCAGGTGGTTGGTCGCGTTGATGTTGTTGTCGACGGTGTAGAGCTTGTGCCGCGCCGACTTCATCGAATAGGGGGCCGCCCGCTGTTCGGCGAAATGCACCACGCTGTCGGGGGCGAAGTCTCGGATCAGGGCGACCAGGCGGTCGAACTCCTTGCCCACCGTCATGTTGACGAAGCCGATGTCGCGGCCCGAGACCTCCTTCCAGGCCTTGATCCGCTCGCCCATGGTGCGGATCGGGGTCAGGGACTGGACCTCCAGCTCGTTGTCGATGTTTCGCCGGCTCAGGTTGTCGACGATGGTCACGTCCCACCCTTCGGCCGACAGATGCAGGGCCGTGGGCCAGCCGCAGAAACCGTCGCCGCCCAGAACAAGAACCCGCATGGGACAAGCCTCTCAATCACTTCGCACGCCTGACTAACGCACGAGGGCGCGAACGGCAAAGCGCTGCGGTTTGACGCAGGCGCGAGGGTCAATCGTCGAATACCTCTTGGAAACCGCCCCCGCACACGCTAAGTCATCGCTGTCTCCCCACTCAAACGCAGCTTCACGGGCCGTTCGCCCGGCTGTTCGCGACTTGAGTCGACATGACGGTCGGCCCGCAAGGACCGGCGCACCATGGGGCGACGACGGCATTCCGGACACATCGACAATCGGGGATCGGCCCCGAGCGAAACGGAACGACGAAACGGACGGACCCGGTTCTGAACGACCCGGCCTCCGCCCCTGCACACGGTAGCGCGAATGAGAGATTTCAAGGGCATGAAGCGTCAGCGTGGGCGCAACCGCAACAAGGCGGGGGCGAACAACGCGAACAACGCCAATCCCAACCGCTCGTGGGACTCCCAGGGGCCCGAGAACATCAAGGTGCGCGGCAACGCCCAGACGGTGTACGAGCGCTATCAGCAGTTGGCCCGCGACGCCGCCTCGTCCGGCGACCGCGTCCTGGCCGAGAACTACCAGCAGCACGCCGAACACTATTACCGGGTCCTGAGGGCGCTGCAGCCGCAGCGGTCCTTCTCCGACATCGCCGCGCGTGAACTGTCGAACCAGGGTTTCGACATCGATTTCGAAGACGAGTCCGGCGCCCAGGCCGCCGCCTTCCTGGCCGCCCAGCAGGCCGCAGAGCGACAAGGCGGGGACCGTCAGGGCCAGGACTCGGAACGCACCGAACAGCGAGAACCCCGCGAACGGGATCGCGACCAGAACCGGGATCACGCCCGGGACCACAACCGCGACCAGAACCGCGAGGGCGGCGAAGAGCGCGAACCCCGCGCCGAGGGCGAGGGCGGTGGTCGTCGCGAAAGTCGCCGGGAACGCTGGGAGCGCCGCCGGGAGGAGCGCAATCGCCGCTTCGAAGGCCAGGGCGACGCCGGCGAGCGCGCCGAGGGCGACACCGACGCCGTCGTCATGGACACGCCGGCCGATGCGCCCGCTCCGGCCGAAGCGCCCGTGGCCCCCGAGACCGAAACGGTCGCCGAGCGTCCCGCGCGCCGCGGCCGCCGTCCGGCCGCGCCTGTGGAGGACGAGGCGCCGTCGGCCCTGCCGGG
>NZ_JAYRPA010000030.1:0-35361 GCF_041911375.1 Brevundimonas sp. | reverse complement strand
GGCGCCGGCGCCCCGGCGGGGCGGTCGGGCACGGGCAGCCCCGCCTCCGTCAGCGCCTTGACCAGGCCCTCCCAGCGCCGCTCGGTGAAGAACCAGGACGGATCGACCTGCTCCAGGCCCGCCGAGGCGGCGAAGGCGTCGGCGCCCGGGCCGATCAGCATGACGTGCGGAGACTGCTCCATCACCGCGCGTGCGGCGGCGATCGGATGGCGCGTGGCGGTCAGGCCGGCGACGGCGCCCGCGGTAAGGTCCGTCCCGTTCATCACGGCGGCGTCCAGTTCGTTCCGGCCCGCGGCGGTGAAGACGGCGCCGCGTCCGGCGTTGAACAGCGGATCGTCTTCCATGACCTGGATGGCGGCCTGCACCGCGTCCATCGCCGCGCCGCCCGACCGCAGCACGGCCGAGCCGGCGTCGAGCGCCCGCTGGAGCGCGGCGCGATAGGCGGCGTCCTGCTGCGGCGTCAGGCTGTCGCGTTCGATCACCCCGGCCCCGCCGTGAATGGCCAGCGACCAGCGCGGCGCCTCTTCCGCCACGACCGGAGCGGAGGACAGGCCCAACGACAAGGACAGGACGGCGGCGAACGCGACGGACTTCATGACTTCCCCCTCAGCCGGTCGATCAGGACCGATGGTGCATCCGTTTCCAGATGCGATAGGCGACGATGGGCGCAAAGCCGCAGATCAGGGCCGCGACCAGCACCACCCAGAAGCCGCCGCCCAGCCAGAACTCGCCCGCCAGCGCCCCGGCGCCGGCCGCCAGAAGCGGGCCGAGCCAGGGCAGCCAGTGCGGCGGCCGCATTCAGGCGTCGACCTTGATGACGCCGCGACGGATCTGGTCCAGTTCGATGGAGTCGAACAGGGCCTGGAAGTTGCCGTTGCCGAAGCCCTCGTTGCCCTTGCGCTGGATGATCTCGAAGAAGATCGGGCCGAAGGTGTCCTCGGTGAAGATCTGCAGCAGCAGGCCTTCCTCGTCCGAGCCGTCGATCAGGATGCGGTTCTTGCGCATCCGCTCCACGTCTTCGCCGTGGTTCGGCAGGCGTTTGTCGATCAGTTCGAAGTAGGTCTCGATCGTGTCCTGGAAGGCGACGCCGCGTTCGCGCATGGCCTCGACCGTCTCGAAGATGTTCTCGGTGGTCAGGGCGATGTGCTGGATGCCCTCGCCGTTGTAGCGGCGGATGAACTCCTCGATCTGGGAGTTCTCGTCCTGGCTTTCGTTCAGCGGGATGCGGATGGCGCGGTCGGGCGCAATCATCGCCTGGGAGAACAGGCCGGTCGCCTTGCCCTTGATGTCGAAATACTTCTGCTCTTCGAAGTTGAAGATCGAGTTGTAGAAGCCGGACCAGGTCCGCATCTGGCCGCGACGCACGTTGTGGGTCAGGTGGTCCAGGATCTCCAGGCCGACCGAGTTCTTGCGCTCGGCCTCTTCCCAGCCCTCGATCTCGTCCCAGGCGTCATAGAGGGAGCCGGCGTCGCCATACTGGTCGATGACGTAGAGCAGCGAACCGCCGATGCCCTGAAGGATGTAGGGGTGGTCGCCCAGCGCGCCGCCGTTCGCGCCCTCGGCCGCCACGGCGCCGCGCGCCAGGGCGCCCTCGTAGGCGGCCTTGGCGTCCGTGGTGCGGAAGGCCATGCCGTTCGCCGACGGGCCGTGGTCCTTGGCGAAGTCGGCGGCCTGGCCCTTCGGGCTGCGGTGAACCAGGAAGGAGATGTCGCCCTGCTTCAGGCGCACCACGTCGGTCTTCGGATTCACGTGCGTCTGGGTGAAGCCCATCATCTCCAGGCGCGAGATCATGGCTTTCGGCTCGGGGCCGGTGAACTCGACGAATTCGAAGCCGTCGACGCCGAGGGGGTTTTCCTGATCGATGCGCTGGGCGTCGGTTTGGGGAAGGTCGTGCATGGAGCGTCTCCTGCAAGGTTTTGGGGCGACCGGGTCGCCGATTGGCGCGGAACCTAATCGTCTGAACCGCTCGAGCCAAGGCGGACCACGGCGTCGTGATGGATACCGCTTGCCAGAAAGAGGCATCTGGTCGAACACGAGTCCTTTGGGGACCCGGGGGGCGATGATCCCATGACGGATCGGGAAATCGACGGCAGCGCGGACGCGCACGCCCAGCTGTGGGGCCTCTGGCGCCGCCTCAAGGCGCTGTTTCCCGCCTGGAGCCTGATTCCTTCCAGCTTCTACACGCCGGGCGCCTGGGGCTATGTCGGGGTCGACTTCCTCAGCGGCTTTCGTCGCAATCCCTCGACGATCCGGTCGTTCGAACTGCTTGAGGGGGTGGACGACGCGACCTTCGACGCCCTTTCTGCCCTGGCGAACCTGAACGTGCGCCGCCAGGACCAGATGGCCCGTGCGGTCGTCGTCGGCTACCTGACCATCCCGCTCTCGATCGTGGCGCTTGGGGCCGAACTGGCGGGCGACAGCCTGCTGGGCTTCATCCGCGCCGATCCGCTGATGATCTTCGGCGGCGCCGCGGTGCTCGGCCTGGCGCCGGCCGGCTATCTCAGCAGCCTGTGGCGCTCGCGACAGATTGTCGGGGTGCTGGACCTGATCCGCATCGAGCGGGGACAGGCGCCGTTCACGGCGCTGGAGCTGCGCGACGAATAGCGGCTCCTAGCCCGGCAGCAGCCGCGTCGCCCATTCCGCCCCGAACAGCAGGCCCGCCGCCACCGCTCCCAGCAGCGTCAGCCAAGCCGTCGCCACCGCCGCGCCGCCGATGACGAACAGGCCGTCGCGCTGGATCAGGCCGACCGAAAGCAAGGCCAGGGCGATCGACGGGATGGTGTTGGTCATCGGCAGGACGATGGTCAGGGTGGCCAGGATCATGAAGACCGCCGCCAGCTTCTCTCCGGCCCCGCTCGCGAAACGGCGCAGGCGCGGGCGCGACAGACGGTCGATCCAGGCCAGCTTCGATTCCGCGAAGTCGGCCATGGCCTTCAGCCAAGACCCCTTGGCCCGAAGCTCCAGCATCCAGCGCGGCAGCCACGGCTCCTCGCGCCCGACCAGCAGCTGGGCGGCGACCAGGATGATGATCACCCCCACCACCTGCGGCACGCCGTAGAGGCCGGGGACCAGGCACGGGATCGACAGCAGCAGGATCAGCAGGCCGTAGGCGCGCTCGTCCATCCGGTCGCGAATCTCGTGAAGGGTCAGGCCCTGCTCGCCGCCATCGTCGGCCAGGCGGCGCAGAAGGCGGGTGACGTTGTGGCTGACGTCGTCCTGATGAAGATCTTCGGCGGACATGGGGCTCTGCAGGCGGGGGAGGAAGAAGGGGCGGGGAGCCTTAGCACGTCCCGCGCGGCGGCGAAGCGGAACCTCCATCGACGGCGGCGCTGGGGCGAGGTAAACAGCCGGTCGATGAGAGCCGCCTATCGCCTCCTGACCCGCTGGTGGACCGCCTTCGCGCTTGCGGCCTCGCTGACCATGCTGGGCGCCGCCCACGCCTTCGAGCGGTTCGGCGGCCTGGCGCCGTGCAACCTCTGCCTCAAACAGCGCGAGGTCTATTGGGGCGCCGTCGTCATCGCCGTGCTGGCCACTGGCTGGACCCTGTTCAGCGGCGGCCGGCGGGGCACGCCGCGCATCGCCTCCTTCCTGCTGGCCGCGGTCTTCGCCACCGGCGCGATCACGGCCCTGTTCCACATGGGCGGCGAGCAGGGCTGGTGGGCCCTGCCCGCGACCTGCATGGGCGGCGCCTCGGTCGATGTCGACGCCCTGGCGGCCCTGGCGGCCGGAACCGCCCCCGCCGGCCCCCTGCCCTCGTGCGGCGACGTGGCCTGGAGCTGGCTGGGTCTGTCGATGGCCGAATGGAACGTCCTGATCTCCCTGGCGCTTGCGACGTTCAGCCTGCTGGCCGCCAAACGTCCCAAGGACGCCCGCGCCCCGCGCATCGAAAAGGCCTGACCATGAGCGACCGCATTCCGCTGCCTCGTCCCGGACAGGGCGCCGACAAGGCCCGGATGGACGAGATCCTGCGTGTCGACCACGCCGGGGAATACGCCGCCGTCCTGATCTACCGCGCCCAGCGTGCGGTGTTCGAGGCGAAGAAGGGCCGCGAGGCGATCACTCAGGATCTGGCCGAGATGCAGGACCAGGAGGCGGTTCATCTGGCCCGGTTCGAAAGGCTGCTGAACGAGCGCAAGGTGCGGCCCACGGCCATGACGCCGGTCTGGCGGCTGGCGGCCTCGGCGCTCGGCGCCGGGACGGCCCTGATCGGCGAGAAGGCGGCTCACGCCTGCACCGAAGCGGTCGAGAGCGTGATCGAGCAGCACTACGCCGACCAGATCGCCGAGATCGGCGAGCGCGACCCGGCCCTGGCCGCCGAGCTGAAGCAGTTCCGCGAGGAGGAACTGGCCCACCACGACCACGCCATCGAGCACGGCAGCCGCGAGGCCCCGGCCTATCGCCTGCTCAGCGGCGTCATCAAGGCCGGGTGCAAGGCGGCGATCAAGATCAGCGAGAAGGTCTGATTTTCGTCATCCCCGGTTCCCCCCAGGATGACGAGCTCATCAGTGCGCCTCAGTAGATCTCGAACAGGCCGGCTGCGCCCATGCCGCCGCCCACGCACATGGTGACGACGCCGTATTTCGCGCCGCGCCGCTTGCCCTCGATCAGGACGTGGCCGGTCATCCGCGCGCCCGACATGCCGTAGGGGTGGCCGATCGAGATGGCGCCGCCCGACACGTTCAGCCGGTCATTCGGGATGCCCAGGGTGTCGCGGCAATAGAGCACCTGGACGGCGAAGGCCTCGTTCAGCTCCCAGATGCCGATGTCGTCCACGGTCAGGCCGTGACGCTTCAGCAGCTTGGGCACGGCGTAGACCGGGCCGATGCCCATCTCGTCCGGCTCGCAGCCGGCGACGGCCATGCCGCGATAGGCGCCCAGCGGCTGGAGGTTGCGCTTCACCGCCTCGCCGGCCTCCATGATCACGCAGGCCGAGGCGCCGTCCGACAGCTGGCTGGCGTTGCCGGCGGTGATGTATTCGCCCTGCTGGATCTCCTCGCCGGCGCCGAACACGGGCTTCAGCGACTTCAGGCCTTCCAGGGTGGTCTCGGGCCGGTTGCCCTCGTCCTTGGACAGGGTGACCTCCTTCCTGGAGGTCTCGCCGGTCGCCTTGTCCATGACCAGCATGGTCGTGGTCATGGGGACGATTTCCGCATCCAGCCGCCCCTCGGCCTGGGCCTGGGCCGTGCGCTGCTGGGACTGCAGCGCATATTCGTCCTGACGGTCGCGGCTGATCCCGTAGCGGCGGGCCACGACCTCAGCGGTCTCCAGCATCGACATATAGATGTGCGGTGACAGCTTCAGCAGGTCCTCGTCCTTGCCGCGGTACAGGTTCATGTGCTGGTTCTGGACTAGGGAGATGCTCTCCAGCCCGCCGCCGACCGCCATCTTCTGCTGATCGAAGATGACCTGTTTGGCGGCCGTGGCGATGCCCATCAGGCCCGAGGCGCACTGGCGGTCCAGGCTCATGCCCGGGACGGTCGAGGGCAGGCCCGCGGCCAGCGCCACCTGGCGCGCGACATTGGTTCCGGTCGAGCCCTGCTGCAGGGCGGCGCCCATCACCACATCCTCGATCTCGGCCGGATCGACGCCGGCGCGCTGGACCGCGTGCCGCACCGCATGGGCGCCCAGCTGCTGCGCCTGGGTGTCGTTGAAGGCGCCGCGATAGGCGCGGCCGATCGGCGTGCGGGCGGTGGAGACGATGACGGCTTCGCGCATGGATTTCCTTCCTGTGGCCTGACTGCCGGCCGGTGTTTCCTCTTGGGGTCCACATTAGGCCCCTCACGCCGCGTCAAGGAAGACCGCGCGGACCGTCCCCAGCCTCATCCCCAAAAAACTGAGGCCCGCCCACTACATATAGCGGTGCTGGAAAATGTGATCGCTAAATAGGGGAAGTTCCTCTTGGCGCCGATGCCGACCCGCCGCATGGTGAACGTCTCTTCGGATTCGCTCTCCTCGCTCCCGACCAAAGGTCTTCGCCCGATGAACGCCGTGACCCCGATCATCCGCGCCGACGCGCCCGGCCTCCTGACCCCGTCCGCCGCCTACAAGCCGTTCCGCTATCCGTGGGCGTTCGACATGTGGAAGAAGCAGCAGCAGGTCCACTGGATGCCGGAAGAGGTGCCGCTGGGCGAGGACGTCAAGGACTGGGCCTCGACCCTGAACGACGGCGAACGCAACCTGCTGACCCAGATCTTCCGCTTCTTCACCCAGGCGGACATCGAGGTGCAGGACAACTACATGGAGCGCTACGGCCGGGTCTTCAAACCGACCGAGGTGAAGATGATGCTGGCCGCCTTCGGCAATATGGAGACGATCCATATCGCGGCCTACGCCCTGCTGCTCGAAACCATCGGCATGCCCGAGAGCGAGTTCGGCGCCTTCATGGAATACGAGGCCATGCGGGACAAGCATGACTACATGGGCCAGTTCGGTGTCGATACAGACGCCGACATCTGCCGGACCCTGGCCATGTTCGGCGGTTTCTCGGAAGGCGTGCAGCTGTTCGCGTCATTCGCCATGCTGATGAACTTCCCGCGCCAGAACAAGATGAAGGGCATGGGCCAGATCGTGTCCTGGTCGGTGCGCGACGAGAGCCTGCACTGCGAAGGCATCATCAAGCTTTACCACGCCTTCAACAAGGAAACCGGCGCGGTCACCAAGACGGTGGCGGACGACATCGTCGACTGCTGCAAGACGGTGGTGAAGATGGAGGACAAGTTCATCGACCTGGCCTTCGAAATGGGCTCGGTCCAGGGCATGACGCCGGACGACATCAAGCAGTACATCCGCTTCATCGCCGACTGGCGCCTGCGCCAGCTGAAGCTGCCGGAAGTCTACGGCGTGAAGGAAAACCCGCTGCCCTGGCTGCAGTCGCTGCTCAGCGGCGTCGAGCACGCCAACTTCTTCGAGGCCCGCGCCACCGAATACTCCAAGGCGGCCACCCAGGGGAGCTGGCACGGCGCCGACGGGGTCTGGAGCGAGTTCGATCGCATGATGGCGCGGCGCGACATGAGCCTGGTTGCGGGCTGACGGAGCCCGGCCTCAAGCAGCGCGACGCGCGATAGGCTGAAAAGACCTGTCCTCAAGCAGCGCGAAGCGCGATAGGCCGCGCGACCGTTCGGGCGTATCTTCTCCCGAAAGGAGAGACGCCATGGCCGACGAGATCGTCTTCTACACCAACCCCATGTCGCGCGGACGCATCGTCCGCTGGATGCTGGAGGAGGTCGGTCGCCCCTACCGGACCGAGGTGCTGGACTACGCCACCACCATGAAGGCGCCGGCCTATCTGGCCATCAATCCGATGGGCAAGGTGCCGGCCGTGGTCCATCGCGGGGTGACGGTGACGGAATGCGCCGCCATCTGCGCCTATCTGGCCGACGCCTTTCCCGAGGCGGACCTGGCCCCGGCGCTGGATGATCCCCGACGCGGCCTCTATTATCGCTGGATGTTCTTCGCCGCAGGTCCGGTCGAGGCGTCGGTGACGGCCAATTCCCTGGGGCTCCTGCCGCCGGCCGAGAAGTCGGCCATGGTCGGCTACGGTTCGTTCGAACAGACGGTCGACGCGCTGGAACACGCCGTCGAACAGGGCGGGCCCTGGCTGCTGGGCGACCAGTTCACCGCCGCCGACGTTTATGTCGGCAGCCAGGTGGCGTGGGGCCAGATGTTCAAGAGCCTTCCCGAGCGTCCCGCCTTCCAGGCCTACGCCGCCCGGCTGATGAGCCGCCCAGCCGCCGTCCGCGCGCGCGAGATCGACGACGCCCTGATCGCCGAGGCCAAGGCGAGGGCCGAATCTTGACGCCCGCCGGCGTCGCCCTGGTCGGTTACGGCTATGCCGGAAAGACCTTCCACGCGCCGCTGATCGCGGCTGCGAAAGGCCTGCGGCTGCATACGGTGGTCTCCCGCCAAGGCGATGTGGTGAAGACGGATTGGCCGGAGGCGAAGGTCGCCGCCGACCTGGGCGCCGCCCTGGCCGATCCGGGGGTCGAACTGGTCGTGATCGCCGCGCCCAACGCCCTTCACGCCCCCCTGGCCCGGCAGGCCCTGGAGGCCGGCCGCGCCGTCGTCGTCGACAAGCCCTTCACCCTGACCGTCGCCGAGGCGAAGGATCTGGCGGCCCTGGCCGAGGCGCGCGGGCGGCTGCTGTCGGTCTTCCACAATCGCCGCTGGGACGCCGACTTCCTGACGCTTCAGGCCCTGATCGCGGAAGGCCGCCTGGGTCGGATCGTCCGCTTCGGGAGCCATTTCGACCGCTTCCGGCCCCAGGTGCGCGACCGCTGGCGCGAGGCGGACGTTCCCGGCGCCGGCGTCTGGTACGACCTTGGGCCGCACCTGATCGATCAGGCGCTGGTTCTGTTCGGCCGACCTCTGGGCGTCAGCGCCGACCTGGCCGTGGTCCGCGAGGGCGGCAAGGCGACCGACTACGCCCACGCCGTGCTGCGCTACGAGGGTTTGCGCGTCATTCTGCACGCCGACATGCTGTCCGCCGCATCCGACCTGCGCTTCGCGATCCAGGGCGAGCGCGCCGGCTGGATCAAGTCCGGCCTCGACATCCAGGAGGAGCAGCTCAAGGCGACCGGCCGCGCGGGCGGCGACGGCTGGGGTCTGGACCCCCGCCCCGGCCTGCTGATCGACGGCGAGACCGGCGCGCGCGCGCCCGTCGACGGGCCGGCTGGCGACTATCGCCGCTTCTACGATCAGATCGCCCTGGCGCTGCGCGGGCAGGCGCCCAATCCGGTTCCGCCCGACCAGGCCGTGGCGGTGATGGAGGTTCTGGAAGCCGGCCTGATCAGCGCAGAGCGACGGGCCGAACAGCCCCTCTAGGGCCGACGCGCGGCGCAGGCCGCCCGCACCCCGGCCCGGCAGGCCGCGACCCGCTCTTCCCAGGCGGCGTAGTCGCGGTCGTACTGATCCTGGGCGGCGCGCGTCGCCTCGGCCGCCGCGCGCGCCCGCTCCTCGGTCTGCTGCACCTCGATCTGATAACGGGCCAGCGCGGCGTCATGCGCCAGCCGGTCCGCCGCCTCCTGCCGTTCGGCCAGGTCGTTCTGGGCCGCGATCTCGGCGTTCAGGGCGCGCGTGACCGCGAGTTCCGCCTCGGTCTGCTGACTGTCAGGCGCCCGGTGATAGGCTTCGCCCCGCGCCCGCAGCAGCGCCTCGCGGGCGGCGGGATCGGCGGGGTTCCCCTGCGGCAGCACGCGCTGGTCGCGATAGCCGTCGGGGGCGACATAGGGGCTGGCCTCCGAGGTGGCGGCCTCAGCCCCTGGCGACGTCTGCCCTTGCGCGGCGCCCGCCACGGCCAGGGTGGCGGCGATCGTCAGGACGATGAACGGCTTCATATCGATCTCCAGAAAGGCGCAAGCTGTACAGGAACACTCAAGCTTGAAAACGCGCCAAGGCCGAAAAGGTTGGCCAAGCGCCGGCGTTGGGGCATGGTCGGCGCCTCTCTAAAGCGGGCGTCGCATCCCATGATCCTGAGCACCTCTTCCGGCGACTTCCCTATTCCGCCCTCGGTTGCGCGGCGTCTGCCCAATGTGCCGGCGCTGCCGGACATGTCGGCCCCCAATGCGCGCCTGCAGCTGGCGGACTTCCGCGACTGGCTGGACGCCTCGCCCGAGCACGCCATCGACTACGAGCGCCTGCGCCGCTGGCATCTGGTGCAGGAAGAGCTGGCGGCGCGCGCCCGCAGCGAGAACCGCGACTTCGTCGTCACCGACGACGGCTTGGACTAGGCGGGCAGGCGCAGCTCGAACACGGCGCCGCCCTCCGCGCCGTCCACCAGGCGCAGTTCCCCGCCATGCAATGCGGCCAACTCGCGCGAGATAGTCAGGCCCAGGCCGGTGCCTTCCGAGGTCTTGGAGCTGACGAAGGGCTCGAACAGTCGCTGCGCCAGGCGCGCCGGGATGCCCGGGCCGTCGTCGGCGATGCGCACCACGCTGACGCCGTCCTCGGCGAAGGCGCTGATGGTGATCGCGCCCTTGCCGCGCCGCTCGGGCGCGCGGCCGGGGTCGGATTCGATAGCCTGGCGGGCGTTGCGCATCAGATTGACCAGGATCCGGTAGAGCTGGTCGGGATCGGCCTCCACGGCGAAGCGCGGCGGCAACTGCTTGACCAGGCGGACGCCGTCGGGGTCCAGCCCGGCGTCCTCGGCCGCCAGGGTCAGGGCCTGGGTTAGCACCACGCGGGTCTTCTGCGGCGCGGGCTCCTCGCTCTTGCCGTACTCCAGGACATTGCGCGACAGGGCCGCCGCCCGGCCCAGCGCGCGCTCCAGGCGCGGCAGGGCCTTGGCCACCGCCGGGTCCGGCGAGGCGGCCAGCCGCTCCGAGGCCATCTGCGCCGAGGTCAGCATGTTCCGGAGGTCGTGATTGATCTTGGCCACCGCCTCGCCCAGGGCCACCAGCCGGGCGCGCGACCGAAGCGACTGGCGCACCTCCTCCTGCATCCGCGCCAGTTCGCGCTCGACCCGGCCGATCTCGTCGTGACGGTCGGAAGGAGTTTCCGGATCGCTCTCGGGATCGGCGGCGAACCGTTCCATGGAGCGGGTCACCCGCCGCAACGGCCTGAGCACCAGCAACGCCAAGCCGCCGTAGAGCAGCGCCCCCGCCGTCGCCGAGATCAGCAGCGAGACCAGCAAGCTGTTCACCAGGAAGGCGCGAAGCTCCAGCTTCAGCGGCTGGGCCGGCGTGACGATCTCGATGAAGTCGCCCGAGCGATAGCGCGGCTGGGCCTGGACCCGCAGCGACCGATCCGGGTGGCCGAACAGTGTGCGCCACGGATCGGTCAGACGCGACCAGACGTTCTCGCGGCGCAGGTCGATCAGTTCGGGCGCCCGGGGCAGGTTCGGCGCCTGCAGCAGCAGCCGCCGGACCCCTTGCTCGGTCAGGGCCACCGCCTGAACCCCGCCGATCCGCATCAGTTCGGCGGCGGTGTCGTCCTCGACGGCGCTGTACGGCAGGGCCTCGACCCCCACGGAGGCCAGCTCCGCGGCCTGCAGCCGGTCGCGCAGCCAGCGCTCGTGGAAGGCGGCCAGGTTCGGCCCCAGGATCAACGCCTCCACCGCCAGGGTGAAGGCCACCGTCAGCAGCAGCAGGCGCGAGGACAGGCCGTCGGGCGCGCGCGGCCGCAGGCGCTCGCGCCAGGTCTCGACCGCGTCCGGCGACAGCTTCAGCCGCGCCGCGATCCGCTCCAACAGGGCGCTCATGCGGCCGCCGCCCCGGCCCGACGGCGTCGCGCCATCTGGACCAGCTTGATGCCCAGCGGCAGCAGCAGCGACAGGAAGACCACGCCCATCAGCGGCCAGAAGAACTGGCGCAGCAGCACGTCCAGGTCCGGCCGGACGCCCGCGCGGATCAGCCCCCCCAGCCGCGATCCGATCCAGGTGTAGATGAAGGTCGACGGCAGCAGCCCCAGGAAGGTGGCGATCACATACGGCCTCAGCGGCACCGCCATCATGCCCGCCGTGGCGTTGATCAGGACGAAGGGCACGCTGGGGATCAGCCGCAGGGTCAAGAGGGTGGTGAAGGCGTTGCGGTCGATGCCCTTGGCCAGCCGGTCCATGAAGCCGGCGTCGGCCTCGAACTTGGCGCGCAGCCAGCCGCCGATCGAGGTGCGATAGACGCCGTAGATGACGACCGACCCGATCGTCGCCCCCATCGCCTGGGCCAGCATGCCGACCACGGGGCCGAACATCATGCCGCCCAGCAGGGTCAGGAAGACCGGGCCCGGTATGGTCGAGGCGGTCGCCAGGGCGTACACGGCCACGAAGGCGGCCAGGGCGATCCACCAGTTCTCGCGCGCATAGGCCTGCAGGTTCAGTCCGTGTTCGCGGATCAGGTCCATCGACAGGAAGCGGTTCCAGCCCATGGCGAAGAACAGCACGACGACACCGGCGATCGCGGCGAGCGGCAGCAGCCGCAACGCCCATTCCTTCGCCGATCTTTGCGCCATGCGGCCGTCGTCCTCGAAATGCCCGGTCGCGGCGTTGACTCGCGCGGCCATGCGACTTATACGCCCGCCCTTCCTGCGGCGGACGCCTTATTGCCCGTCGCTCCAACCTTTTAACGTCAGGAGCCGACCGTGAAGCGGACCTATCAGCCGTCGCGACTCGTGCGCAAGCGCCGTCACGGCTTCCGCAGCCGGATGGCCACCAAGAACGGCCAGAAGATCGTTGCGCGCCGTCGCGCCAAGGGCCGCAAGCGCCTGACGGCGTAAGCGGCTCTCGCGTCCGAAAGCCAAGGACGCATGAGCGACCCTTTACAGATCAAGCGTCTGTTGCGGCGGCCCCAGTTTCTGGCGGCCGCCAAAGGCGTTTCAGAGGCCCGCGGCGCGGTGGTGATCCAGCGGCTGGAACGCGGCGACGGGTCGGCGCACATCGGCGTCGGCTTCACCGCCACCCGCAAGGTCGGCGGGGCCGTGGTCAGGAACCGCGCCAAGCGCCGCCTGCGCGAGGCGGCCCGTCTGATGATCGGCCAGCACGGCCGGCCCGGCAGCGACTATGTCTTCATCGCCCGCATGGGCACGGCGGACCGTCCCTGGGACCGTTTGCTTGACGACGTGAAATCGACGCTTACAAGGCTCGCGACCCCCAAGACCGAGCGGGCCGACCGGCCTTCCAACCCTCGCGCCTCTTCCGGCCAGGACGACCGAATCCCATGAAAAACGAGAACTCGCGCAACACGATCATCTTCATCGTGTGCTCGGTCCTGATCCTCGGGATCTACTGGTTCACCGTGCTGCGTCCGCAGGCCGAGCGTCGCGCGGCGATGCAGGCGGCCCAGGTCGAACAGTCGCAGACGGCCGAGAACGCCGCCAACACCGCGCTGAGCCCGCAGGGCCCCACCTTCGTCACCGACCGCACCCAGGCGCTGAGCACCGCCGCGCGCGTTCCGATCCAGTCCGGCACGCTGAAAGGCTCGCTGTCGCTTCAGGGCGCGCGCATCGACGACCTGTTCCTGACCGACTACCGCGAGGTCCAGGACGATCCGGCCCCGGTCGAGATGTTCCGCCCCCAGGGCATGGAGAACGCCTACTTCGCCCAGTTCGGCTGGGCCGGCGCCAACGTCCCCGGCGGCGTCCCCGGCCCGAACACGCCGTGGCGGCTGACGGCCGGTTCGACCCTGACCCCGACCACGCCGATCACCCTGACCTGGGACAACGGCCAGGGCCTGCGCTTCACCCGCGTGGTGTCGATGGACGACCGCTACGTCTTCTCGGTCAAGGACACGGTGCAGAACCTGGGAACCCAGGCCATCACCATCGCCCCCTACGGCAGCGTCCAGCGCCAGGGCGTGCCGCCGCTCGCCGGCTCGTCCCACATCGTCCACGAGGGCGCCATCGGCACCTTCGGCAAGCCGGGCGACTATCGGACCGAGCAAAAGAAATACAAGGACTGGGTCAAGGAGCCGCGCATCGAGAACGCCTCGACCGGCGGCTGGCTGGGCATCACCGACAAATACTGGCTGGCGGCCCTTCTGCCCCAGCAGAACGAGGCGGTCGAAACCGAATTCCGCGTGCGTGACGCCAACGGCGGCCAGCAGCTGGAAGCCAATGTCCTGGGCGCGACCCGCACCGTGCAGCCGGGCGGGACGGCGACCGAGACCCAGCGCCTGTTCGCCGGCGTCAAGCGCGCCGAGGTGCTGAAGTCCTATGAGCAGAGCCTGGGCCTGCCGCGCTTCGTCTATGCGATCGACTGGGGCATGTTCTGGTTCCTGACGCGTCCGATCTTCTGGATCCTGGAGAACGTCTATGGCCTGGTCGGCAGCTTCGGCGTCGCCATCCTGGCGCTGACCGTCATCGTCAAGCTGGTCATGTTCCCGCTGGCCAACAACGCCTACGCCAGCATGTCCAAGATGCGGAACCTCCAGCCCAAAATGGAGGAGATCCGCAAGAAGTTCAAAGACGACCCCCAGAAGCAGCAGCAGGAGATGATGGGCCTGTACCAGAAGGAGAAGATCAATCCGGTCGCCGGCTGCCTGCCGCTGCTGCTCCAGATTCCGGTCTTCTACGCCCTGTACAAGGTTCTGACGGTCACCATCGAAATGCGCCACCAGCCGTTCCTGGGCTTCATTCAGGACCTGTCGGCGCGCGACCCCTCGACGATCTGGAACCTGTTCGGTCTCATCCCGTGGGATCCGGCGACCCTGCCGCTGGTCGGCGCCCTGCTGGTCGGCCCGCTGGGCGTGGGTCTGCTGGCCATCGCCTACGGCCTGACCATGTGGCTGCAGACGGCCATGAACCCGCCGGCGACCGATCCGCTCCAGCGTCAGATCTTCCAGTTCATGCCGCTGGTCTTCACCTTCATCATGGCGCCGTTCGCGGCGGGCCTGCTGGTCTACTGGGCCTGGTCCAACGTCCTGACCATCCTGCAGCAGTACGTCATCATGCACCGCTACAAGGCCGAGAACCCGATCGACAGCTTCATCGCCCGCTTCAAGAAATCGCCGGCGTGACCAACGAAACCGACTTCACGCCCGAGGATATCGAGGCCGCGCGCATCCTGTTCGCGCGGCCGGCGACCTTCGTCATGGGCGCGGCCAAGATCGAGCAACTGCCCGACCCCGACCTGCCGGAGATCGCCTTCGCCGGGCGGTCCAACGTCGGCAAGTCCAGCCTGATCAACGGCCTGGTCGGCATGCACAAGCTGGCCCGCGCCTCCAACGAGCCGGGCCGCACGCGCGAGGTCAACTTCTTCGACCTGGACGGCCGGATGCGTCTGGTCGACCTGCCCGGCTACGGCTGGGCCAAGGCGTCCAAGGCGACGACCAAGAAGTTCCAGGACCTGGGCCGCGACTATCTGCGCGGCCGCGTGACGCTGAAGCGCGTCTATCTGCTGATCGACAGCCGGCACGGCCTGAAGTCGGTGGACGCCGAGGCGCTGGACGCCCTGGACCTGGCCGCGGTCAGCTATCAGATCGTGCTGACCAAGGCCGACAAGCTGAAGAAGGGCGAGGGCGAGGTCGTGCAGGCGGCCACGCTGAAGGCCATCTCCAAACGCCCGGCCGCCTTTCCCGTGGTGGCTCTGACCTCGTCCGAAAAGGGCCTGGGCCTGCCCGAGCTGCGCGCCGAGATCATGCGCACGACCGGCGCGACGCTGGATTAAGTCCTTTCGTCATCCCCCGGTCTGCGCCGCAAGCGGCTTGCGGGGAATGACGAAGGCAGGAGCGCAAACGAAAAGGCCCGGAGCATGCGCTCCGGGCCTTCGTCGTTTCGGACCGTTGCGCCTATTGCGCGGCCGGCGCCGCCGACCGCACCTCGACTGGCAGGCCCAGGGCGTCCAGCTGCGGCTTGACCACCGAGGCGTCGCCGACGACCACCCAGACGAACCTGGACGGGTCGATCGCGGCCTTGGCCGCGGCGTCAAGCTCGGCCGCCGTCAGCGCGTTGGTGCGCGCCGCCACGGTTTCCGGATAGTCGTCCGGACGGCCCAGGGCGTCGTTGGTGCGCAGCGCGCCGAGCACCGCGCCCGACGTCTCGTAGCTGCCGGCCAGGCGACGGGTATTGCCGTTGACCGTGCGCTCAAGCTCGGCCGCGGTCACGCCCTTGCCTCCCTTGAGGAAGTCGTTGAACTGGGCGTTCAGCGCCGCGATGGCCGGGCCGGTCTGGTCGGCCTGGACCGGCGCGTTGACCAGATAGGGCACGCGGTTCTGGAAGCCCTGGACCGAGGCGTTGACCCCGTACGACCAGCCCTTGGTCTCGCGCAGATCGGAGTTGATGCGCGACAGGAAGTCGTTGCCCAGCACGTTGTTGGCCGCGTTCAGCACCAGCAGGTCGTCGGTGCCCGAGGCGTCCAGCACTTCCCCGCCCAGGATGTAGGACTGGGGCGACTGCGGCCGGTCGATCAGGACGATCTTGGGCGTCGCGGCCGGGATCGGGGCCGAGAAGTCCTTCACCCCCTTGGCGGCGGACGGCGTCGACCAGCTTCCGAAGTTGGCCTCCAGCACCGGGGTGATTTCCGACAGCGGCCGGTCCGAAACGACGAAGATCTTGGCGTTGTCCGGCCGGATCCACTCGGCGTAGTCGGCGCGGACGTCGGCCTCGGTGATCGCCTTGACGCTGGCCTCGTCGCCGTTGCCGCTGAACGGACGGCCGTAGGGGCTGGCCGACCCGTAGATCAGCTCCGGCAGGGCGCGGCTGGCCAGGGCGGCCGGCTGGGTGCGCTCGGCCGCGATCCGCGACAGGCGGGTGGCGCGCAGTCGCTCCAGCTCCGCCGGGGCGAAGGCCGGGTTCTTGACCACGTCCGCCAGCAAGGCCACCGACGGCTGAAGGTTCGGCGTCACCGCCGCCAGCGACACCACCGACCGATCCATGGTGGCGCCGGTGGAGATCGAGGCGCCCAGGGTTTCCTGCGCCTCGGCCAGCTGGGTGGCGTTCAGCGTCTTGGTGCCTTCGTCCATCAGGTCCAGCATCAGCGTCTGCAGGCCCAGCTTGGACGCGTCGTCGGCGGCCAGGCCGGCGTCGAAATCCAGGGCGATCTTGGTGGCCGGCACCGCGTCGCGCTGGGCGTAGACCACCTCGATGCCGTTCGACAGGCGGGTGCGCTCGACGGCCGGGAAGTCGACGTTGGCGACCTGGCCGATCTCGGGCTTGGGCATGCGGGCCACGCGTTCGATCGGCGGGGCCGGCGTGTGGTTGGCGCCCGACGGCGCCTCGGCGGCCTCCTGATAGGCCTCGCGCTCGCCCGGCAGGGTCGTCAGCGTATAGGCCGGACGCGTCAGCCACTTCTGCATCGCCGCCTGAACCTGCGCCGGCGTCACCGCCGCATAGGCCTGGAGCTCCTTCTTGTAGTGTTCCGGATCGCCCGCGTAGAGCTGTCCTTCCGCCAGGGCCACGGCCTTGCCGCCGAAGCCGCCGACCTGCTCCAGCCCCTGCACGACGCGGGAGACGTACTGGGTCTTGACCCGCTCGACCTCCTCGGCGGTCGGGCCGTTGGCGATCAGGCCGTCCAGGATTTGGCGGGCGCGCGCCTCGACGGCGGCGGGATCCTCGCCCGGCTTCACGTTCAGGGTGATGTCGAACATGCCCACGCGGTGGAAGGCGCCGTTCGAGGCGCTGACCGACACGGCGGTCTGGTCGCCGCGCACCAGTTCATTGTCCAGACGAGAGCTGGCCAGGCCGCCCAGCACGGACGCGCCGACGCTCAGCGGCACGGCGTCCGGGTCCAGCATGCCCGGCACGGCCCAGTTGATCGACACCTGGGCGTTGGCCACGCGGTCGTGGGTCGTCTCGCTGATGGGCGCAGCCAGGGTCGGGACCGAGGCTTCCCTGGGGTTGTTCACCGGACCGCGCGGGATCGGGCCGAAGTATTTTTCGGTCAGCTCGCGCGCCTTCTCGGGCGTGATGTCGCCGGCCAGCACCAGCACGGCGTTGTTGGGACCGTAGTTGGAACGGAACCAGTCGCGCACCGTCTCCATCGAGGCCGCGTCCAGGTCGGCCATCGAGCCGATGGTCGAGTGGCGGTAGGGGTGCCCTTCCGGGAACAGGGCTTCCAGCACCTTGTATTCGTTCAGGCCATAGGGCTGGTTGTCGCCCTGGCGCTTCTCGTTCTGGACGACGCCGCGCTGCAGATCCAGCGTCTCCTGGCTGATGGCGCCCAGCATGTAGCCCATGCGGTCGCTTTCCATGAACAGCGTCTGCTCCAGCGCCGGGGTCGGGACCGTCTCGAAATAGTTGGTGCGGTCGAACCAGGTGGTCCCGTTCATGTCCGTCGCGCCCATGTTGCGCATCGGCGTGAAATAGCTGCCCGGCGCGTTCTCCGAGCCGCCGAACATCAGGTGTTCGAACAGGTGGGCGAAGCCGGTGCGGCCCTCGGGCTCGTCCTTGGAGCCGACGTTGTACCAGACCGAAACCGCCACCACCGGCGCCTTGTGGTCCTCGTGCACCAGCACGGTCAGGCCGTTGTCCAGCGTGAAGCGGGTGTAGGGGATGTCCACCTCGGCCACCAGTTCCGACACCGGGGCGGGCTGCATGGCGGCGGCCGCCGGGGCGGTGGATTGGGCGGAAGCGGCCGCCAGGGCGACGCCCGGCGCGAACAGGACGGGCGTACCCACCGCCATCAAGGCGGCGGCGGCGACTAGGGGGACGACACGACGCATGGGCAATTCCTCGGTTTGCGAGGGACCGACTTTAGACTCGGGACGCCGCGTCACAACGGGGACGGGTCTTCATGACGAAAGTTTCATCTTCGACCGGACGCGCCGCCGTCAGTCCTTCGTCGGATCGACCTTTGACGCGTCGCCGTAGGTCAGGGCCAGGAAGACGTCCTCCAGGTCCGGGTCCTCGGTCGAGATGTCGGCGATGGTCACGCCCGCCTGGCGCACGGCGGCGATGACCTGCTCGACCGACGACTGACCCTTCTTGTAGGCCACCGCGAAGGCGCCGTTCGGCCGGGCCGTCACTTCGAAGCCGGGCAACACCGGCGGGGTCGCCTGCGGCGTCTCGGGCGTCACCACCACATTGCGGCTGTCCAATCGGCGCAGCAGTTGCGGGGTCGGCTCGCAGGCCACCACCTCGCCCCGGTTGACGATGGCGATGGTGTCGCAGAGCTCCTGCGCCTCTTCCAGATAGTGGGTGGTCAGGACGATGGTGACGCCCTCGGCGTTGATGCGCCGGACGTATTCCCACAGCTGGCGGCGCAGCTCGACATCCACGCCGGCGGTCGGCTCGTCCAGGATCAGGATCGGCGGATTATGCACCAAGGCCTTGGCCACCATCAGCCGCCGCTTCATGCCGCCCGACAGCGCCCGCACATAGGCGTTCGCCTTGTCCGACAGGCCCAGCGCCGCCAGCAGCTCGTCCGAGCGCCGCTCGTTGGCCGGCACGCCATAGAAGCCGGCCTGCACCTCCAGCGACTCGCGCGGGGTGAAGAAGACGTCGGCGACGATCTCCTGGGGCACCACGCCGATGGCCGCGGCGGCGTCGCGCGGCTCCCCGTCGATGTCGCGGCCCCAGATCTTCACCGATCCCTCGGACTTCTTCACGACCCCGGCCAGGATGTTGATCAGGGTCGACTTGCCGGCGCCGTTGGGGCCCAGCAGGCCGAACATGGACCCGCGCGGAATGACCAGGTCGACGCCCCGCAAGGCCGTCTTCGGCGCCGCCTTCTTCGATCCGGCATAGGTCTTCTTCAGGCCCCGCACCTCTATGGCGTTGTCGGGCAGGGTCGCGGGATCGGTCATCAGGGGCGCTTCGGGTCAGGAAATCAGGTCGCGCGGCGGTTTGACGCCGCCGGACGGGCCGCATAGGTATGCGCCCGACGCCTCCCCGCCAAGAGATGAGCCGAAAATGCCGCCCCGCCACATCGATGCGATCATTCCGCCGCCCGAAGAGATCGTGGTCTCGACCAAGCGCGTGGCCTGCGACGGCGGCGGCGGCGCCCTGGGCCATCCGCTGGTCTACATGGACATGGGCGAGGACGACTTCGTCGAATGCGGCTACTGCGACCGTCGCTTCGTCCTGTCGGCCCATCCGCACGACGAGAACGAATATTTGAGCCCCGCCGCCCGCGCGCCCGAGGCGCACTGACGCCGCCCGGCCGCCCGTCCTCCCCGGAGATCGCCAATGCGCTATCTGCACACCATGGTCCGCGTAAAGGACCTCGACGCCTCGCTGCACTTCTACTGCGACCTTCTGGGCCTGCAGGAAGTCCGGCGCATGGAGAACGAGGCCGGCCGCTTCACCCTGGTCTTCCTGGCCGCGCCCAAGAACCTGGAACAGTCCGCGGCCGAACGCAGCCCGGAGGTCGAGCTGACCTTCAACTGGGATCCTGAAGAGTATCAGGGCGGCCGCAACTTCGGCCACCTGGCCTACAAGGTCGACGACATCTACGCCGCCTGCCAGCGGCTGATGGACGGCGGCGTGATCATCAACCGCCCGCCGCGCGACGGCAACATGGCCTTCGTGCGCTCGCCCGACGGCATCTCCATCGAACTGCTTCAGGACGGTCCGGCCCTGGCGCCGGCCGAGCCCTGGGCCTCCATGCCCAATACGGGAACGTGGTGATGCTGCGGCGCGCGGTCCTGCCCCTGGCGGCCGGCCTGCTCGTCGCCGCCTGCGCCTCGACCACCGAGACCAATCCCGGCCGCACCGCGACCGAACAGCTGCTGCTGGCCCGGGCCGCCGACCGGGCGGTCGAGGGCCTCAGCCTGCCGCTGCCCGCCGGATCGGCCGTCTATGTCGACGAATCCTACTTCCAGGGCGAGGGCGCGCGCTATGCGATCAGCGCCGTCCGCGCGGCCCTGTCGGACGCCGGCTTTCGCCTGGCGCCGAACAAGGACGCCGCCGACGCCGTGTTCGAGATCCGCGCCGGCGCCCTGTCGCTGGAGCAGATGCGCCGCGTCTTCGGCATTCCGGAAATGCGGGTGCCGATCAACGAGACCTTCAACGTCGTCTCGCTGCCCGAACTGTCGATCTACAGTCACCGCGACCGGGTCGGCGTGGCCGAATTCTCGGGCTTCCTCTACGAGGCCCGGACCGGCGCGCCCCTGGGCGCCGTCCTGCCGATGATTGGCAGCTACCGGATCCGCAGCCACAAGGCGATGATGATGGTCACCTGGGGCCAGCAGCAGGCCCAGCCCGGCCAGCGCGATCCCGGTTCCAGCTGGACCGAATTCTGATCCGGTTTCCCGGCTGACGCAGGGCCTTCTCCGCCCTATGTTCCGCCCATGACCGACATTGCCGACACGCCGCCCGTCATCGAACAGGACCGGGAGCTGACCCAGGACGGGCCCGCCCTGCGTCTGTGGATGATCGACGCCTCGGCCTACATCTTCCGCGCCTACCACGCCCTGCCGCCCCTGACGCGCAAGTCCGACGGCCTGCCCGTCGGCGCGGTCCAGGGCTACTGCAACATGCTGTGGAAGCTCTTGAAGGACATGAAGGGCGCCGACGGCCCGACCCACCTGGTGGCCATCTTCGACCACTCGGAAAAGACCTTCCGCAACACCCTGTACGACCAGTACAAGGCCCACCGTCCGCCCCCGCCCGAGGACCTGATCCCGCAATTTCCCCTGGTCCGCGAGGCGACCGCGGCCTTCGGCGTCCACTGCGTCGAGCTGCCGGGCTATGAGGCCGACGACCTGATCGCCACCTACGCCTGCAAGGCGCGCGACGCCGGCGGCGAGGCCGTGATCGTCTCCTCCGACAAGGATCTGATGCAGCTGATCGGCGGCGGCGTGGTCATGTGGGATCCGATGAAGGATCGCCGCCTGGCCGAGCCCGAGGTGTTCGAGAAGTTCGGCGTCGGTCCCGAAAAGATGGTCGACCTCCAGGCCCTGATCGGCGACAGCGTCGACAACGTCCCCGGCGCGCCCGGCATCGGCCCCAAGACGGCGGCCCAGCTGCTGGAGGAGTACGGCGACCTCGACACCCTGCTGGCCCGCGCCGGGGAGATCAAACAGCCCAAGCGGCGCCAGACCCTGATCGACTTCGCCGACCAGATCCGCCTGTCGCGCGAACTGGTGCGCCTGACCTGCGACGCGCCCGCGCCCGAGGCCATCGACGACTTCGCGGTCAAGGACCCCGATCCCCAGACCTTGTCCGGATTTCTCGACAGGATGGAGTTCCGATCGCTGCAACGCCGCGTCGGCGACGGCAAGGCCGGCCCCAGCGAGACCTCCGCCTTTGCGCCGAAGCGGGCGCCGAACCTGGCCGCGCCGGTCGCCAGCCCGCGCTATGCGCCCAAGGAGGTCGCAGCGCCGTCCGAGCCGCACGTCTTCAACCTCGACGCCTATGAATGCGTCCAGACCGAAGAGGCGCTGGACCGCTGGATCGCGCGAGCGCGCGAGGCCGGCGTCGTCGGCCTGGACACCGAGACCGACGCCCTGTCGGCCACCCACGCAGGCCTGTGCGGCGTGTCGCTGGCGCTGGGGCCGAACGACGCCTGCTACATCCCCCTGACGCACGAGCACGAGCCGGCGGCCGACGCCGGCGGGCTGGACTTCGGCGGCCAGGCGGACGCGCGCGAGCCCCTGACCCAGCTGGACAAGCCGACGACCCTGGCCAAGCTGAAGGCCCTGCTGGAGGACCCGTCCGTCCTCAAGGTGCTGCAGAACGCCAAGTACGACGTCGCCGTCTTCGCCCGGCGCGGCATCCGCGTCGCCCCTTACGACGACACCCTGCTGCTGTCCTATGTGCTGGAGGGCGGTCTGCACGGCCACGGCATGGACGAGCTGGCGCGCCTGCACCTGGGCCACGAGCCGATCGCCTTCAAGGCGGTGGCCGGGACGGGCAAGAGCCAGAAGTCGTTCAAGCACGTGCAGCTGGCCCCCGCGACGCAATATGCGGCCGAGGACGCCGACGTGACGCTGCGCCTGTGGCGCATCCTCAAGCCCCGACTGGCGCGCGAGGGCCTGTCCACCGTCTATGAGACGCTGGAACGGCCGATGCCGACCGTGCTGGCCGACATGGAGCTGGCCGGCGTGCGCGTCGATCCCGAGCGGCTGAAGCGGCTGTCCTCGGAGTTCGGCCTGCGCATGGCCGAGCTGGAGCAGCAGGCGCACGAGATCGCCGGCCGGCCCTTCAACGTCGGCTCGCCCCGCCAGATCGGCGAGATCCTGTTCGGCGAGCTGAACCTGCCCGGCGGCAAGAAGACCGCCTCGGGCCAGTGGGGCACCGACGCCAGCGTGCTGGAGGAGCTGGCCCTCACCCACGACCTGCCGCGCGCCATCCTGGACTGGCGCCAGCTGTCAAAGCTGAAGGGCACCTATACCGACGCCCTGACCGCCGCGGCCGACCCCAAGACCGACCGGGTCCACACCAGCTACCAGCTGGCGGCCGCCTCGACCGGCCGGCTGGCCAGTTCCGACCCCAACCTGCAGAACATCCCGATCCGCACCGAGACCGGGCGCGAGATCCGCCAGGCCTTCATCGCCGCCCCCGGAAACGTCCTGATCAGCGCCGACTACAGCCAGATCGAGCTGCGCCTCCTAGCCCACATCGGCGACATCCCAGAGCTGAAGCGCGCCTTCAAGGCCGGGCTGGACATCCACGCGGCCACGGCGTCGGAGATGTTCGGCGTCCCCGTCGAGGGCATGCCGTCCGAGACCCGGCGCCGCGCCAAGGCCATCAACTTCGGCATCGTCTACGGCATCTCCGCCTTCGGCCTGGCCGCCCAGCTGGGCATCGACCAGGGCGAGGCCGGGGCCTACATCAAGACCTATTTCGAGCGCTTCCCCGGCATCCGCGACTATATGGACCGGACCAAGGCCGAGGTGCGCCAGGCGGGCTTCGTCTCCACCGTCTTCGGCCGCCGCATCCACATCCCGGCCATCCATTCCAAGTCGGGCGCCGAGCGCCAGTTCGGCGAGCGCGCGGCCATCAACGCCCCCATACAGGGCGCCGCCGCCGACATCATCCGCCGCGCCATGATCCGCATGCCGGCCGCCCTGACCGACGCCGGCCTCCAGACCCGCATGCTGCTCCAGGTCCACGACGAACTGGTCTTCGAAGCCCCCGAAGCCGAGGCCGAGGCCGCCATCGCCGTCATCAAGCGCGTCATGGAGACCGCCGCCGAACCCGCCGTGGCGCTGTCAGTGCCGCTGGAAGTCGAAGCCCGCGCAGCCGCCAACTGGGACGAGGCGCACTGAGGCGAGGCGTCAGGCTCAGGCGGCCCCTTAGCGCAGCGCCGTCCGCAGGCGTCCGAAGGACCACTGCTGGGCGTCATAGGCGTCGCGGACCACGTCGGCCATCGAGAAGAACTCGTGGACGGCGCCGTCATAGACCTGGCGCTCCACCGGCACACCAGCGCGGCGCAGGGCGGCCGCCAGCGTCTCGCCGTCAGAGGCCAGGGGATCGATCTGGGCGTTGACGATCGTCACGGGCGGCAGGCCGCGCAGGTTGGCGCCGACCAGGTTGAAGCGCGGATCCATCATGTCGGCGGGGCTGCGTAGCGCATGCTGGCCGAACCAGGCCAGGGTGGCGGTGCGCAAGGGCAGGCTGGCGGTGTTCTCCCGCTTCGACGGCAGCTGCGGATCGGCGTCGGCGATCGGATAGACGCTCAGCACATGGCGCGGGACCGTCCATCCCCTGTCGCGCGCCGCGATGGCGACGTTCAGGGCCAGGTTGCCGCCGGCGCTTTCGCCCGCCACGGCGATCCGGGCCGGATCGCCGCCCCATGAGGCGGCGTTGGCCAGCACCCACTGATAGGCGTTGTTCGCGTCGTCGTGGGCCGCAGGGACCTTGAACTCCGGCCCATGGCGATATTCGACCGAGACGACGACGGCGTTCAGATTGCGCGCGATCGAGCGGGGCGTGGCGTCATAGACGTTCAGATCGGCGATGACCCAGCCACCGCCGTGATAGTAGACCACGACCGGCAGGGGTCCCGTCGCCCCGGCGGGTTTGTAGACCCGCACCGGCTGGGTTCCGCCCGCCGTGGGATAGGTCAGGTCGGTGGCGATCACGGTCGGGTCGGGCGCGGTCGGCATGCCGCGCATGGTCTTCACCCGATTGACGGCGTCGGCCGGCGTCGGCTGCGTGCGGGCCTGTTCGACGGTGAGGGTCTCGATCGGCCTGGCGCCCAGCGCCGAGAGAGCGTCGAGCACAGACTGCATGTCGGCGTCGGGGCGAGCGGTCATGCCCATGGGCGCCAGTTGGGCCATTGGTGCGGGCAGGCCAGCCGAAGGCGGCGGGGACGGGGCCATCGGCGTGGCGCAGGCGGCGAGGGCGGCGGCGGCGATGGAGCCCAGCAGGGCGGCGCGGATGCGGTTCATCGGATCAATCCTGTTCAGCGGACCGCCAGGCGTTCCACCTCGGCGAGGTGGCGCTGGATGATCGGCAGGGCGTTGCGTGCGGCCGTCCGCAGCTGCGGCGCGTCTCCGTTGTCGGCATAAGTCTTCTGCAGACCCAGCGCCTCCTTGTGCGCCATCATCTGCTGACTGAGGTACAACCGGTCGCGTTCGGCGCCGTCGTACTGGCGTAGCGCCTCGATCATCGCCGCCTTGGGCGCGTCCAGCATCGGCGGCGACGGCGTGAGCCCGGCCTCCCGCGCGGCGGTTTCCGCCGCCCGCATCGTGCCGGTGTGATGCTCGATCATCATCTGGGCGAAGCGCCGCAGGGCCGCGTCCGAAGTGCTCTCCAGCACCAGCCGGCTCGACTCGATTTCATAGAGATCGCCAGCGCCGGCGAGCATCAGATACGCCGGGGCCGGCGGCGTGGGCGTCACGGTGCCCGCCGGCGTCCAGCCGTACATCTCCTGCGCATGGGCCGCGCCGGATGCGGTCAAGGCCGCCACGGCGCCAGCGATCAGCAATCTCTTCATTGGTCCCTCCAAGACCTGTTCCGAGCCATTCGCGGCCGCGGAACCCGTCCTTGAAGTCGAAGATCGCTGTTCAGTTCCAACGCAGACGAACGGAGTTCGTCATCGCGCTGGCGCGAACCGAGCCGTCAGCCCAGCGCCGCCGCCAGGCCCTTCTCGGCCGCCAGGTTCGACAGCTTGGTCATCGGGCGGGGGCCCCAGTGGGCGATGACCTCGGCGGCGGCCAGCGAGCCCAGGGCGCCGGCCTCGTCCAGCGGGCGGCCGCGCGCCAGGCCCAGCAGGAAGCCGGCCGCGTACTGGTCGCCGGCGCCGGTGGTGTCGACCACCTTGTCGACCGGATGGGCGGGGACGACGACGCGTTCCTCGCCGCGCAGGATCACCGACCCCTCGGCCCCGCGCGTCACGGCGGCGATCTCGACGATGGCGGCCAGCTGGTCGGCGGCGGCGTCGAAGTCCTCGGTCTCGAACAGGGCGCCCAGCTCGGCCTCATTGGCCAGGACGATATCGGCCGACTGTTCGATAAAGGCCAGCAGTTCGGCGCGCCAGCGCGCGACCACGAAGGTGTCCGACAGGGTGATGGCGACCTTGCGACCGGCCCGGTGCGCGGCGGCGGCGGCGCGTTCGAAGGCGGCGCGGGCGGGCGCGGGATCGAACAGATAGCCTTCCAGATAGACGATGGCGCTGTCGGCGATCAGGGCCTCGTCGATGTCGTCGGCGAACAGCTGGTTGGCGGCGCCCAGGAAGGTCGCCATCGTCCGCTGGCCGTCGGCCAGGACGTTGACCAGGCACCGGCCGGTGCCGAAGCCGTCCGCCGCGCCGTCCTTCAGAACGGGCGTGTCGAAATGCACCCCGGCGGCGCGGATGTCGTGGGTGAAGACCTGGCCCAGCGCGTCGTCGGCCACCTTGCCGATATAGGCCGCGCGGCCGCCGAACGAGCCGACGCCGGCGACGGTGTTGCCGGCCGATCCGCCCGACGCCTCCACCCCCGGCGCCATGGCGTCGTACAGGGCGGCGCTGCGTTCGGCGTCGACCAGCTGCATGGAGTTGGGGGCCAGGTCCTGGGCCTTCAGGAAGGCTTCGTCGCAGGGGCTGAGCACGTCGACGATGGCGTTGCCCACGGCGCAGACGTCGTATCGGATATCGGTCATGCCGGGGCCTTAGCCGACCGGCGCGGCCGCGTCACCCCAAACTAGGCTTCGGCGGGGCGGAACAGCAGGGCGGCGATCTTGCCGTCGTCGCCGAAACCGATCACCCATTCGGTGGCCTGGTTGTCGAAGGTGACCCGGAACAGCTGGGCCTGACCCTCGGGCCGGACGTGCTCGACGGACCGAAGCGCGCCGAAGCTCTTGATCAGCGGCGTGACCTGATCCGCCTGTTGGCGGATCTGCGCGGCCAGGTTCTCGGTGAACACCGAATAGTCGGGACCCGTCCCCTGCATGGCGACAATCACGCCGCGCAGGGCGGCTTCGGCCTTGGCCACGTCGGCGGGCGCGGCGGCTTGAGCCTGGGCTGGGGCCTGAGCCGGACGCTGCGGCGCGGGCGTCGTCTGGGCCGCGGGGGCGTCGAAGCTGTTGGGCACGGAGCCGGCGGCGGCGGCCTGGGCCAGGACGGGCGCCGGCGCCAGAAGCACGGCGGCCAGCGCCAGGGTCTTGAGGGCGGTCTTCATCGGAAAGCTCCAGACAGTCAGGACACGAGCGGCCAGAGCGAAAGCCCCAGCGCCGCGAGGGCGGCGACGACCGCCACGGTGACGCAAGCCGTCAGCCAAGCGGGAGTTCCCGGCTTTTCCATGACCACCGTCGTCGGACGGGGCGGCTCCTGCACCAGGCGCGACAGGGCGCGGGCGGCCGCCAGGATCTCGTTCAGGGCGTCGCGCGCCTGGGCCTGGGGCCCCAGTTCGCGGCGGATCCAGCGCTCGACCACCGGCTGGGCGGCCTTCCACAGGTCGTGGTCCGGCTGCAGCCGGCGCGCCACCCCCTCGACCGAGACCATCGTCTTCTGCAGCAGGATCAGCTCGGGCCTCAGGCGCATGTCGAACAGGGCGGTGATCTCGAACAGCTGGCCCAGCAGCCGGCCCATCGAGACCTGACTGGCGGCGCGGCCGATCACCGGCTCGCCCACCGCCCGCAGCGCCTGGGCGAAGGTCTCCACCGAATGATGCGGCGGCACATAGCCGGCCTCGAAGTGGACGCGGGCGATGCGGTCGTAGTCGCGGCTGATGAAGCCCCACAGGATTTCCGCCAGATAGCGCCGCTCGGCCGGGCCCAGCCGCCCGACGATGCCGAAGTCGATGGCCGTCAGGTGCGCCGGGGCGCTGGCGAACAGATTGCCCTCGTGCAGGTCGGCGTGGAACGCCCCGTGGTCCAGCGCCTGCACCAGGAAGGCGCGCACGACGTTGTCGGCCAGCAGGTCGACGTCCAGCCCCGGCAGGTCCGCCAGCGCCGGGTCGGTCATCGGCGTGCCTTGCGCCCATTCCAGGGTCAGCACCCGACGGCCGACGCCGTCCCAGATGACGGCGGGCGCGGACATGTAGCCGTCCTTGGCCATGACCTCGGCCATCTCGCTGGCGGCCGCCGCCTCCAGCCGCATGTCCAGCTCCAGGTCCAGCGAGCGGGCGATCGTCTCGACGAAGGCCGCCGGCTCCAGCCGCCGCGCCAGCGGGACGAGGCGCCACACCAGTCGCGCGGCCAGCCGCATGGAATCCAGCCCGTCGGCCACGCGCCGCTCGACGCCCGGCCTCAGCACCTTCACCGCCACCATGCGCCCGTCGGCCAGGGTCGCGCGGTGAGCCTGGGCCAGGGAGGCGGCCGCGACCGCCTCGCCCAGATCGGTGAACAGGGACTCCACCGGCCGGCCCAGCGACCGCTCGATCTCGCGCCGCGCCTCGGCCAGCGGGAAGGGCGGCAAGGCGTCCTTCAGACGGCCCAGGTCCCGCGCGAACTGCAGGCCGAAGATGTCGGCCCGCGTCGCCAGAACCTGGCCCAGCTTGATCGCCACCGGCCCCAGATGCTCGAACGCCTTGCCCAGACGCTGGCCGGGTCGCCCCTCGCGCCCCGCCCGGCCGGAAAACATCTGCACGAAGCGGGCGAACGGCCGCGTCCAGGCCGGCAGCAGCGGCGTGACCTCGCGGGGGATCAGGGCGTCGTGCCGCGCCAGCACCCACAGCCAGCCCAGCAGGCGCAGGAAGGCGCCGACCGGGTGGCGCACCGGCTCGGCCGCCGGCGCGGGCGGCGGCGTGCGATAGACGGGGCTGGTCAGATCGCCCACCCGTGATGGATGGCCGCGACCCCGCCCGACAGGTTGGTCACCGAGACCCGGCTGAAGCCGGCGTCCTCGATCAGGGCCTTGAAGGCGGCCTGGTCGGGAAAGCGCCGGATACTCTCGACCAGATACTGATAGCTGTCGCGATCCTTGGCGACCCAGCCGCCGATGCGCGGGATGGCGTGGAACGACCAGGCGTCATAGGCGCGCCGCACCGGCCCCGCGGTCGGCCGCGAGAACTCCAGGCACAGAAACCGCCCGCCCGGCTTCAGCACCCGCCGCGCCTCGCTCAACGCCTTGTCGATATGGGCCACGTTGCGAATGCCGAAGCTGATCGAATAGGCGTCGACCGAGGCGTCCGGCAGCGGCAGGTTCATCGCGTCGCCGACCGACCAGCTCATCTCGGGCTCGCCGCCCTTGTGGACGCCCGCCAGGATCATCTCGGCGTTGTAGTCCAGCACGATGACCGAGGCGTCCTGGCCCCCGCGCCTCGTCTGCGCCGCGCGCGCCATCCGGGAATAGCGGCGGGCCATGTCGCCGGTGCCGCCCGCCACGTCCAAAATGGTTTCGCCGGGCCGCGGATTCAGCTTCGCCGCAGCAGCGTCCTTCCACAGCCGGTGCACGCCCGCGCTCATCAGGTCGTTCATCAGGTCGTAGTTGGAGGCGACGGAATCGAACACCCCGCGCACCATCCGCACCTTCTCGCGCGCGTCCACGTCGCGGAAGCCGAAGGAGGAGGTGTCGCCCGAGGAGTGGGGGCGGTTCGGGGCTGCGTCGGTCATGGCAGTCGATGTAGCGCCTGGGGCGCGCCCCGTCACGCGCGCTTGTCACGCGCTTCGACGGCAGGCGCTACGCCGCCTGCGGCGTCGGCAGGTCCAGCTCCTCCAGCACCGCGCGCATCTGGCCGTAGCAGCCGCAGGACGCCGCCTTCAGCCCGGTGCGGTCCAGCACCCGAACCCAGCCCCGCCCGCGCTCGATCAGCCGCCGATCCTCCAGGCTGGCGCTGACCTCCGACACCGTGGCGCGGCGCACGCCCAGCATGCCGGCGATGTCCGCCTGGGTCAGGTCGAAGCGGGTGTCGCCCACCCGGTCGTGCAGCGACAGCAGCCAGCGCGCCAGCCGCTCGTCCAGGGCGTGGCGCGCATTGCAGGCCGCCACCTGTTGAACCTGCGCCATCAGCGCCTCGGTGAAGCGCGCCAGCGCCAGGCGCAAGGCCTCACTGGCGCTCATCGCCTCGGAAAAAGCCCTGGCCGGACAGCAGGCGGCCTGGCCCTGTGTCAGGGCCACCGCGCGGCTGGCGGCGCGCGCGTTCAGGGGACCGCAGGTCACCCCGACCACGCCCTCGCGCCCGATCACCGCCGTCTCCACCAGCTTGTCGTCGTCCAGCAGGGTCATCAGCGACACCACGCCGGTCGTGGGGAACCAGACGCAGTCCACGTCCTGTCCCTCGCCGAACAGCACCTGGCCGTGGACGAAGTCCCGGGTCTCCAGATGCGGCTTCAGACGATCACGATCGGCCGCGCCCAGGGCGGCGAGCCAGAGATTCTCCATGGGTACGCCTCCTTATAGTCAATGCGGAACGGCCACGCGCCGACGCCGAACAACGCTCCAGCTTGGCCGCATGTTCCGAGCGGCGCGGCGGGCGATCGCCCTCGGCTTGCGGCCGGGCGCGCGGCGCCCTACGCCGGAGGAAAAGAGGACACGCCATGACCGACGCTCGCCTAGATCTCGCCCAGGCGCTGCAGGACCTGCCGGACTGGGTCGCCGACGACGGACCGCGCCAGGCCATCCGCCGCCGCCTGGTCTTCGCCGACTTCAACGCCGCCTTCGGCTTCATGACCCGCGTCGCCCTGCTGGCCGACAAGATGGACCATCACCCGGAATGGTCGAACGTCTACAATCGCGTCGAGGTGCTTCTAACCACCCACGACGCCGACGGGGTCACGCGCCGCGACATCGAGATGGCCCGCTTCATCGACCAGATCGCGCCGCGCGCGGGAGGTGAGGCGTGAGCGCCCCCCGCTCCGGCCGCGTCGCTGGCAAGGCCGCCCTGATCACCGGCGCGGCCGGCGGCCTGGGCGAGGCCATGGCCTTCATGCTGGCGCGCGAAGGCGCGACCGTCGCCCTCAGCGACATCGACGGCGACCGCGCCCAGGGTCTGGCCGCCCGCATCAACGCCGAGATTCCTGGCGCGGCCTTCGCCTACGCCCATGACGTGGCCGACGAGGCGGACTGGGAGCGGGTCGTCGCCGCCGCCGTGGCCGACCTGGGCGGCCTGTCAGTCCTGGTCAACAACGCCGGCGTCGGCGGGCCGCTGGCCTTCGTCGAACAGGACACGGTCGAGAACTGGCAGCGCCAGTACGAGATCAACCTGCGCTCGATCATGCTGGGCGCCAAACACGCCATGCCGCACCTGCGCGCCGCCGCCCCGGCCTCCATCGTCAACATCTCGTCGATCGCGGGCCTGGCCGCCGCGCCGGGCATGGGCGCCTACAACGCCACCAAGGCCGCCGTCTGGATGTACACCAAGACCCTGGCGCTGGAGGCGGCCAAGGCCGACTGGAACGTCCGGTGCAACTCGGTCCATCCGGTCTTCATCAAGACGCCGATCCTGGACCCCTTCATCGCCATGGCCGGCGGCGACGAGGCCAAGGCGCACGAGCGCCTGTCGCGCGGCATCCCCCTGAAGCGGATCGGCGAGCCGGACGATGTGGCCTATTGCGTCCTCTACCTCGCCTCCGACGAGTCCAAGTTCGTCACCGGCGCCGAGTTCAAGATCGACGGCGGCATGACGGCGCAATAGATCGCGCTTGCGCGATCTATTGCTTTTCTGTTGGCCTGCCGCGCTTCGCGCTGCTTGAGGCATGACGCCCGGCCTACCGCGCTTCGCGCTGCTTGAGGCCGGGTCGCCGATGCGACATCAGCCTGCACTCCGTCGCTTATTCGGGATTGAGGCCGTCGGCGCCATGCTGTAAGCGGCGTCTTCCGGCGTCACCGCCGTGAACGCACCCGTAGCTCAGCTGGATAGAGTACTGCCCTCCGAAGGCAGGGGTCAGAGGTTCGAATCCTCTCGGGTGCGCCATCCCTCTCGACAACATGCGAACCGGAACGGGATCACGATCCGGACGCTGTAGGTCTTAAAGCCACGCTTCGAGAGCCGCCCCATGATGTCCGTCCGTTCCGCCGCCCTTGCCCCCGTTCTCGTGCTGGGTCTGGCCGGTCTCGGCGCCTGCGCCTCCATTCCGGGCATGTCGGGCGTCGAGATCAATCGCGAGCAGGCCAGCCAGGGGGGCCGGGCCTTCGGCGCCGGCGTGGGGCAGGCGGCGACGGCCCCGCTCGACGACCTGAACCTGCGTCGGCAGGAGGTGCCGGAGGTGCTGATCGCCGCCCGCCGCGCCCCCTATGCGACCGACAGCCTGCGACGCTGCGCGGCGATCATCGCCCAGATCGACGACCTGGACGAGGCTCTGGGCCCCGACGTCGATCAGCCGACGCCTGCCGCCGGCACGGGCGAGCAGGCCGCCGAGGCCGCCCTGGGCATGGTGCGCGATACGGCCACCGACTTCATTCCGCTGAGAAGCTGGGTCCGCCGTCTGTCCGGCGCGGCGGCCCATGACCGCGAGGTTCAGGCCGCGATCCGGGCAGGCCTGGTGCGCCGCGGCTTCCTGAAGGGCGTGGCGCTTCAGCGGCGCTGCACGCGCGCAACGGACTGACCGTCCCGCCGTGCTTGCCGTCCCAATTTGGGACGAAATTTCGGTCCCCGTGCGTGTAACGCCAGGCCAAACACAACCCCCAGAACCGTAGATCTCCGTCAAACGCGACGTGCGCAAACACGCGCCCGGCCAAATCGCTGATCGGCGATTGGCGTTGCACGAGCGTCGTTTCCGGCGTAAGTCGCCGTCGTTAACCTCTTGTTAACCAATATCTGCGTGGGCGCCCGAAGGTGTCGATTCGGGATGGCACGGCTCTTGGAGAAGGAAGAGGTGGACCCGTCGATTTCGTCGGGCCGTCCTGGGACGGAAATGGGGTTGGGGAAATGCACACGACGTCACGGGCCGCAGGCCGGATGTCTGGACGCCTGAAGGCCGCGCTGGACGCGGGTCTGTGCGCGGCGTCCATGATCGCGATGAGCGCGGTTCCGGCCGCGGCCAAGCCTTCCGCCAACTCGATCGAAATGGGCCGGACCCTGAATGTCGCGGTCACCGGCCGCATCCCGGCGCGCTGCGAGATCTCGGGCGGCGGCGGCATCGACTTCGGCGAACTGACCGGCGGCGAGAGCGCCACGGCCCTGTTCGGCCTGGACTGCAACGTGCCCTTCGACCTGGGCGTCACCTCGGCGCGCGGCGGCCTGGCCCATGTCAGCAAGCCCCAGGGCGAGGGCCCCTTCTCGGGCGTCCTGCCCTATGACGTGCTGCTGACCGTGCCGACCCTGCGGCCCGAGCCGCGCCTGGTGCGCGGCGCCTTCAACAGCCAGGACCACACCGGCGTCATCAGCAGCGGCGACGGCATCTCGGCCGGCGGCGGCAAGATCGAGTTCCGCACGCGACAGCCCGCCGGGGCCGGTCTTCTGGCCGGTCAATATACGGAAACCCTGACCGTCACAGTAACGCCGCGCATCTGACGCGGCGTCCAAAAGAAATAAATCCAGATACAGAAGAAGTCTGCGCCGAATCGTTCTGTTTGGTACGGCGCTTTTGCTTGGCCTGAGTACAACATCCGAATTCCCCTACTGGATGAATCTGGACGGAATCATGCCTAACGTCGTTTTTTACTCTTGACCGACTTGTTAACAGGACGTTAAGTCACCACCGATCGGGCGGGGAGGGGCTACCACCTCGGTCGACGCGTTTTGACAAACCCTCGCTTGGAGAGACCCAAATGAAGAAGTTCGCTTCCCTGATGGCCGGCGCCGCGGCGCTGGCTCTGACCGCCGCTCCGGCCATGGCCGACAGCATCTATCAAGGCTCGGTGACGACCAACACGACCGTGAACCTCCCGTTCATCGGTCCGGTCACCATCCAGAACACCAGCACCAATACGGCCGCGGTTCTGGTCGCCGATCTGCTGAACCCGGGCGTCAACAGCTCCACGTCGCTGTTTGTCATCGAAGGCGGCTCGCAAGGCAACAACGGCACGGCTTCGACGTCGGACGGCGCGACCTTCACCCTGAAGGGCGCTGTGTCGACGGACTGCGCCTACTACACCGGCAACGCCTCGACCACGATCGACTTCGGCACCATCGGCATCTACGCCTCGGACAACACCGGCCCGGCCAACGCCTTTGACATGACCGCCCCGGCCAACGTCGAAATCGACACCAACCTGGCCGGCTGCAACACCTCGAACACCGTCACGGTCTCGAAGAACGACATCCGCGGCCTGGTGAACAACTCGGGCGCCGGCTACGACTCCAACGTCTTCCAGGCCAACCTGCCCTACACCGTCACCGGCACCTACACCGCCGGCGCGGTCGGCTCGGCCGCGGCCGCCAGCCAGGGCGCCTACATCAACCTGGGCGCCAACGCCAACTCCACCAGCGCCAGCCACGGCGCCTGGAAGTCGGCCATGGCTCTGGACGTGAACATCCCGGTCCCCTCCAAGTCGCTGCTCGCCGGCAACTACGAGGGTCAACTGACCGTCGCCATCCAAGCCTTCTAATCCAGGCTCAGGATCGTGTGAGTACACGGCAGGGGGGCCATCGCGCCCCCCTGTTTCCGTTTCAGTCACCATTGTTACGCCATGCTTTCGGGGAGCTGGCGCGACGTTTGCAGAGTTCGCCCGCGACGGCTCGCAACGGGAATGAGCCGACGCAAGATCGGTTTGGGGGAGTCTAGAATGTTCAGTGCGTTGCACGCCCGCTGGAGCCGGCCGGCCGTCGTCGCCGCCGCGACCCTGGCCGCCGCGACCCTGATCGTGGCGATCGCCGGCGCGGCCTGGGCCATGCGCGTCTCGCCTATGGTCTCCGAACTGACCACCACGGGCGCCGGATCGGCCGCCCGGATCGAGGTCGGCAACGTCGGCTCGGTCGCCCTGCCGTTCGAGACCCGCATCACCCGCATGGAGGTCGACGCCGACGGCAACATCGTCGAGACCGACGCCGACGAGGATTTCCTGGTCTTCCCGCCCCAGGGCGTGGTGCCCACCGGCGGGCGCCAGGTCGTGCGCGTCCAGTGGGTCGGCGATTCCTCGATCGACACCTCCCGCGCCTATTATCTGTGGGTCCGCCAGCTGCCGGTCGCCACCGACCCCAACACGCCCGAGGACGGCGGCGCGGTCCAGGTGACGGTGCTCTACACCATGAAGGCGCTGATCGTGGTCGCGCCTCCAGGCGCCGAGCCCAAGGTCGAGGTCGTCTCGGTCAAGCCGGCCATGGTCGCCCCGCCCGCGCCCGAGATCGACCCCAGCCTGACCGAAGGCGCCGCCCCGCCCCCGCCGCCCGAGGAGCCGGGCGTCGAGATCGTCGTCTCCAACACCGGCAAGCGCTACGCCCTGATGAGCGGCGCCACCTGGATCATCGAGGGCACCGACAAGGCCGGCCAGCCCTTCCGCCGCGAATACGACAGCGGCGAAATCTCCAAGACCGTCGGGGTCGGCTATCTGGCCCCCGGCGGCGGGCGCCGCACCTTCAAGCTGCCCACCGGCGGCGTGGAGCTGGACCCCGCCAAACCCGTGACCCTGCGGTTCGGCCGATGAAAGCGCTGGGGGGAAGCGTTTCGGCCTTGGCGCTGGCCTGGGGGCTGGCGTTCCTGCCGGATTCGACGGCGGCCGCCGCGGCCGCCGCCGCGGGCCAGGCCTACGCCGAGGCGGCCGATCAGGCCGAGGACGTCACCGCGGCGCTCAACCGGGCCAGCCTTCAGGCG
>NZ_JAYRPA010000029.1:0-1034 GCF_041911375.1 Brevundimonas sp. | reverse complement strand
GACGAAGAGCATGCCGCGTTGCGGCGGCATCGCCTTGCGGTTCATCAGGCCGACCTGGCGGTTCTGGTCGGTGGCGGCGACCTCGGCCTCGATGCGGTGGAAACCGGCGTTCAGCTCGAGTACCGGCATTGCATTCTGGGCCCCGGCGGCCGCGCTCAGGGTCAGCCCGCAGAGGGCGGCGACAATCTTATTCATTGAATTTTCCTTGCAAATCCTTGTAACTGCCGTCGATCTGCCGCCATTGCCCCGGCGCCAGACCATCCAGCGTCGCCGACCCGACGGCGGCGCGAACCAGGCGGAGCGTAGGATAACCGATGGCCGCCGTCATCCGCCTGACCTGGCGGTTCTTGCCCTCCGCGATGCGGATTTCCAGCCACGACGTCGGGATCGCCGCGCGGTAACGGATCGGCGGGTCGCGCGGCCAGAGGTCGGCCGGTTCGTCGATGCGCCGCACCCTGGCCGGCTGCGCGGTGAAGTCGGCGAGTGCGATGCCGGCGCGCAGGCGGTCGAGCGCCGCCTCGTCGGGCGTCCCCTCGACCTGCGCCCAGTAGGTCTTCTCCAGCTTGTGCCGCGGATCGGCGATCTTCGCCTGCAGCTTGCCGTCGTCGGTCAAAATCAACAGCCCCTCGCTGTCGGCGTCGAGGCGGCCGGCGACATAGATGTCCTTGACCGGAATGAACTCGGCCAGCGCCCGCCACTTGCCTTCCGGCGTGAACTGGCTGAGGACGCCGTAGGGCTTGTTGAAGAAGACGATCCTGGACACGCGACGGGCCGGCAACGGAAAACCGCGATTTTCGCCTATTTTTGCCCGTCGACCGCAGCAGCCCTGCCGTTTTTCAGTGATAGAAGGCGTAGCCGATCAGGATCGCGCCGACCAGCCCGACGGCGTCGGCGATCAGGCCGCCGGCCACCGCGTAGCGGGTCTTGGTGATATTGACGCTGCCGAAATAGACGGCCAGCACGTAGAAGGTCGTCTCGGTCGACCCCTGGATGATCGCCGCCAGCTTGCCCTGGAAGGAATCGACGCCGTAGGT
>NZ_JAYRPA010000028.1:0-10968 GCF_041911375.1 Brevundimonas sp. | reverse complement strand
TGGACGCCCGCGCGCGTCAGGCCGAGACCGCCCGCGCCGCGCTGGAGACGGCGGCCGCTCGGGCGGCGGGCCTGATCCACGCCTTCGACGACATCAGCCTGCCGCTCGAGGCCGGGGCGGAGCCCCTGGGGCCGCCGGAAATGATCGCCCGCTGGACGGGGGGCGCCGGGGATCGCGCCGCCGCCATTCTGGACCGCCTTCAGGCCGGACACGGCGCGGCGATCGACGCCCTGACCCGCGAAGGCCGGGCCTTCGACGGCCTGGTCCTGCTGGACGAGGCGGGCCGCGACGCCCCGACGCCCTGGCGGGTCGAGGGACGCGTCGCCGGCGGCCTGGCCTGGCTGCGGCTGGCGCCGGCCTCCAGCATCACCCTCACAGGCGCCGAAGCGGTCGAGAGCGGTCTGGCCCTGCTGGCCGACGCCTCGCCCACCCCGACCTGGGTCGCTGACGGCGCCGGCCTTCTGGCCTGGGCCAACAAGGCCTTCCTCGACGAGATCGGCGCCGAGACCCTGGAGGCTGCGCGCGAGGGCCGCATGAGCTTCGATCGCGGCGCCGACGCCCTGGTGGCCGAGGCGCGCCGGCTTGGCGTGCGCCAGGAGGGTTTCCGCTGGACCACCGGCGGGGAGCGTCGGCGCGCCTGGCGGATCGTGGCCGAACCGGCCGGCGGCGGCGCGGTCACCGCTTTCGCCATAGAGGTGACCGAGGCCGAGGAGACGCGCGACACCCTGCGCCGCCACGTCGAGGCCCATGACGAGACCCTGAACCACCTGGCCGACGCGGTCGCCATCTTCGGCCCGGCCAAGCGACTGGCCTTCCACAACACCGCCTTCCGCACCCTGTTCGACCTGGACCCCGCCTGGCTGGACGAGCGGCCGACCCACGCCGAGCTGCTGGACCACCTGCGCCAGCGCCGCCGCCTGCCGGAGGTGGTCGATTATGCGGGCTGGAAGACGCACGAGCTGGACTTCTACGGCGCCGCCGAGGCCGCGCCGGACGACAGCTGGTCCCTGCCCGACGGCCGCACCCTGCGGGTCGTGCGCCAGCCGCACCCGCTGGGCGGCATCCTGCTGATCTTCTCCGACATCACCGACGAGCTGCAGCTGCGCAGCCGCTTCAACGCCCAGCTCCAGGTCCAGCGCGCCACCCTGGACAAGCTGAACGATGCGGTGGCCGTGTTCGGCTCCGACGGCCGGGTGCGCCTGCACAACGAGGCCTTCGAGCGGTTCTGGGGCCTCAGCGGCGACCAGATCGACTCGGCCGGCGACTTCGACGCCCTGGCCGAACTGTGCAAGGCCGCCCTGCCCGATCCGGCGCTGTGGCTGGGTCTTAAGGCGCGGGTCGCCGATCCCGACCCGGAAAGCCGCATCGCCATCTCGGGCGAGGGCCGCGCCGCCGACGGCCGCGTGGCCGCCTGGCAGACCCGCCCCCTTCCGGACGGGGCCACCCTGGTCGCCTTCTCCGACATCACCGCCCGCCGCGAGCTGGAGCAGGCCCTGGTCCAGCGCGAGCAGGCGCTGGCCGAAAGCCAGGCCCTGAAGCGCGAGTTCGTGGGCAGCGTCTCCTATGAACTGCGCACGCCCCTGACCACGATCGTCGGCTATTCCGAACTGTTGGAGGCGACCGGCGATCTGTCCGAGCGGATGCGCCAGCACGCCGGCGCCATCCGCGTGGCCGCCAGCCAGCTGGCGCGCTCGATCGACGACGTGCTCGACATGGCCCAGATCGACGCCGGCGAGATGGAGCTGTCGCTGGGCGACATGCGCATCAGCGACCTGTTCGAGGACGTCGCCGAAAAGGTCCGCGCCAAGATCGAGGGTCGGGGCGCGACCCTGACGGTCGTCAGCGCGCCGGACCTGCGCCCCCTGCGCGCCGACGCGCGCCGCATCGGCCAGGCGCTGGAACATCTGCTGGAGAACGCCGCGCGGTCGGTGTCCGAGGGCGGGGCCGTCACCCTGACCGCCGAGGCGGGCCCGGCCGAGGTCCGCCTGACCGTCGCCGACACCGGCCGGGGCATTCCGTACCACCTCCAGGCCCATGTGTTCGACCGCTTCGTCCGCCGCGAGCGGGGCGGGCCGGGCGTGGGTCTGGCCCTGGTCAAGGCGCTGGTCGAGCTGCACGGCGGCTGGGCCGAGGTGGAGAGCGAACCCGGCAAGGGCGCGGCCTTCATCCTGCACCTGCCGTTCGGCGCCGCCCTGACCGCCGCCGCGCCCGAACTTCAGCTGGAAGGCGGGGCGGTCTAGACGCCGACCACCTTCAGCTCCGGCCAGCGCCCGCGCGCGTTCGCAACCGTCCGGTCCCACTCCTTCGCCCTGGGCCGGTCCGGGTTCGGCCGCAGGGTCATGGCGAAGACGTCCTCCAGCCCGAACGGCGCGGCGACGCTGATCCGGTCGTCCTGTTCCAGTCGAACACCCACCGCAAAGGCCGGGGCCACGAACCGGCCCAGCGCCTCGTCGGTCGACCCCAGCGGCGCATAGGGTTCGCCGAAACGGTCCTGGAACCACAGGTGGACGCGCGCCTGGTTGCGGACCTCGACCTGGCTTCTGAACGGCTCGTCGAAGGCCGCGGCGACGCGCCGGATCACCACGTCCTCGGCGTCGTAGGACAGGTCGGACGCATCGAAATAGGCCAGGTCGTAGTCCTTGATCCCATAGCCCAGGGGGCGGCCGGTCGCGTCGTTCCAGACCGCCTGGTAGACGGCGCCGGACACGACGCGCCAATCGGGCAGCTCCAGCCGGCGCACGGTCGTCAGAACCTGCATCAATCCGGCGTCCCGGCGCACGATCTCCACCAGGCGGGCGGTCAGGGCTGTCGATTCGGCGCGGCTCATAAGCACCAATAACGGCCCGCACCGTTCAGGGAAAACCCTTCCTGGACGTGGCCGCCATGCCTATCGTCGCCGCCCTTGCCGATCCGTTCGCCGCCGGGTGCATCAGCCCCTGACGGGCCAGCCGTGGTCCAGCGGGCCGTGCCCGCCGCCCAGGCCGGGCGCGCGCCGGATCGCCTCGCCGACGTAGGCCCAGGCCTCCGCGACCGCGACCTCCAGCGGGCGGCCCAGAGCCAGGCCCGCCGCGCAGGCGCTGGCCAGGGTGCAGCCGGTGCCGTGGGTGTGGCGGGTGTCGATCCGCTCGGCCTCCAGCACCGTTTCGCCGTCCGTCGTCATCAGCACGTCGATCACCGCCGGTCCGGGGACGTGGCCGCCCTTCATCAGCACGGCCTGGGCGCCCAGCCTCAGCAAGGCCTCGCCCGCCCGCCGCTGGCCGTCCAGGTCGTGAACGGCGACGCCGGTCAAAGCCTCGGCCTCGGGCGCGTTCGGCGTCAGCAGGGCGGCGCGGGGGATCATCAGCGACTTCACCGCCTCTACCGCCGCGTCCGGCAGCAGGGCCGCCCCGCCCTTGGCGACCATGACGGGATCGACGACGGCCGGGGCCCGCGCCTCGTCCAGCAGGGCGGCGACCGTCTCGACCACCTCGATCGAGCCCAGCATTCCGGTCTTGCAGGCGTCGGTCCCGATATCGTCCAGCACCGCCCGCGCCTGGGCCGCGATCAGCTCCAGCGGCAGGGGATGGACGCCGTGGACGCCCAGGGTGTTCTGCACCGTGATCGCGGTGATGGCCGTGGCGGCGTAGCCGCCCATCATCGTCACCGCCTTGATGTCGGCCTGGACGCCCGCGCCGCCGCCCGAGTCGGATCCCGCCAGGATCAGCACCCGGCCCATTCTTTTTCCGCTACCGCCGCCCGCGCGGCGGGCGTCTGCTTGAGCGGTGGTTCCGCCGCCCCCGCCCGCGCGGCGGGCGTCTGCCGGATCAGGGCCCATCAGTGCGCGCCCGAGAACAGCTTCAGGCCGACGATGCCCGCGACGATCAGCAGGATGCAGACCGCCCGCACCGCCGTCGCCGGCTCGCCATAGACCAGGACGCCGACCAGGGCCGCGCCCACCGCGCCGATGCCGGTCCAGACCGCATAGGCCGTGCCGATCGGCAGCTTCTGCGTGGCCACCCACAACAGGATCATGCTGGCCACCAGCGCGATCAGCACCCCCAGCGACGTCAGGGGCCGCTGCAGGCTGACGTTCTTGAGGCCCGAGGCCCACAGGACCTCCAGCAGACCGGCGACGACCAGCGTCGCCCACGGATTGATCGACATCACCCAGGACATGGGGACCAGATGGGACAAGCCGGCGTCGGGGGCAAGCGCGCGATCAGTGAAGCGGGCCCTTGAAGATGAAGAAGGCGCCCAGGCCGATGAAGCCGAACCCGACCAGATGGTTCACCGTCAGCTTCTCGCCCAGGTACAGCACCGAGAAGCCGGCGAAGACCGCCAGGGTGATCACCTCCTGCATCGTCTTCAGCTCGGCCGCCGAATAGACCTGGTGGCCGATCCGGTTCGCCGGCACCGCCAGCCAGTATTCGAAGAAGGCCACGCCCCAGCTGACCAGGACCGCGATCCACAGCGGCTTCGGGTCGCCCTTCAGGTGCCCGTACCAGGCGTAGGTCATGAAGGCGTTGGAGGCGACCAGCAGCAGGATCGGCGTGATGTAGGGATTGAAGGTCATGGCGCGCTCGCGGGTGGTTTTCCGCCCTACACCGCGTCCGCCGTTTCGTCTCGCGGCATTACATTGCCGGTCGGCGATAGCGACCTGATCATGCTCTATTCGCCGATCGGCCCGGCCGAGACGACCGCGGCCTGAACCTTCAGCGCCTGCACCGTCTCGCGCACGTCGTGAACCCGGATCATCCGCGCGCCGCGTCGCGCGCCCTCCAGCGCCAGGGCGATCGAGCCGCCCAGCCGGTCGGTCGCCTCGACCGCCGTCGCGTCGATCGACTGGATCGTGCGCTTGCGGCTGGCGGCGTACAGCACCGGAAAGCCCAGCGCCGCCAGCACGTCCAGGCGGGCCGTCAGCGCCATGTTGTGCGATGGCGTCTTGCCGAAGCCGATGCCGGGGTCCAGCCAGATCCGTTCGCGCGCCACGCCCGCCGTCATCGCCGCCTCGGCGCGCGCGGCCAGATAGTCGCGAACCTCGCCCACCACGTCATCGTAGCGCGGATCGGCCTGCATGGTGCGCGGCTCGCCCTTCATGTGCATCAGCACCACGTCGCAGCCCAGTTCGGCGGCGACCGCGACGCTGTCGGGCGCGTGGGTCAGGGCGGTCACGTCGTTCCAGATCGTCGCCCCCGCCGCGACCGCCGCCCGCGCCACCGCCGGCTTCATCGTGTCGACGCTGATCGCCCCGTCCCAGCGCGCGCGCACGCCCGCGATCACCGGCGCGACCCGGTCGATCTCCTCGGCTTGGCCCACCGGATCGGCGCCCGGCCGGGTGCTCTCGCCGCCAATGTCCAGCACGTCCGCGCCCTGTTCGACCAGCTTCAATGCGTGATCCACGGCGGCCTTCGTCGACGTCCACCGCCCGCCGTCCGAGAAGCTGTCGGGCGTGACGTTGACGATGCCCATGACGCGCGGGAGGCCGTTCATGGCCGCACGCCCTTCTGAGGGTGGACCGTCTCTCCCCGCTTGAGCATGGCGACCAGATCACCGATCTTCTTTCGGCGCCCCGCCGCGGTCTTCAGGGCTTCGACCCGGTAGATCAGGGCGAACCGGTTCTGCGCCGTCAGGAGGTCAAACGTCGCGCGCGCCTGCGGCTCCGCATCGATGGCCGCCATCAGATCGTCCGGCACGGTCGCCCCCTTGACGCGATAGGCGGCGTCCCAGCGTCCGTCCGCCTTGGCCGCCTCGACATGCTTCAGCCCATGCTCGGTCATTCGCCCTTCCTCGATCAGACGGGCGACATTGGCGACGTTGACCTGGCTCCAGACGCTCTTCTTGCCGCGCGGCGAGATCCGCTGAAGGAAGCTGGCGTCATCCAGGCTCTTGCGCACCCCGTCGATCCAGCCCCAGCACAGGATCACCTCCACCGCCTCGGCCCAGGTGATCGAGGCGACCCCCGACTTCGCCTTGTAGATGCGGATCCACAGCACCGTCTCACGGTTGTGGTTCTCGGCCAGCCAGGCCTGAAGGGCGTCCTTGTCCGCGAAGGCGCGCACCTTGGCCGGATCGACGACCATCGGGGCCATCAGCGGGCCCTCCCGATCAGCCCGCCCAGCGCCTCCAGATAGGCGGCGAAGGCCTTGCGGCCCGCCGGCGTGATCGACACGCGGGTCAGGGGTTTGTTGTTCACAAAGCTCTTGGCCACGGCGACATAGCCGGCCTCCTCCAGCTTCTTGATGTGGACGGACAGATTGCCCTGGGTCGCCTCCAGAACCGTCTTCAGTTCTGTGAAGTCCGCGGCCTCGGCGTCGGCCAGATAGACCATGATCCCCAGCCGCATGCGACCGTGGATGACCTCGTCGATCTTGCCGAGTTGCTCCAGACTCATCGGATCAGGCGGCTCGCCGGGCTTTCAGGGCGCCATGCAGCATGATCCAGCCCGGGGCCGCGAACAGGCCGAACAGCGCCGCCGTGCAGACCGCCAGATAGGCGACCGGCTCACGCACCAGCAGGCCCAAGGCCACCGCCGTCGCCCAGCCGCCGACGGACGTGGCCAGCATCCAGGCCGACTTTCTCAGGCTCCACGCCACCCACCACGCCGCCGCCTGGATCGCGAACACCATGGCCGGATAGTAGAGCCAGACCGCGAAGTCCTGATCCCGCATCGCGCCCACTGCGAACACCACGATCACCGCCAGATTGACCATGCCGGTGGCGCTGAAGGCGGCGTTCAGGGTGCGTGTCACCATCGGGCCGGGGCGCGGGCCCTTGCGGTCCTGGCGCACGGCCCAGATCAGCACGCCGATCATGGCCGTCGTGATCGCCACCAGGAAGATCAGACTGGCCAGGCCCGGCCAGCGCACCCATCCCACCGCCTGGCCGATGTGGAACAGGCACTGCACGCCGTACAGCAGCCCGCCGGCCAGATAGGACACGCCCATGGTGAAATGCCCCTGGGGCCCGGCACCCGAGACGACGGAGCGCAGGAAGGCCAGGTCGGCCTCGGCGGAACGGGCGGGGTCGGTCATGAGGGGTCCCTCGGATATGACGTTGCGTGGACGAGCGGCGACGGATTGGCAAGCTGTTCGGCAGGGAGCGGGGCGACCGGGGCCGACTGCTTCCACGGGATGCGCCGCCGGTTCAGCCAGCGCCCCATGAAGGTGTGGCGGATCAGCAGTTCATAGCTGGCCAGGCTGAGGCCCGACACGGCCACGACCACGAGCGCCAGCTTGGCCCACCACGGCAGGCTCCAGTCCTGCACCAGAACCTGCGCCGCCATCACCAGCGGCAGGTGGACGATATAGATCCAGTAGGAGGCGTCGGCCAGGTAGCGACGTACGGCGCTGCGCCGCGACCAGAAACGCAGCGCCAAACCCACGGTGGCGAAGGCCGAGGCGTAGGTCGCCACGCCGAAGGCCGCCGCCGTCATCGCCTTGGTCGCGGGATCGGTCATCGGCGCCAGGTGCAGATCGGGCCCGCCCGCCAGCATCAGGGCCGCGGCCCCGGCGCCGACCGCCAATCCCAGATTGGCCGGCGCCCACGCCTGCATCCGACCCAACAGGTCGCGGCGGCGATCCAGAAGGGCGCCGAAGCCGAAGGCCAGGCCGAACCCGACCAAGGCCGGCGTATTGGGAACCAGGCCCGCGTCCGGCGTCGGCACGCCGAAGAAGGCGATCCAGTCCGGCTGCAGCCACAGGGCGACCGCCAGGGGCGCGCCCAGCAGGAATGCCCCCCACGGCCCGATCAGACCCGCCGTCAGCCGATCGACCGACCGGCTCCAGCCTCCGTCGCGATCCAGCAGCGCGAACGGCGCGCGCAGCATCAGAAGGGCGGCGTAGAACAGCATCAGCACCCACAGGAACCACAGATGGGTCAGGGGGACGTTGGTCCAGTCATAGGTCGGGGTCGGCGGGGCGTCGGCCGCCGTCAGGCCTTGCAGGCTGGCGTTCCAGATCAGGACGGCGACGATCGCCGCCAGCACTGCGCCCCAGAACACGGCCAGCGGCGCGGCGATGCGGACCATTCGGTTCTTGACGAAGGGCCACGTCCCCCGGCGGGCGAGCATCATGTGGGCGAACAGCCCGGCGATCAGGAAGAAGGTCGTCATGCGGAAGAGGTGGATGACGAAGAACAGGCCGCTGGCCCAGGCCGAGCGCTGGTCGTCGCCGACGATCCAGATCTGCGTCGGGAAGAAGGACATGGCGGCGTGCAGCACCACCCCCAGCAGCAGGGCCGCGCCCCGCAGCCCGTCGAGGCCGTGAAGGCGCTCGGATCGATCGATTTCGCACGCCGTCATGGCGACCCCTCCCAAGGTGGACCAAGGTCGTATCTCACAGACTAGTCTGCAATGCAAACTTGTTCGTCGTCATCGCCCCTTGAGCCCCGCCAATCGTGCCGGAGACGAGAAAAAACCCGCCGGGAGATCGCTCTCCCGGCGGGCGTCTTCGTTCAACCCTGAACCCGGATCAGTGGACCGTGGGCACGCTGGTCGCGGCCGGGGCCGGGGCCGGAACCTCGATGTCGGTTCCATCCGACACCGGCGTCACCGGCACCGAGACCGAAGGCCCGGCGTTGGGGAAGTTGTTCTCGTCGCGGTTCGGCGCGACGCCCTTCTCCAGCAGGTCCTTGATCTCCTCGCCCGACAGGGTCTCGTATTCCAAGAGGGCCTGCGACAGCTTCTCGTGGTCCTCGGCCTTGGCGGTCAGGATGTGGCGGGCCTCGTCCCAACCGGAGGTGACCAGGCGCTTGACCTCCTCGTCGATGGTGCGGGCCGTCTCTTCCGAAACGTTCTGGCTGCGGGCCACCGAGTGGCCCAGGAAGACCTCTTCCTGGTTCTCGCCATAGGCCACCGTGCCCAGCTTCTCGGAGAAGCCCCAGCGTGTGACCATGGCCCGCGCCAGCTTGGTCGCCTGTTCGATGTCGGAACTGGCGCCCGAGGTGATGTTCTCCTTGCCGAAGATCAGCTCCTCGGCCACCCGGCCGCCGGCCATGATGGCGATGCGGTCGATCATCTGCTGGTACTTCATGGAATAGCGGTCGCCTTCCGGCAGCTGCATCACCATGCCCAGGGCCCGGCCGCGCGGGACGATGGTCGCCTTGTGCACCGGATCGGCCATCTTGACGTTCATGGCGACGATGGCGTGGCCGGCCTCGTGATAGGCGGTCAGGCGCTTTTCTTCCTCGTTCATCGCCATGGAGCGGCGCTCCGAGCCCATCAGCACCTTGTCCTTGGCGTCCTCGAAGTCGCGGTGCGTGACCATGCGCCGGTCCTTGCGGGCCGCGGTCAGCGCCGCCTCGTTGACCAGGTTCGCCAGGTCGGCGCCCGAGAAGCCGGGCGTGCCGCGCGCGATGGTCTTGACGTTGACGTCGGCGGCCAGCGGCACGTCCTTCATGTGGACGCGCAGGATGCGTTCGCGGCCCGAGACATCGGGGTTCGGCACCACCACCTGGCGGTCGAAACGGCCGGGACGCAGCAGGGCCGGGTCCAGCACGTCGGGACGGTTGGTCGCGGCGATCAGGATGATGTTCTCCGACGCCTCGAAGCCGTCCATCTCGACCAGCAGCTGGTTCAGCGTCTGCTCGCGCTCGTCGTTGCCGCCGCCCAGGCCGGCGCCGCGATGGCGGCCGACCGCGTCGATCTCGTCGATGAAGATGATGCAGGGCGCGTTCTTCTTGGCCTGTTCGAACATGTCGCGAACCCGCGAGGCGCCGACGCCGACGAACATTTCGACGAAGTCAGAGCCCGAGATCGAGAAGAAGGGCACGCCCGCCTCGCCCGCGACCGCCCGCGCCAGCAGCGTCTTGCCGGTGCCGGGAGGGCCGACCAGCAGGGCGCCCTTGGGGATCTTGCCGCCCAGACGCTGGAACTTGCCCGGATCCTTCAGGAAGTCGACGACCTCCTGCAGCTCGTCCTTGGCCTCGTCCACGCCGGCGACGTCGTCAAAGGTCTTGCGGCCCTTGTGCTCGGTCAGCAGCTTGGCCTTGGACTTGCCGAATCCCATGGCTCCGCGCGCTCCGCCCTGCATCTGGCGCATGAAGAAGATCCACACCCCGACCAGCAGGGCGATGGGCAGGATGCCGATCAGCAGGCTGGCCCACCAGGACTGGCGCGTGCTCTTGGCGTCGACGTTGACGCCGGCGGCCATCATGGCGTCGACCAGCTGGGTGCTGGGAGTCACGGTCACGGCGGTGAAACGGCGGTCGTCCTTGTAGACGCCGGTGACGTCCTCGCCACGGATGGTCGCCTCCTTGACCTGTCCGGCCTCCACCTGTTGCAGCAGCTGCGAATAGGTCACGGCCTCGGGCCGGCCGGAACCGCCCGGCGCGGCGGCGCCGGACATGGCGCCGCCCTGCGACACGAAGGCGTAGAAGGCCAGCATGGCCAGAAGGATCATGCCGGTGATCGCCAGATTGCGAAGGTTCATGAGTGTCCTCGGTCGTCCGGCGCCCCGCCTTGGGGTTCCGGTCTGAATGTCATGTCCGTGAAAATAGGTCGTTCCACGGCGTTACGCCATCGGGCGCGGGTCAGATCGTCTTCGTGCGTCGTTTCGTCCAGCGCCAGGGCGAGCCGTTCCGGGACGAGATCGCGGCGCCGAACGGCCTCGTCTGCAAGAACCGGCCCGGACGCATCGTCCCGGATCAGGACCGGCGCCGCGCCGCGCGCCGCGGCGGGCAGGCGGCCGAGGCGGGCGCGATCCTGCGGCGACAGGGCGGCCAGAAGGCCCAGCGCCGGAACCACCGTCCAGCCCGCCGCCTGGGTCCGAAAGGCGAAGCGGCCGTCCCACGTCCGCTCCTCGCCGGGCGTCAACCGCAGGGGCGGCGGCGGGCGGCGACGCAGTTCCCCCGTCTCGCGCATCACAAGAACCGCGCCCTCGTCCGCCTGGATCCGGGCGCCGGCCAGCGTCGCGGTGAACCGCTCGCCCTTGCTCAGGCGCGTCATCAGCGCGTTCAGCCGGTCGCCTCGGGGCGGCGTCGCGCCGCCGCCGG
>NZ_JAYRPA010000027.1:0-1857 GCF_041911375.1 Brevundimonas sp. | reverse complement strand
GGCCTGCAGCAGCGGCGTCAGTTGCCGGCCGAGGTCGTCCCAGCCCTGGGCGCGGGCGTAGAAATTCATTTTTGCCTGTTTTTGCCCGTCGACCGCAGCAAGCACCAGCGGCCAGTGGTAGGCGACGCCGATCAGGGCGATGTTGAGCGCGATGCCGGCGATCAGCAGCCGCTGCCTGCCGCGCTGCAGCAGCCAGGCGACGACGGCGATGGCGGCCGGCGCGAAGGCCGGCGCCGCCCAGTTGGCGTTGGCCGTGCTCTTGAAGGCCTGCGCCGAGACGACCGCCCACAGCGGCAGGGCGAACCACAGCAGGAGCCGCGTGCGCTCGTCGGACCAGCTCTTGCGCACCTGAAAGAGCAGGATGAAAAAAACGCTGCCGAGCACCGGTCCGAAGGCGCCCCATTGCGCCGCCCAGAATTCGCCGAGCGCCTTCAGGCCGCCGCCGGCCTTGCGGTTCACGGTGATGTCAGCGGTGTGCTTCAGGGTCGGGAAATCGTGGGCGACGTTCCACCCCAGGTTCGGTCCGAGGATGAGCAGCGCCAGCCCGGCGGCCAGCCAGGGTTTGGGCGACGCCAGGCGGCGGCGGTGGAAGGCCAGCAGGTGCAGGAAGGCGGCACCCAGCCAGGCGGCCATCGTGTATTTGGAGAGCAGGCCGAGGCCGCAGATGGCGCCGAGCAGCAGCCAGTCGCCCCAGGCGTCGCTGTCCAGCGCACGCAGGTAGGCCCACAGCGCCAGCGCCCAGAACAGGGTGAGCAGGGCGTCGGTCGAGACGAAGAGGCCGAGCCAGGCGAAGATCGGCAGGGTCAGCACGGCCAGTGCCGACCAGAAGGCGACGCGCGCGTCGTAGAGGCGGCGGGCGATGGCCCAGCAGGCGGCGGCGGCGAGCGGGTAGCAGAGCATGGCCAGCGCCTTGACGCCGAGCAGGCCGTCGCCGAACAGCGCGGTGGACAGGGCGATCAGCGCCGCGACGCCGGGCGGCTTGGAGAAATAGCCCCAATCGAGGTGCTGCGCCCAGGTCCAGTATTGCGCCTCGTCGACGTAGAGCGTGACGCCCATGTGCGGGATGACCCAGAAGCGCCAGGCGAGCAGGAGGGCCGTCAGGCCGAGCAGGATTTTGCCGCCGGATTTCTCGTAAATTCCGGCGTCGACCGCAACAGCCGTCACGCCGGCTTGTGCCAGCCTTCGTCGGCGGCCAGCGGGGTCTCCGGGCGCGCCGAATAGGAGCGGATGGTGCCGGACTCGAAGTAGATGCGGGCGAGCAGTTCGGCGAGCACGCCGGTGGTGATGAAATGGACGCCGGCGATCAGGCCGCCGATGCCGACGATCAGCGCCGGGCGGCCGCCGATCGGGTTGCCGAGGCCGAACTTGACCCACGCCAGCCAGGCCAGCACCAGGCCGGAGAGTGCCGTCAGACCGAGGCCGATGCCGCCAAAGAAATGGCCGGGGCGGGCGCGGAAGCGCATGAAGAAATACACCGCGATGAGGTCGAGGATGACGCGGAAGGTGCGCGAAATGCCGTATTTCGAGACGCCGGCGGTGCGCGCGTGGTGGGTCGTCGGTTCCTGGGCGATGCGGCGCGGCGTCGTCACGGTGGCCAGCCAGGCCGGGATGAAGCGGTGCATCTCGCCATAGAGGCGCACGCTCTTGATGACGCTACCCCGGAAGGCCTTGAGGCTGCAGCCGTAATCACGCAGCTTGACGCCGGTCATGCGGGCGATCAGCTTGTTGGCGATCTTCGACGGGATCTTACGCAGGAACAGCCCGTCCTGGCGGTTCTGCCGCCAGCCGGCGACGAGGTCGAGGTCTTCGTTCAACAGCCGGGCGACCATGCGCGGAATGTCGATCGGGTCATTCTGC
>NZ_JAYRPA010000026.1:0-1189 GCF_041911375.1 Brevundimonas sp. | reverse complement strand
GCAGGCCGTAGGGCATGCCGGAGGCGCCGGTCAGGGCGAGGCAGATCGTCTTGGTCATCGGTGGGTGGCGGCGGCGGAAGGTTCCATTAGCAGTTTAGCCGCGATCAGCCCGTTGAGGGTGCCGAAAACCAGCGCCGCGGCGGCGAAGACCGGGGTCAGCAGGAACACGCCGTCGTGCGGGATCAGCCACGCCCGGGCGAGTAGTAACTGCCCGCCGATGTGGGCGAAGGCGGCGAGGATGCTGAGGCTGACCGGGCCGAACCAGCGCGCCGGCAGATGACGGGCGAGGCCGAGCGTCGCCAGGCTGAACGCCGTGCCGGTCAGCGACAGGAAAAAACCGGGGGCGAGAAAATAGCCGAGCAGCAGGCTGCCGGCCAGCACGCGCAGGCCGCTGACCCAGACCGCCGTCGCCCAGCCGTAGCGCTGCAGGACGACCAGGGTGACGATGTTGGCGAGGCCGGGCTTGACGCCGGGCAGCGGGCTGGGAATCGCCGCATCGACCAGCGACAGGGCGACCGCCGCGGTCGCCAGCCAGGCGACGCGGCGGTCCTCGGCGGTGACGGTCAGTTCAGTAACTGAGGCTGTCATAGGCGCGGGTCCGCCCGGCGATCTGCAGGCTGACGCGGTTGGGGGCGCAGATGGCGATTTCGCCGGGGCGCCGCAGCCAGCCCTGGCGCACGCAATACTGGCGCGGGCCGGGGTCGGCGACGACGCGGGCGCGGCCCGGCTCGATGGCGATGAGGGTCGTGCCGAGCGGTCCCGGCACCGCGAAATCGCGCCGGCTATGCAGGTCGGCCTCGGCGTAGACCTGGCCGTTCTGGCGGATGATGGCGCGCTCGGCGAAGCCGCCCTGCCAGAGCAGCGGCAGGCTGAGGCCGACCAGCGCGGCGCCGCCGGCCATCACCAGCCAGTCGCCGGGGCGCAGCAGGGCCAGCCAGTACATCAGCCGCCGGCCAGCGTGCGGTGGCGGATCAGCACGTGCGCCTGGTCGCGGAAGGCGCGGCCCAGCCACTCGGCCAGATAGACCGAACGGTGCTGGCCGCCGGTGCAGCCGATGGCCACCGTCAGGTAGTTGCGATTGTCGCGGATGTAGGCCGGCAGCCAGGTGGCGATGAAGCGCTGGATGTCGTCGCGCATGCGGACGACTTCCGCCTCGCCTTCGAGGAAGTCGACGACTGCCTGGTCCTTG